>SKPV01000100.1 GCA_007119345.1 Halovivax sp.
ACCGCGCGAAAGCACGATCCGGTCGACCCCACCGCGCGAAAGCACGATCCGGTCGACCCCACCGCGCGAAAGCACGATCCGGTCGACTCGACCGCACGGCGGGTCGCGAGAGTCGGCCGGCGGACAGTCGGCGATCAATCGTCCCGGGTGGCCGGGGGCGCCTCGGGCGCCTCGGTCGAAGGCACGTCGTGGAGGTGACAGGCTGCCGGGTGCGGTTCGTCGACGAGTTCGGGGCGGTGGGTCTCGCAGACGCTCTCGTAGCGGTCGCGGAGCCCCTCGGCGGCCTCGTCCCAGTCGCCGTCGACGGCCAGTCCCAGCGCTCGCTCGACGGTCCGGCGCTCGGCCGACGGAAGTTCGACGTTCAGGAGCTGGTCGGCGACCGCGTCGACGACGCGTCGGCGCTCCTCGGCGCCGAGCTCCTCGTCGTCGTCGGGATCGACGTCGGCGTCCTCGTACGCGAGTTCGAACGAGATAGCGCGGTTTTCGACGCGCTGGCGAACGGCCATCACCGCGCGGTACTGTTCCTGCTCGACATCCAGGTCCTCGGGCGGAATCACCTGCGGACAGCGGGTGCGAAACCGGCAGCCGCTCGGCGGATTCCGCGGCGACGGCACGTCCCCCGAGATCGTCTCGCGCTCGCGGTGCTTCTCGTCGCTCGACGCCCGGGGGACGCTCGCCAGCAGCGCCCGCGTGTACGGGTGTTTGGGATCGGCGAAGATCTCCTCGACCGGTCCGATCTCCACGACCTCGCCGAGGTACATCACCGCCACCCGATCGCAGACGTGGCGAATCACCGAGAGGTCGTGGCTGATCAACAGGTAGGTGAGGTCGAACTCGTCCTGGAGGTCGTCCAGCAGATTGAGCACCTGCGCCTGGACCGAGACGTCGAGGGCGCTCGTCGGTTCGTCCAGGACGACGAACTCCGGCTCCAGGGCGAGCGCGCGGGCGATCGCGATCCGCTGGCGCTGGCCGCCCGAAAACTCGTGCGGGTAGCGATCGAACTGCTCCGCGGAGAGGCCGACGAGTTCGAGCAGTTCCTCGACCCGCTCCCGTCGCTCCTCGTCGGAGCCCACCTCGTGGACGTCGAGCGGTTGTTTGACGATCTTTCCGATCGGCATGCGGGGATCGAGACTCGAGAACGGATCCTGAAAGACGACCTGGGCGGAGCGGCGGAACTCGTTGCGTTCCTCGCCGGCCAGCTCGAAGACGTCGCGGCCCCCGAATTCGACGGTCCCGTCGGTCGGTTCCTGGAGGTGCAGCAACGTCTCGCCGGTCGTCGACTTGCCGCAGCCGGATTCGCCGACGAGTCCGAGGGTTTCGCCGCGGTGGATGTCGAAACTCACCCCGTCGACCGCCCGCACGGCGACCGGCTCCGCACCCAGCAATCGGTCGAGGATCGAGTTCTGCTCGTAGAAGTACTTCGTGAGGTTCTCGACGCTGACGAGCGGTCGGTCGGCCTCGCGACTCACTCCGACTCACCTCCCTTCGTGCCGGCGTCCCCGGCCGGATTCGTCGTCGCCTCCCGGCCGGTTCCAGAACCGGCCCGGCCGGCCGGCTCGTCGTCGTCGGCCACCGGACGCTCGTCGGTCCCGGCCGCGTCCTCGGCCTCGAAGTACCCCTCGGGGAGCGCCCGCGATTCGGCGTACTCGACCTCGGCGAGGTAGCACTTCGTGGCGTGGTGGTCGCCGTCGACGTCGAATTCGGGCGGTTTCTCGAGGCACTCGTCCATCGCCTTCGGACAGCGGTCGGCGAAGTAACAGCGGTCGGGCATCTCGTGGTCGATGAGGCTCGGCACGTTGCCCGGAATCGGCTGGAGCCGCCCGGTCACGCCCTCGAGATCCGGGATGCTCCCGAGGAGGCCCTGGGTGTACGGATGGACCGGCCGATCGAATACGTCCTCGAGAGCGCCGCGCTCGACGATCTCGCCGGCGTACATCACGCCCACGCGATCGCACATCCGCGCCACCACGCCCAGGTTGTGCGTGATCAGTAGGATCGTCATGCCGGTCTCCTGTTGGAGGTCGTTCAGCAGGTCGAGGATCTGGGCCTGGATGGTGACGTCCAGCGCGGTCGTCGGCTCGTCGGCGATCAGCACGTCCGGTTCGCCGGCGAGCGCCTGGGCGATCATCGCCCGCTGGAGCATCCCCCCGGAGTACTCGTAGGGGTACTCCTCGGCGCGCTGGGCCGGATCCGGAATGCCGACCATCTCGAGTAACTCGATGGCGCGGTCCCGGCTCTCCTCGCGCACGTACCGCTGGGAGGGCAACACCGTCGACAGGGCGTAGTTGCCGAACGTGTACTCCTCGCGGTTCGTCCGCGCGCGCCCCGAGCGCGGTCTGGCGCTCGCCCGGCGCTGGACCTCGACCGCCTCGGCGAGCTGTTCGCCCACCGTGAGACTGGAGTTGAAACTGCTCTCGGGATCCTGGAAGATCATGCTGAACGACGTCCCGCGCAGCGACCGACGAGCGGCATCCGGAACTCCGAGCAGGTCGACGAACTCCCCGTCGACCGCGTCCGGATGATCGTCCCGGACGGCGTCCGCGAACTCCGCGTTCCGGTACTCGATCGAGCCGCCGGTGATCTCGCCGGGCGAGTCGACCAGATCCATGATCGACAGCGCCGTGACGCTCTTCCCGCTGCCGCTCTCGCCGACGATGCCGAACACTTCGCCGCGTTCGACCCGCAGATCGAGATTCGACACCGCGTTCACCGTCCCCTCCTTGGTGAAAAATCGCGTCGACAGATCCGTGACGCGAATGATGTCTTCGCTCATCTCAGGCACCTCGCTCTCCGCCTTCGATGTTCGGGTCCAACGCGTCTCGGAACCAGTCTCCCAACAGGTTGACGCTGATGACGGTCAGCATGATCCCGACCCCCGGAACGATCGACACCCACGGCCGCGTCCGGAGGACGTCCTGGCCGCGCTCGATCTCGTAGCCCCACGACAGCGTGGTGCCGGAGAACCCGAGGAACGCCAGCGAGGCTTCCAGCAGGATGATCACTGCGACCTGTATCGTCGCGAGGACGATGATCGGGGTGAGACTGTTCGGCAGGACGTGCTTGAGGAGGATCTTCGTGTTGCTCATGCCGAAGCTCTTGCTCGCTTTGACGTACTCCTGATTGCGAAGCGACATCGCCTCCCCGCGCGCGACGCGTGCGAACCAGACCCAGATGACCAGCGCCGCGACGATCGTGACCGAGCCCGGTATCGGGATCGATTCCGGCATCCCCTCCGCGAAGCCGGCCAGCACGATCGGGTCGGGGACGTGTACCGGTGACGTGCCGAAGACGCCGATCAGCGCGAGCGCGAGCACCAGCGCCGGGAACGCGAGCATGACGTCCGCGATGCGCATCAACCCGTCGTCGACGCGACCGCCGTAGTAGCCCGCGACGAGGCCGACGGGGACGCCGATGAGCAGCGCGAGCCCCGTCGCCAGGAGGCCCACGACCAGCGAGACGCGGGCGCCGTAGACGAACCTGGAGAAGACGTCCTGCCCGACGTTGTTCGTCCCGAGGATGTGCTCCCTGCTCGACTCGACTTCCACTTCGCCGATCTCTCCCTCCTGGGCGACCGTGGTCGAGAACTCGTGGCCGATCGGCGGGTACTCCGTCCCTTGCTCGGTGAAGTGCCCCGTCGACGTCGGGTCGTGCGTAGCCAGCATCGGCGCGAACAACGCCATCAGCGTGATTCCGACCAACAACACCAGACCCAGTTTCGGCAGCAGGCTCTCGAAGAACGTCTCTCTCAGGTTCGATTTGACTCTGTCCGAAATCATTCCTCGGTCACCTGCGGGTTGAGGGACGCGTACAGCGCGTCGACGACGATGTTGATGATCACGAACGCGCCGGCGATGAACAGGATGATGCCCTGCATGAGCGGCCAATCGCGCGCGTGTAGCGCGTCGATGAGCCGGAGTCCGAGTCCCGGCCAGTTGAAGACGGTCTCGGTGATAACGGCGCCGCCCATCAGCGTCCCCATCTGGAGGCCGAGCACGGTGATGATGGGGATCATGGTGTTCCGGAGGACGTGCTTGTACCGGATCAGGACCCAGGGGAGTCCCTTCGCCTCCGTCGCGGTGACGTAGGGCTTGCCGAGTTCGTCGAGCATGCCGCTGCGCGTGAGGCGGGTGATGAGGGCCGTAAAGTACGTCCCGAGTGTGATCGCCGGGAGCGTGATGTACTTCAGCCAGACGCCCATCTCGGTCACCGACTGGTCGGCCACCAGGGCCCAGACCGCCTCGTGAAACCCGACCGCCCGCCGACCCGTCGGGAAGTCGTAGAACGCGAGCCGAAGGGAGTTCGGGTACGGGAGGTTGGCTCCCGCGAACGTGGAGAATCCGACGCTCGGGTACGGAATTCCGTACCAGACGCCGAGCACGAGGATCAGCATCAACCCGAGCCAGAAGTTGGGCGTGCTGATGCCGAGCAACGAGAACGTCGTCGCGCCGTAGTCGGCGGGCTGGTTGCGTCGCGTCGCCGAGATCACGCCCAGCGGGATCGCGATGGCGACCGCGACGATCGTCGCGGCGATCGCCAGCTCGAGCGTCGCCGGGATCCGTTCGATCACCATCGCCGAGACCTGCCGGTTCGACTGCCAGGAGTACCCGAAGTCGCCGACGACCAGCCCCTGGAGGTAATCCAGATACTGGACGACGATCGGTTCGTTCAGCCCCTCCTCCTCTCTGACGTGCTCGATAAGTTCCCGACTCGCACCCTCCCCGAGCATCAGGGTCGCCGGGTCGCCGGGCGACACCGCTCGGAGCCCGAACAGGATCGTGACCACACCCCAGAGTACGAAGATTCCCTGGAGTACCCGCCGAACCAAGAACTTGCCCAAGGACATCGGAATGTTTCGAGAAAAACTGCGAGAGGTATTGATGCTTTCGCTACGTCCGTCCGGACGCCGTCACTCCATTTCCCAGAGGTAGACCGTCTCGTCTTCGCGGGGATCCCACTGGATCACGTCGTTGATGCCGTAGATGCTCTCCTGGGTGTGCAGGAAGACGAACGGCGCCTTCTCGTGGGCCAGCTGGTTGACCTCCTCCAGCGCCTGTCGCCGCTCGTCGAGGTCCTCGATCTGCTGGCTCTCGAGGATCGCGTCGCTGAGCTCCTCGTCGTCGAACGTGCGAGACTCGTTGTCCGGGATCGTAAAGAAGCCCTGGACGCCGTAGTCGGTGTCGCCGGTGATGGTCCCCCAGCCGATCATGTAGAACGGGTGTTCGATCTCGTCGGGGTCGACGCCGGCCTGGTTCGCGTCGGAGACGACGCCGAAGTCGACGATGTTCGCCTCGCAGCTGACGTTGTCGAGCTGGTCGATCATGTCGGCCATCGTCTCGCCGATCGCCGCGTCGTTGAGGTACCGACCCTGCGGCGCCGTCAGTTCGATCTCCATCCCGCCGTAGCCGCTGTCCTCGACGAGGCTCTCGGCCCGCCCGATGTCCTGCTCGTAGGGCTCGATGTCGGGGTTGAAGCCGTTGATGCCCGGCGCGACCGGCTGGCCGCGCGCCTCGCCGAAGCCGCTGAGCACCGTCTCGACGATCTCCTCGTTGTCGACGGCGTAGTTCATCGCCTGGCGGAACTCCTGGCTGTCGAACGGGGCCACGGTGTTCTTCATCGGACAGAAGATGTTCCGGAAGCTCGTCACGTTCCGGATCTCCACGTCGTCCGCCTCCTGTACCGTAGCGACGTCCTCGGGGAGGATGTTGATCGTGAGGTCCGACTCGCCGGTTTCGAGCGCCGCCACCCGGCTGCTGGACTCGCCGGAGGCGTTGAACGTGACCGTCTCGAACGGCGGCTCCTCGCCCCAGTAGTCGTCGAACCGCTCGAGGACGATCTCCTCGCCCGACGTGAAGTCGACGACCTCGTACGGGCCGGTCCCGTTGAAGTCCTCGGCGTCGGCGCCGGAGATCGCGTCGTCCTCGGCGTCGTGGTTCTCGATCGCCCAATCACGGTTGAGGGCGCGGGCGTAGTTGCCGAACTCGAACTCCGCGAGCCCCGGCGCGGCGCCGTAGCTGATCGAAACCGTGAGATCGTCGACCGCCTCGGCCCCCTCGATCGAGCCGAGGCCGAACGTGCCGATCGGGCTCGCGACGCCCATGTCGGGGTCGACCGTTCGATTGATCGTCCAGGCGACGTCCTCGGCCGTCAGTTCCTCGCCGTTGTGGAAGACGACGTCGTCTCTGAGCTGGACGTGGGTCGTGCCGTCGCCCTGGGGCTCCCAGTCCTCGACGACGCGCGGGAAGATCCCTTCCCCGGGTTCGAAGTCGAACAGCGGCTCGTAGATGTGGTCGTAGACGTCGAAGTAGTCCCCCGTGATGTGATCGAGCGGGTCGATCGTGTCCGGGAACTGCGACAGCGTGACCGTAATCTCCTCCGGGAACTCCCGGTCCGTTTCGTCGTCGTCGTCATCGCCGTCGGTGGCGTCGTCGCCGCCGACGCAACCAGCGAGCGCCAGGATTCCTGACGTGCCGGCTGCGGCACCGGTGTAGCGAAGGATGTTACGTCGGTCGATAGTCGTTTTGTCAGCACCCTGCATAGGAGTACCAATGACGTGTCCACTATTTATAAATACTGGATTTTGGAGACCGTCGGTCGATTCCGACGGTGAGGTTACTGTGAACACGGGCGAAGATTCAAATGGGGGAACGCGTGTCGAGAATCCGGCCATACTTTTATATTCTTCAGGCTCTGAACGATTAGCATGGCCGCTCACGGCCGCCCCGCCTTGCGGGACCTATTCGACGAGTCGCCGACCCCCCACATCGCCCACCCCCCTCGAACGCACCATCGAGACTTCTACGTCGCCACCGACGGTTCGTTCAGAGACTCCGGCGGGGGTCTGGGCGCCGTCATCGAGACGCGAGACGGGACGCGCGTCGCACGGCTCTCGACGCCGGACGCGCCCCCGGACAACAACGTGGCCGAGTACCGAGCGCTGCACCTCGGACTCGACGTCCTCGCCGCGCGAGCGCCGCCTGACGCCCACGTCGGCATCCTCGTCGACCACGACGACCTCGCCAGCAACGTGAACAACGCCGTTCTCGCCACCGGACACCCCGACCGGAAGCCGCCGCGTCCGTTTTCCGTTCCGGAGGCGAGCGCAAACCACTGGCGCGGCATCAGGGCCCGCCTCACCGGCTTCGCCGAGGTCAGGGCGGCCCGCATCGACAGCGACCAGAACCCGGCCCATCCGCTCGCCAACACGCCCGAACAGTACGAGCACGTCAACCGGGAACCGGCGCGGTGCGTGCTACCGACCCCGACGGCGGCGGAGACGACGGCCGGCGGTCACCCGCCGCCGTCTCGAGCGAACCGCCACGCCGGAGACTGAGCTGCGGACCGAACAGCGGGCCGACCCGTCCCGGTATCGACCGACGCTCGACGATCGAAGCGCCGTATCCACCAGCCGTCGGGACCCGATACCGGCATCCAGTCGGGCCATCGCGTCCGTCTCACCCCGCCGCCAGCAGCGCCAGGGCTCCGAAGACGAGCGCGTACGCGCCGACGATCATCGAGAGCGAGAGCAACGCTGCCAGCGCCCTGTCCACCCGACCCGGCCCGTCGTGGCGTCTGGGTCCGACCGCGCGCTCGCGAAGTCCCGAAAAGCGAGCGAGCAAGAACCCGCTGACGCGCCGGTGGGCCCGCCGGTGGGCCCGAACGACCGTGCCGTAACAGTAGACGATCAGCTGGGCGATCTCCCAGACGGGATCGTACTCGTCCGGCTCGTCGAGGGGAGCCCGTCGCTCGGACCGCACGCGCCGCTCCCCGGAGGCCGTCCCGGCGGCCGATTCGACGCTATCAGCGACCCGGCCGCCGTCCCCCGATCCGGCATCGGGTTCGGCGGCGGAAGCCGCCGCGCCGGCGGGAGGTCCGTCGACGGGCGGTGACGCCGTCCTGGCGTTGTCCGGTCTCGTCCCGATCGCCGGCTGTCGCGGTTCGATGTCGACGTCGCTCAGATCCCAGTTGCTCGCGCGGTCCCGTGGGGCGCCGCTCGCGGCGGTCGACTCCTCCGCCGGCGCCGAAGGTTCCTCGGCCGTTGCGGTGTCCGGATCCGGCGGCTCCCCGTCCGACGTTCCGGTCGTCTCCTCGGTCGAAGCGTCCCCGGGGTCCTCCGATCCGTCGGCGTCCGCGGACGCCCCGTCGGCGCCTTCGTCGTCCCCCTCCGCCACCTCGTCTTTGACGTGGGTGACGTGATCCTCTCGGGCGCCGGGCGGACCGTACGCTTCGCGGAGGGTCGGCGTCGACCCCTGGTCGATCGTCTTCTTCCGGCGGAACTGGACTCGGGAGATCTTCTCGTCCCAGTCGGTCATCACGAGCGCCTCCCCGTCGTCGAGGGACTGGACGCTCTCGGCGGCGTCGCCGCCCAGGATTCGGCCCGCGACCTTCGTGTCGTTCTCCCAGGTGAGCCGGTGCCAGACGAGCCAGTCGCACTGGGTGATGTAGTCCTTCGCGACCGCAGCCGGTCGCTGGGACATCGCGACGATACCCAGTCCCCGCTTTCGCCCCCGCTTGGCCACGCGCACGAGCATCTTGTGGATGTCGTCCCCGCCGCCGCGCTCCGGGATGAACTCGTGGGCCTCCTCGACGAACAGCAAGAAGGGCTTCTGGTGTTGTTTCTCCGCGACGAACAGCTCGCGGACGACGGCGTGGATGACGTCGTCCGCGACCTCCTCGTCCATGTAGCCCGAGACGTCGAGGATGATGGGGACGTTCTCCTCGAGCGCGAGGTCCGCGATCAGCGGGGCGTCCTCGGCCGTGATCTCGCGGTCGCACTGGTCGTCGCCGCCGACCTGCAACAGCTCGTAGCGCTCCTTGAGCGCACTGTACTCCCCGTCCGTATCGATGATCATGAGCCCCAGCCCGCGGTCGAGGAGCTCCTCGGCGACCACGCTCGCGGTGTTGGACTTCCCGCTGCCGGACTTGCCGGTCACGAACCCTCGTCCCGTCAGGACCTCGTTGATGGGGAAGGTGAACCCTTTCTCCGACACCGGGAACCGCTCGATCGACTCGGCCATGCCTCTCGTCCCCCGCTACGAAGTCGTTCCATATATGCTTCCTGTCCGAGCGGCGACCCGTCGGAATGCCTCAACGCTTTTGAGGGAGGAGCGTCGTCCGTACGGTATGAATTCGGACCGGCTCCGGACGCTGCTGTCGAGTCGCGCGTTCTGGACGATCGCCGGCTCGACGGTCCTGCTCACCTCGGCGTTCGTGGGTGTCGCCGTACTCTGGGAGGGACGGATCGTCGCCGGCGCCACGTCCCGGCTCCCCTTCTACGTCCTCGTCTTCGCGATCGGCTTCATCCTCGCGCTCTGGAAGCTCGACGACCGCGAGCGCGACGGCGCGCAGATCCTGATCGCGACCACCGGGATCGGCCTCGGTACGGGCCTCCTGGCCGGCTTCGCCACGGAAGGGGCGTACTACGCGGCCCACGAACCGACGACCGTCATCCAGCGAGGACTGCTCGTGCTATTCATGGCGGCCGCGATCATCTGCACCGGCCTCGGCATCTGGGGCGTCCGCCACTGGCGCGAGTTCGTCGGCCCCAGCTCGTCGAGCACGTCCGCGGACGTCGAGATGGAACCGATGGAGTGAGGCGGGCGCGAGGGCGAGCGCGCTCGTCCCCCGAGCGCGCCGCTCGCGGCTCGACGGTGCTCGAGCGCGGCGAGGGCCCCGCTCCTCGCGGCTTCCGCCGGTCGCCGCTCGCGGCTCACCTGGCTCACGGCTCACCTGGCCCACGGCTCACTTCGTTCCCCGTTCGCCGTACCGAGGACTTCGCTCCGCTCAGTCCTCGCACCGTTCGCCGTTCGTTGTACGAATGCTCTCGTCCGCCGGGCACGCTGCTCGCGGTTCACTGGTTTCACCGCTCGCCGTAACGTGGCCTCCCTCCGGTCGGCCACGCCCCTCGCGGTTCACTGCGTTCACCGCTCGCCACAACGTGGATCTCGCTCGCTTCGCTCGCTCGATCCACGCTACTCCTCCTGCGCGTCGACGACCGCAACGCCCGCCAGGTTCACGATGTCTTTGACCTCGTCGCCGCGCTGCAACACGTGAACCGGTTTGTCCATCCCGACGAGCATCGGGCCGATTGCGTCCGCACCGCCGAGCCGCTGCAAGAGCTTGTAGCCGATGTTCCCCGACTCCAGGTTCGGGAAGACGAGCACGTTCGCGGGCTCGTCGAGGTCGGAGAACTCGTAGGTCCCCTCGAGGATGTCCTCGACGACGGCCGTGTCGGCCTGCATCTCGCCGTCGACGGGGAAGTCGACCGCGGGATCCGCCCGAAGGTCGCCGGCCGCCCGACGGGGCTTTCGGGTTCCCTCGTTGTCGACGCTCCCGAAGTTCGAGTACGAGAGCAGCGCCGCGCGCGGTTCGATGTTGAACCGGCGGGCCAGCTCGGCCGTCTGCTTCGTGACCTCCGCGAGGACCTCCTCGTCGGGATCCTGGTTGACCGTCGCGTCGGCGATGAAGACGACGCGGTTCTTGAACGTGAGGAGGTAGACCCCGGCGGCGTACTCGACGTCGTCGGCCGTCCCGATCACCTGCAGCGGCGGCCGCAGGGCCGACGGGTAGTGGTGGGTCAGCCCCGTCAGCAGGGCGTCCGCGTCGCCCTCTTCGACCATCACGCTGCCGAAGTAGTTGGTGTCCCGTCGGATGAGCTCATCCGCCTCCGATCGCGTGAGCCCCTTTCGCTTTCTGAGCTGGTAGAGCCGATCGGCGTAGCTCTCGTAGTCACCGGTGGTCGGGTCGGCGACCGTCGGCGCGAAGTCGAGGCCGAGTTCGGCGGCGGTGCGAGCGATCGTCTCCTCGTCGCCGATCAGCACCGGCTCGGCGATCCCCTGCTCGCGGAGCTGGTAGGCCGCGCGGATCATCTTCTCGTCGTCGCCTTCGGCCAGCGCGACCCGCTTGGGATCGCTCTTGGCCTTGTTCAGCACGACGCGCATCATCTCGCGGGACTTGCCGAGTCGGGCCTCGAGTCGGGCCTCGTACTTCTCGAGGTCGATCTCGACCCTGGCGGCGCCCGACTCCATCGCGGCCTCGGCGACCGCGGGCGCCACCCGGAACAGCACCCGGGGATCGACCGGCTTCGGGATGATGTAGTCGGGACCGTACTGGATCGGATCGTCGCCGTAGGCCTTGACGACCGCGTCCGGGACGTCCTCGCGGGCCAGCTCGGCGAGCGCGCGTGCGGCGGCCACCTTCATCTCCTCGTTGATCTCGGTGGCGCGGACGTCGAGGGCCCCGCGGAAGATGAACGGGAACCCGAGGACGTTGTTGACCTGATTCGGGTAGTCCGAACGGCCCGTAGCCATGATGACGGTGTCGTCGCGGGCTTCCTTCGCATCCTCGTAGCCGATCTCGGGGTCCGGGTTGGCCATCGCGAAGATGATGGGGTCGTCGGCCATCGACCGGACGAGCTCCTGGTCGACGATCCCGCCGATGGAGAGCCCGACGAAGACGTCCGCGCCGGCCATCGCGTCCGCGAGCGACCCCTCCGGTACGTCGCGAGCGAACTCGCGCTTGTACTCGTTGACGTCGCCGCGGGCGGCGCGCTCTTCGGTGATGATGCCCGAGGAGTCACACATGGTGATGTTCTCGGACTTGCAGCCGAGGGAGACGTAGAACCGGGCCGTCGCGATCGCGCTCGCGCCCGCGCCGGAGAAGACGATCTCCAGGTCGGAGAGATCCTTGCCGGCGATGTCGGCGGCGTTGAGCAGCGCCGCCCCGGAGATGATGGCGGTGCCGTGCTGGTCGTCGTGGAAGACGGGAACCCCCATCTCCTCGCGCAGGCGCTCTTCGATGATGAAACACTCCGGCGCCTTGATGTCCTCCAGGTTGATCCCCCCGAAGGTCGGCTCCATCATCTTCACCGCGTCGATTAGCCGGTCGGGATCGGTCTCGTCCAGCTCGACGTCGTAGACGTCGATGTCCGCGAAGCGCTTGAAGAGAACCCCCTTCCCCTCCATGACGGGTTTGGACGCCTGGGCACCGATGTCGCCGAGTCCGAGCACGGCGGAGCCGTTCGAGACCACGCCGACGAGGTTGCCCTTCGCCGTGTACGTGTAAGCGTCGGTTTCGTCCTCGTGGATCTCCATACAGGGTGCCGCGACCCCCGGCGAGTACGCGAGCGAGAGGTCCCGCTGGGTGTTCGTCGGTTTCGTCGTCGAGATCTCGAGTTTGCCGGGCGGATCGATGCGGTGGTACTCGAGCGCGTCCTCGTCCAGTCCCATACCGTCACAGTCACGGGTACGACTAAAAAGGATGCGGAGGGTCACGCGGGAAAAACGGTCCCGGAGAACGACTCGGGCGAGGCCCGTCTACCCGGAGCCGGCTCGGCGGGGTTCGGTCGGCGCGCGAGATCGCTCGTTTCGACTCTTTTATACGCCCTGACCCAATGGGGGCGTGTATGAAGGTCGCGCTCGGTGGCACCTTCGATCCGGTCCACGACGGCCACCGACAGCTGTTCGAACGCGCGTTCGAGCTCGGGGACGTCACCGTCGGCCTGACGAGCGACGAACTCGCGCCGGCGACCCGCCACGTCGACAGGTACGTCCGCCCGTACGACGAGCGCGCACGGGACCTCCGGGCCGAGCTCGAAGCGTTCGCGTCCGCGCGGGACCGCGAGTTCGAGGTCCGGACGCTCGAGGAGCCGACGGGAATCGCGACCGAGGCGCAGTTCGACGCCCTGGTCGTCTCGCCGGAGACGGTCGACGGCGGCAAGCGGATCAACGAGATCCGGCGCGAGCGGGGCCACGAGCCGCTCGAACTCGTGGTGGTTCCCCACGTCAGGGCGGCGGACGGAGACATCATCTCGAGCACGCGCATCGTCGAGGGCGAAATCGACGAGCACGGAAACCTGACGCCCGATCGCGAGGGACGAGACGGCAAGCGCCGGGGGTGACTCACCAGCTCGGCGGCTCGAGGCCCGCGTCCGCGAGCAACTCCTTCCAGCGGGACTGAATCGACAGCCGAGAGACCTCCGCGGCGGCGGCCACGGTCCCCTGGGACCGTCCGTCACCGGCGATCAGCGCGCCGGCGTAGAGGCTGGCGGCGAGCACCGCGCGCTTCGAGCGATCCGCTTCGGGGACGTCCGAGAGGAAGAGGTCGACGGCGACCGATCGCGCGTCCGCCGAGAGATCGAGCCGGTCGGCCGCTCGGTCGAGTTCGTCCAGCCACTCCCCGTGGGCGATCCGTTCCCTCGCGTTGTGCATTCGAGGGCTCTTCACGCCGACCGGACATAAAATCGATCCCGCGACGAACGGCGCCGCCGGACGAGACCGTCCCCGGAAGCCGACTGTGCCCACAAGGTACGTGTACGGAATCCAATCTTCACGTACGAACGAGCCCGAAAACGCGTGATTCAGGCCGCGTGAGGCTACGCTACGAATACTAAACGCCCGAGGCTTCCAACGGGCGGTAGACGCCCCGCGTCGGCCGGCGGCGGCGACCGTCCACCGCATGTCAGAACCAACCTGTAAACTCGTCTGCACCGGCTGCGGCCTCGAGATGCCTTACCGGGACCGATCTCTCGCAGAGCAAGCCGCCGAGCTCCACCAGCTCCGCGATTCGGAACACGTGACGTTCATCGTCCCGCCGGACTGGACGCCCGAGGAGCCGGTGACCCACCGATAAGCACCCGCCGGACCGATAGGTTCTTACTCGTTTCGCCGATAATCGAACCTGCGCGCGGGTAGCCAAGCGGCCAACGGCGCAGCGCTTAGGACGCTGTCCCGTAGGGGTCCGCAGGTTCGAATCCTGTCCCGCGCACTCTCCGCGAACAATCCGTGAGTGGAGAGTGCGCTCAAGGATTCGAAGTAGAGAAGACGCACGCAGCGAAGCGAGTACGTCTTCGCATGGGTCCGGTGCTGACCCACCTACAACATCTCGAGTTGACGCTAACGAGCCCTCCGCTCGAAAGACCCGAATCAGTCGAGTCCCACGTGATGGTTCGATCGCATATCTATTCGTTCTCGACCGCTGTCGATTACCACGTGATGGTTCGATCGCATATCTATTCGTTCTCGACCGCTGTCAATTATAGTGATTCACGCGCACGAGCGATGGTGGTGCAGATGT
Source organism: Halovivax sp. (assembly GCA_007119345.1). Lineage (GTDB taxonomy): Archaea > Halobacteriota > Halobacteria > Halobacteriales > Natrialbaceae > Halovivax. Next base: position 14,071 of record SKPV01000100.1, read on the forward strand.
AGTGAGCCTGCTGATCGTAACGGCAAACCCAACACACCAGCGAGCCTGAGGGGCTCTCCCGAGTGTGATCATCACCGTTCAGAATGGGTGGAATGGCCCGTTGTTGTAACTAAATCAATATTTCTATCCAAAACAGAAGATATTCACTAAGCACCGACACTCATGAGCCAACGACCGGGGAATGACTCCGGGAATGAAACCACCTTATGTTGGAACATTCCAGTAGTATGACGGTGGGTTACGGGCGATGACTGCTCGAAGTAATCCCCCCTTCACGGCTGGTAAGACAATATTCCAGCAACGCCGGACGTGCTCGATGGACCGTTCGGTTAGCGGACCCTAATAAACGGAGGCGTACACCGACGGGGTTCCGGCCGAATAGCGCCCGTAGAACGACTCATTCGCCGTAATATCGGGCTACCATGTCGCCGGATTGACGATCGGAAACTAGAAAACTTATTACGGGGGATTAGAAATGACCTGATACCCCTACCCGGGAGGTCGATAAACCAACCGTCCGCGCCGGGCGGACGTGCTGGTGAACGAGCCCCGGTGAATCGATCGCTAACCAAGCGAAACACGAACTTAACACAACACATGACACGAAACGAAACCAGTATGCGCGAAAAGGGACGAGCGGTGTTCCTTGCCGCGATCATGGTGCTCTCCGTCGTCGCGATGGGAGCCGCATTTGCCGGCTCCGCAACCGCCGAGGAGACGCTTAACGACTGGCCCAACGCAGAGGACGACCGATTCTGGCACGGACAGACGCTGAACATCACTGACGAGTCGATCACGGACGACCAGACTTACACGGTTGAGCTGGTCAGCGACGACGAGTCCGAGTTCCGTGAGATCGAAGCCGGCGATGGCTATCTGAAGATCGAGACCAACCGCCTCGACAACACTGGCGAGTGGGAAATTAGTGGCCCGGAAGCCGACGCGGATGCCGGCTTCACCCTCTCCTCGCAGAGTCTGACCGCGTCGCCCGCCGCTGACGCCGTCAACGCCGGCGAGTCTGTCAACGTCGAGTTTGACTCCGAGCGCAGTGGTTACGACCTCGAACTCACCGCCGAGAACTTCGACGGCGAGGAGCTTGACGAGATCATCGACTACGCCGACACGTCCTACGACGACGACGTCCTCACGCTCGAGGGCGTCAGCAGCGTCCAGAACGTTGAGTTCACCTTCAGCGAGGACGACGTCGGTACGCAGAACCTGACCGCCTCCGCGGCCGACACGGTCGCCGAGGACGAGTTCTCGATCGAGGTCCTCGACGCTGACGAAGCACAGATCAGCTTCGAAGAGAACCTCGTCCGCGCCACCCCCGGTGACTACGGCGTGGTCAAGGTCGACCTCGAGAACACCCAGGACGCCTACCTGAACATCACGTGGGACTACAACGGTGAGG
>SKPV01000281.1 GCA_007119345.1 Halovivax sp.
ACCGCGAGGATCGCGAGCGCCATCACCAGGTAGATGTCCTGGAAGATCAGGATGCCGACGTCGACCTTGCCGTAGAGGCTCTTCAGGTCGCCCTTGTCGCCGAGGACCTTGACGATGATCGGCGTCGCGCCGAACGTCGTCGCGAGGGCGATCATCAGCGACTGGAAGAGCGTGAAGCCGAGCAGCAAGGCGACGGCCGTCGAGGCGATCGCCTGCAGGACGGCCTGGCCGACGGCGATCGCGCCGACGGGTCTGGCGATCTCCCTGATGTCGTCGAACCGCATCTCGATCCCGAGCAAGAAGAGGAGAAAGCCGAGCCCGAGCTCGGCCATGATCTCGATCAGCTGATCCTCGGTGACGAGGTTGAGGCCGATCGGGCCGACGACGACCCCGGTGAGGACGTAGGCGACGATGGTCGGCTGGTTCGTCAGCCTGGCGAGGTAGCTCAGGGCGGTCGCCGCGACCACGAGCAGCGCGAAATCCGTGGCGAGTGCGATTCCACCGAGAGACATTGACCGAGGGGAGATCGACGGCGTCGACGCCGACCGGCGGGCGTAAACGGCCCGAATTCACCGGAGATACCGGCGTCACCGGAAAAAGCCCACTGCCTGCCATCAGCGGCTGAGACCGGCCCGAGAGGAACGACTCACGACGAACCTGGGGTACGGCGAAACACCTCACTCCCGTGCCGTCCGACCACGTTGGTGCGACGGAGCCGCTCACTCCCCGTGTCGATCGCCCGGGTCGATATCGCGACTAGTTCACCCAGCCACTGTGAACTACCCCCGCCTACTCACTCACGGCTTGCGCCGTTCGTTCCTCGAGGCAGGGGCTTCCTGCTTCGACGACGCGACTTGCAGACGCGGAACGAGTGTCCACAGCGGTCGCAGTCTTCACGGGCGTTCCTTTGGAGTGAACCACCCCTAGTTTCTCTAGGCCACGCGATTTCACGTTCAACGCGGCATTCCAATCCCTATCTAAGACTACGTTTGGTCGGTCGAATCCCGGCTCTGTACGTCGAGCGCAGCGAATACGATCGTGGGGGAGGCGATGTGGACGGATAAAAACGGAGGCGAGCGATCGTCTCAAGGCACCGGTGAAAGAGGTCGTCCCTACGTCGACTCCGACGACTTCGGAACGCGACCGGGCGAACCGGCGAGGACGAAACCGCTGATGTGCAACGAGCGAGTCGGTGATTCATCATCCCCGCTGTCACGGTGGACGGGTGACCGTTATCGTTTCCCAAGTATAATTTCACCCAAATATGATAGATATTAAAATAAATTACGTCTCTGTCCTCTGGAAAGGAAATCGATGAGTATCTGTTAAATATATCCTAAACTAATTCTTGAAGGCGAGCGCCTATAGTAACTTTTTTATACTGTTCGCCGTAACATGAATACGCATCATGTCAGTAACAGAGGTTCATTCGGTACTCGAACGGTCGATGGAGGATCCCGGATTTGTCGACACCTTTCGGGCGGATCCCGAACGAGCCCTTGCGGATTACGAACTGAGCGATCGGGAGGAGAAAGCCCTCCGCTCCGGAGATCAAAACGAGATCAACGATGTGCTCGGTGAAATCGGGCTCGGCGTGTACGTGCTGCCCGTCCCAATCGTCACGTAGGAATACCTGATTGATTTTCTAAACAATGGTAGACGTATTTATAATCGGTACCGGCATGGTCGGGTACGTCCAGTTGACGATCGAGGCACAACAGAGCCTAGATCGGTCGGAGGTCGCATACGTGGTCGACGCCCAGAAAATCGTCAAGGACCACATTCGGGACGAATACGACGTCCACGTCGTCGATTTGACGACGGAGTACACCGAAAAGGAAGATCGGCGGACGACGTACGAGCTGATGGCGAGGAAAGTTCTGGACGACGCCGGAACGCGCGATAATCCGGTGGCGCTCGCGCTCTACGGTCATCCGATGGTGTTCGTCAGTCCGAGCAGGATGGTCGCGGAGCGAGCGCGAGAGCGCGGACTCGACGTCGAGATCAAACCGGGAATCTCGGCGATCGACTGCGTCTACGCGGACATCGAGTTCGATCCCGCACGAAACGGGGTCCACATGTTTGAAGCGACCGACCTGCTGCTACGGGAGTGGGAATTGAATCCCGACGTTCCGGTGATGCTCTGGCAAATCGGGGCCGTGGAGACGATCCGACATACGACTGGCGACAGCGATCCGCAGCGTTTCGAGCGGTTCAAGCGATATCTTCGACAGTTCTATCCCGACGACCACACGATCCAGCTGCTCCAGACCGCGACGTATCCGATCGCCGAATCGCAGCGGGTCGAGATCCCTCTTGCCGAACTGGAGACGATCGCGTCGACCATCGATGCGGGGGCACACATCCTCTATATCCCTCCCGTCCGCGACCGTCCGATCCAGAACCGAGAGTTGCTCGACCAGGTTCGGTCGAAAGAACACATCGAGACAATTACTCGATAAGTGTGAGTTTTACGAGCGCACTCTCCGATAGGGAGTTTAGAACCCTTTGGACCGCCCAGCTGGTATCGAAACTCGGGAACGTCATCCACGAAATCGCGCTCATCTACCTCGTGTATGTCGTAACCGGGGAACCGCTGTTGATCGCGGCAGTCGCGGTTGCGAGCCTCGGATCGACCGCAGTTTTCACCCTTCCTGCGGGGGCGTTGGTCGATCGGTGGAACCGAGCACGAGCGCTCGTTGCCGCGTCGGTACTTCGAGGCGTCGCTATCCTGTGTATTCCGATCGCCGCGAACACCGGCTACCTGATCGAAGTGGCCATCCTGGCGGCGCTCGTCGCCGGAATCGGTCAGGCGTTCGTCGGACCCGCACGAGACGCCGTCGTACCCCAAATCGTTCCGGAAAGCACGCTCGACTCGGCGAACGCACTGATCCAGATGACCGACTCCTTCGCCAAAACGCTGTACGTGTTCGCCGGCCTCCTCGTCGCTATCGTGGGGCCGATTGCGGCGTTTTATGTGAACGCCGCGACCTTTTTCGTGGCGGCCGCGCTCCTCTCACGACTTCGTGTTCCTCACCCGTCGACAGGTTCTGCGGACGTGGGTGCGGGCCAGCGTGACCGTTCGGTGATCGACGAGATTCGCGACGGAATGACCTACCTCATCACCCACCCGGTGTTACCTAGCGTCTTGTTGCTCACGGGGGTCGTCGGCCTCGCCCTGGGCCCGCTGGCGATCGTCATCCCGTTCTACGGGGAACAAGCGCTCGGCGTCGAAGCGAATGGGGGTGTCGGTACCGGAAACCTCGCCACCACTTTCGGGTTACTCTACACTGCCGTGTACGTCGGCGTTTTTCTCGGCGGGGGTATTGTCAACGGAATACGCAAGGATATTCGACGGCACCGGGGACTCGGAATCGTCCTCGGCGTCTTCCTTATGGGCACGACGCTCGCGGGGCTCGCGGTTGCGCCGGCGCTCGTCGGACGAACGCTCGGTATTGCCACCCTCTTGCTCCTCGTCTTCGGTATTTCTGCCGCGATCGTTCAGGTCCTCACGACGACGTACGTGCAACGAGCACTTCCCGAGGATCGTCACGGGAAGGTATTTTCGCTCATCTCCATCGCGGCTGTGAGCACGCCGCCACTCGGAATTTTCCTCGCCGGGATCGGCATCGAGGTCGCGAGCGTCTACGTCGTGTTGATTGGACAGGGCGTCCTCATGGTTCTCACCGCGTTCGCGTTACTCGGGACGCCGATCGGAAAATTAGGGGACCGGGCTTCGAAAACCGTCACTGAACCCACCGCGCAGTAAACGGTCCCGGGATGCTCATTTCGAGAGAACCTCGACGACCGTCGCGATCGTCGAGACGCGTCCGTCCAAAATGGACCCGACGACGAGGATCGATGGCGATCGGACAGCTTCGGTCGGATTTTCGGTCCGAGCGCGAGCTCGGGCCGCACTGAATGGCTACTCCCCGTGCCGGCGGAACAGCGGCGCCGTCGCCCCGGTCGAGAGCTCCTCGGGCGACAGCGCGCCGTCCTCCTCGCGGGCGCTCGCCAGGTAGAGCGCGCTGTTGATGAGGCCGATGTGGCTGAACGCCTGCGGGAAGTTGCCGAGGTGGGCGCCGTCGTCGACGTGGATCATCTCAGAGAGCAGGCCGAGCGAGGAGGTGTGCTCGAGGAGGTGCTCGAAGATCTCTGCGGCCTCCTCGAGGCGATCGGAGAGCACGAGCGCGTCGACGAGCCAGCACGAGCAGAGGACGAAGCCGCCGGGCTCGCGCGGGCGGGCGGGGCTGTTCGCGAACCGGACGACGAGGCCGTCGTCGCTCGTCAGCTCCTCGAGGATCGTGTCGATCGTGTGCTGGACGCGCTCGTCGTCCGCCGGAAGGAAGTCGTACAGCGGGATCAACAGCGCCGTGGCGTCGAGGGCGTCCTCGGCGCCGAAGAACTGGACGAAGCTGCCGACGTCCTCGTCGTAACCGCGATTCTCGATGGCCTCCCGGATCGCCTCGCGCTCGTCCGCCCAGCGATCGATCGGTCCCTCGCGATCGTACTCGTCGGCCAGCCGCAGCGCCCGATCGAGCGCGACCCAGCACAGCAGCTTCGAGTGCACGAAGTGCTCGTGGAGGTCCCGGAACTCCCAGATTCCCTCGCCCGTCTCGTCCCAGTGATCGCAGACGTGGTTCGCGAGCGCGCGGATCGATTCCCAGTCGGCCGTCGAGAGGCCGCCCTCGTAGCGGACCGTCTCGTAGATCCCCTGCACGATCGTCCCGTAGATGTCGAGTTGCTTCTGGGTCGCCGCGGCGTTGCCGATGCGGACCGGCGTCGACTCGCGGTAGCCCGAGAGGTGGTCGAGACACTCCTCGCCGATCTCCGTCTCGCCGTGGAGGCCGTACAGCGGCTGGATCTCCGCGGGCTCCTCGTGACCGATCTCGCGGAACCACTCGAAGTAGCGTCGGGCTTCCTCGGTTTGACCGACGTTGTAGAGGGCCTGGACGGTGAACTTGGCGTCCCGGATCCAGTTGTACCGGTAGTCCCAGTTGAGCTCCCCGCCGATCTCCTCCGGGAGCGATGCGGTGGGGGCGGCCGGGATCGCGCCCGTCTCCTCGTGGATCAACAGTTTGAGGACGAGCGCCGACCTGACGAGGACGTCCCGCCACTCGTCCTCGAACGTAAAGATACCCGTCCCCTCCTCGCAGCCGTCGAGCCACGTCCGCCAGTAGTCGACGGTCCCCTCGAGGATCTCCTGGCAGGCGTCGGGCGGTCGGTGGTCCGGCGCCCCGTACTGCAGACAGAGCCAGCGGGTCTCGCCGGCCTCGACGGTCACCGTCGCGGTCGCCCGCCCGCGATCGTGATCGATCTCGTACTCGTCTTCGCAGTGTAAGTAGAGCGCGTCGCGGTCGGCCTCGTAGGGCCACTCGCCGCCGGACGGCGTGTGATCGTGAACGCGGTCGTCTCCGTCGTGGACCCGCTCGCCGTCGTCATCGCCGCCCTCGGCGGCGGGTTCCTCGCCGTCTCCATCGTCACCTTCGACGGCGGGCTCCTCGCCGTACGCCACGACGGTGCCTCCGTCCAGTTCGAGTTCGGTCTCGGCCCGCCCGTAGTCGAAGCGAGGTTCGAAGACGACGTCCAGCTCGACGCTCCCATCGGCGCCCTCGATCTTCCGGTAGAGGGCCTGCTGGAACCGTTCGTCGGGCGATTCACCGTCTCTAACGGGCATGAAGTCGGTCACGGTCGCCGCGCCGTCGTCGGTCTCGAAGGAGGTCTCGAGGACGTTCGTCTCGTCGACGTAGGCCTGGCTCGACTCGAACTCGGCGGCGGGACGAACGGCGAAGCGGCCGCCCTCGTCCGGATCGAGGATCGCCGCGAAGACGCTCGGCGACTCGACGTGCGGGAAGCAACACCAGTCGATCGAGCCGTTTCGGCCCACGAGGGCGCAGCGATCGTCGTTGCCGATAGCGCCGTAGTCGTCGATCGGGAGGAACGCTGAGTCCATGTGGCTCGGGGTGAGTGGGGTCGTGCGGGTCGCGATCGATACGGACGTGGTGGAGGTACGACCCGGACGGGCAAAAGCGTCCGTCCGGCGAGTGCCGACGGTTCGGTTCTCGCTACGGTCATCGGGTGGTCGACCGTTCGGCCTCGCGGGTCAATTACGCGTGGATGCGGAGGGTGGGCCCCCTCCCGAAACGATACGGTCGCGGGTACCGACAGTCCGAACCGAGTCGACGGATGCGCGAGGGTACCGACTCGGGCGACGGCGGGGATACCCGGGAGTCCGACCGTCCGCGAGAAGCCCGCGCGATCGCCGAGCGGGCCGTCCCGGATCGGATCGCCAGTGAGGCGCTCGGTGAAACGGTGACCGCCATCCACGCACCCCGGACCGGCGCAGTCGCGGACACGTACGTGCTCGAACTCTCGGGCGACCCCGGGCGAGCGGCGTGCAAGATCGGCGGCGAGAGCGTCTGGACCGGGGAGGTCGTCGAACCGCTCGTCGTCGACCGGGTCGGCGCCCGCACGGAGTTGCCCGTGCCCGACGTGTACGCGACCGGCACCGTGAACCGGGGCGGCGAAATCCGCCGGTGGGCGGTGTACGAGCACCTGGACGGGGCGGTTCCACGCGATCTCGAGCCGCGCGAGCGACGGTCCGTCGTCCGCTCCGCCGGGGCGGCCCTCGGCGTCCTCCACGACGCGTTCGCGTTCGACCGGATCGGCGGTCTCGGACGCGACGGCGACGCCCTCTCCCTCCGGCGGCCCTCGGCGCGAAACCTGCTCGCGTCCGCCCCGGTGCGCGACGTACGGGCGGCCGTCGCCGCGGACGACGAGGAGCGTCGACCGGTCCTCGATCACGGCGACTTCTTTCCGGGGAACCTGCTCGTGACGGACGGCGAGCTCTCGGCCGTCCTCGACTGGGGCAACGCCCACGTGACCCACGCCGGGTACGGACTGGCCCGTGCGGAGGCGCGGTTCGTCGACCTCGCGTCGGCCCCACGGAGCGAACGGGATCGACTTCGACGAGCGTTCAGAGCGGGGTACGCCGAACACGCGCCCCTGCCACCGGCTTACCGCCGTCGGGCGTCGATCTACAAGGCGCTCTGGCTCGCCCAGTCCGGAGCGAACCTCCTCCACGTCGCGGGGAGCGAGCGCGGGAGGAGACAGCTTCGACGACAGCTGCGAAACTGGACCTCGAGGAGGGCGCGTTCGATCGTCGGTCGACCGTGAGAGACGATCGGTCCGGTCCGAGGACGGCCGGTCGACCGTGAGAGACGATCGGTCCGTCCCGAGAACGGCCGACCGCCGGGTCGGCGAGCGCGACCACGCACAGGCGCCACGTGGTTCTAAGTGGCGATTCGTGGTCCGTTCGTCCCGAGATGACCGAACTCGGTTACCACGCCTCCCACGAGCAGTTCCCGCCGAGCGACCTACTGAAGTACGTCGAACTGGCGGACGAGCGCGGGTTCGACCACGCGCTCGCCTCGGACCACTACCACCCCTGGAGCGAACGCCAGGGCGAGTCCGGGCACGTCTGGTCGTGGCTCGGCGCCGCGATGGCGCGAACCGACATGACGTTCGGGACCGTCAACGCGCCGGGCTATCGCTACCACCCCGCGGTGATCGCCCAGGCCGCCGCGACGCTGCGGGAGATGTACCCCGAGCGGTTCTGGTTCGCCGTCGGCAGCGGCCAGCTCCTCAACGAGGGGATCACGGGAACCGACTGGCCCGTCAAGGACGAACGCAACGCCCGCCTCGCCGAGTGCGCCGACGTCATGCGCCGGCTCTGGGACGGCGAAGCGGACGTGACCCACCACGGTCGGATCACCGTCGAGCGCGCCACCCTGTGGACGCGCCCCGAAACGGCGCCGCCGCTTTTCGGCGCCGCGCTCTCCGCGGAGACCGCCCGGTGGCTCGGCGACTGCGAGTGGGTCGACGGCATGATCACCGTGGGGACGCCGGACCACGAGGGCGACGCCGAGGTGGTCGAGGCGTTCCGCGAGACCGCCCCGGAGAAACCCGTCTACCTGAAGGTGCAACTCTCCTGGGACGAGAGCGACGACGCCGCCCTCGAGGGCGCGGTCGATCAGTGGCGCACCAACTGCGTCCCCGGAGCCGTGACCCAGCAGCTCCGGACCGCCGGGGAGTACGACGAACTCGGCGAGGAGATCCACGAGGAACACGTGGAAGAACACGTCCGCGTCTCCGCGAACATCGACGATCACCTCGAGTGGCTCGAGACCGACGTCGACCTCGACGTGGATCGAGTGGTATGTCACAACGTCAACACGAACCAGGGAGCGTTCGTCGAGGCGTTCGCCGAGGAGGTGCTCCCGTCGTTCGGGTGATCGGTCGCCAGCGCGACGCGGTCCGGAGGCCCGCTCGCCTGCAAGAACTAAACGCGAGGTCGTGGTGGATCCACCGTCATGCCCATCGTCGCCGCGGTCGACCGCTCCGAGCGCGCGGAGTCGGTCGTGGGACAGGCCCGAGAGCTCGCCGACGCCTACGACGTCGCCCTCCACGTCGTCCACGTCGGCGAGGCGGACGTCAGCCGCCTCCCCGAAGGCGCGAACACCGGTACCCTCGACGAAACCCACGGCTTCGACGAACTCGATCGCTCCTCGCTGCCCCAGGAAGAGATCCGGCAGGCCCGGCTGCGCGCCGCGGAGACGGCCGTCGAGATCGCCGAGCGGTACGACGACGCCAGCGCGGAGACCGTCGGCCGGGTCGGCGACCCCGCCACACAGGTGCTCGAGTACTGTCGCGAGGTCGACGCCGAGTACGTCGTCGTGAGCACCCGCAAGCGGTCGCCCGTCGGCAAGGTCCTGTTCGGCAGCGTCACCCAGTCCCTGCTGTTGAACGCCGATCGCCCGGTGGTCACCGTCGGTGACGAGTCGGCCTGACTGGCCGCTCATCCCACGATCCGCTCGGCGGCGAACTCGAAGCGAGCGCCGCCGGCTCCATCGTCGCACGAGGAAGTCCGGCACCGCCTCCGGCGGGAGTCGTCCCCGCGACCGACGCCGATAGCAAACCTTTCGACCGTCGACCGACCAGCCTTCGCCATGAACTTCTTCGACCGACTGCACGACCGGATCGTCACGGTCGACAGCGTCGTCTCCGTCGGCCTCGATCCCGACCTGGCCCGGATTCCGGACCACCTCCGGGATCGCGACCTGCCGCGCTGGGCGTTCAACCGACGGATCATCGACGCCACCCACGAGCACGCGGCCGTCTTCAAGCCCAACGCCGCGTTCTACGAGGACCCGGACGGCTGGCGGGCCCTCGAGGAGACGATCGCCTACGCCCACGGCAAGGACGTCCCCGTCCTGCTCGACGCCAAGCGCGCGGACATCGGCAACACGACCCGCCGGTACGCCGAACTCCTCGAGACGGCGGACGCGATCACCGTCAACCCCTACATGGGCCGGGACTCGCTGCAGCCCTTCCTGGCGAACGAGGAGGCCGGCGTCTTCGTGCTCTGTCGCACCTCCAACCCCGGCGGGGCGGACCTCCAGGACCTCGAACTCGAGACCGGCGAAGCCGTCTACGAACGCGTGGCGGCGCTCGCCGATCTCTGGAACGAGAACGACAACGTCGGCCTCGTCGTGGGGGCGACGAAACCCGAGGAGCTCGAGGACCTGCGCGAGCAGGTGCCGGACCTCCCGTTCCTCGTCCCCGGCGTGGGCGCACAGGGCGGCGACGCCGAGGCCGCCGTCGAGTACGGCCTGGCGAACGGCGTCGGCCTCGTCAACTCCTCGAGAGGGATCATCTTCGCGGGCGAGAACGCGGGGGAAGACTTCGACGCGGCGGCCGGACAGGCGGCCAGGCGGTTGAAAGAGCGGCTGAATCGGTATCGAGACTGAGCGAGCGGCCCCACCTCGATCGCCGCCACCGATCTTGGGATCGCTCAGCCGCCACCGAGTTCGCGGAACCCCCCGCCGACACCTATTTGAGGGATCGCCCGAGCGATCGGATATGGTCGATCCGCGGGCGATCCGGACGGTCTGGGCCGCGATCGGACGCGCGGCCGCCGGACTGTTCGTGGTCGGATTCGGGCTCGGGATCGCGTGGCTGCTGGCGGTCTCGCAGGGCGCGGACGAGCAGATCGCGGAGAGCGCGCTCCTCGCGGCGATCGCGTGCATCCTCGCCGCCGTCGGGTTCGTGTTCACCCTCCGGATCGGCGTCGCCGCGCTCGAACGGACGGTCGCCACGCCGGGCGCGCGGTACGCCTGGCGGACGCTCCGGATCGCGCTCGCGTCGGTGGGGACGCTCTGGCTGGTCGCGATCGGCTCGCTCGCGGCCGCCGTCCCCCACTTCGTCCGGTCGTGGCCCGTCTCGCCGAGCGAGGCCGGAACGGTGCTGTTCTACGCGCTCGGCGGACTGGTCCTCCTGCCACTCGGGTTCGGCCTCGTCTTCCTGGCGATCGTCGTCGCCGCACGCGGGGAGGCCGTCGATCGCCAGACGGCGTGACGGTCGATCGCCAGACGGCGTGACGGTCGATCGCCAGACGGCGTGACGGTCGATCGCCAGACGGCGTGACGGTCGATCGCCAGACGGCGTGACGGCCTCGGTCGCACGACCCGGCCGGCACCCGGCGTCACCTCAGGCGTTGTCCGGGTCGTCGCACCGCCCGTCGACAACTTCCCCGACGACCCGGTCCCCGTCGAACCGCCGCCGAATCTCGACGAGGATCGGGCCGTCGGGCGGTCGCTCCGGGAGCCGGTCGAGTCCCTCGCCGACGACGACGTCGACCGGCGACGAGTCGATCGGGTGGTCCGCGACCAGCGTCCCGTCGCGCTCCTCGACGAGGAGGCAGTACCGCTCGCCGAAGCCGACGGCCTCGCCGAACAGGTCGCGAATCGACGTCATCAGAACCGGTGGATCTCCGTATCGTCTCTTTCGCCCGGACGCGCCTGGGCGGCGCAGTCTGCACAGAGTCCGAGGCCGCGCTCGTAGTGTCGTTCGCAGGCGAGCGTGCCGCAGTTGTCACAGCGCTCCTGGGCGGTTCGGGATTCGCAGATCTGACAGAGGCCGCTGACGCTCATAGGGGTCCTTCGGGCTGGAGCGGCTTGAAAGCGGCCCCGAGTCGCGGTGGAACCGGTGAGCACGGGGGGATCCGTCTGGTAGCGCCCCCGGCACCCCCGATCCAGTTGGGTCGCTGGCGAATTTCCGATTCGGTCGGGCCGCCGACGAATCCCCGACCCCAGCGAACCGCCGACGAATTTCCGACCCCAGCGAACCCCGACGACTCCCGACACGGTCGAGGCGGTTCCGAAGTCGACGCGGTCGACCGTGGGAGAACGTGCCACGACGGGAAGGTTTTTCCCGTGTGAGGCGTTAGCGAGGGATATGAGCCGTGACCGGGCCCTGTTGCAGCGGGCCCTGGACCGTGGCGAGCAGGACGGGGGAAACGTCGAATTCAAGGAGCGACTCTCTCGAACGATTCACCTGGCCGAGGGCCGCCGGGAGAGCCTGGCGGCCCAGCTTCGCCACCGGGTGCTCTCCGGCGACGGCGAGGCGACGTACGCGATCGGCGTCACCGACGACGGCGGTCTCGCCGGCATCCCGCAGGAAGAGTTCTCGGAGACGATGGACGTGCTCTCGCTGCTCGCCGAGGAGGCCGACGCCCACATCGACGACGTCCAGACGTGGGGCGTCAAGGGGGGACTGGTCGGCCTCGCCACGATCTGTGACGGCGCCGTCCTCGAGACGGACGACGAGCACGTGGTCGTCGGGACCGCGGGCCACGTCGACCACGGCAAGTCGACGCTCGTCGGCTCGCTCGTCACGGGCCGACCGGACGACGGCGAGGGCGAGACCCGCTCGTACCTCGACGTTCAACCCCACGAGGTCGAGCGCGGGCTCTCCGCGGACCTCTCCTACGCCGTCTACGGCTTCGACGAGGACGGCCCCGTCCACGTCCGGAACCCGAACCGGAAGGCCGACCGCGCGGGCGTCGTCGAGGAGGCCGACCGGCTGGTCTCGTTCGTCGACACCGTCGGCCACGAACCCTGGCTCCGGACGACGATCCGGGGGCTCGTCGGCCAGAAGCTCGACTACGGCCTGCTCGTCGTCGCCGCCGACGACGGGCCCACCCGCGTCACCCGGGAGCACCTCGGCGTCCTGCTCGCGACCGACCTCCCCACCATCGTCGCCATCACGAAGGTCGACGCCGTCGCCGCCGAGCGCGTCGAGGAGGTCGAGCGCGAGGTCGAACGCCTCCTCCGGGAGGTCGACAAGTCGCCCCTGGCCGTCTCCCGGCACGGCGTCGACGCCGCCGTCGAGGAGATCGGCGACACCGTCGTTCCCGTCGTCCGCACGAGCGCCGTCACCATGGACGGCCTCGGAACCCTCGACGAGCTGTTCGACCGCCTCCCGAAGACCGCCGGCGAGGACGGCGAGTTCCGGATGTACGTCGACCGCACCTACTCGGTGACCGGCGTCGGCGCCGTCGCCTCGGGCACGATCAAGTCCGGCGAGGTCGAGGCGGGCGACGAGCTGCTGGTCGGCCCCATGCCCGACGGCCGGTTCCGCGAGGTCGAGGTGCGCTCGATCGAGATGCACTACCACCGCGTCGACAAGGCCCAGGCCGGCCGCATCGTCGGCATCGCGCTCAAGGGGATCAAGGAGTCGGCCCTCGAGCGCGGGATGGTTCTGCTGCCGGCCGACGCCGATCCCGCGCCGGTCCGCGAGTTCGAGGCCGAGGTGATGGTGCTCAACCATCCCACCCGCATCGGCGACGGCTACGAACCCGTCGTCCACCTGGAGACCATCGGCGAGGCCGCCGCCTTCTACCCGGACGAGGGCCGGCTGGTCCCCGGCGACACCGGCGAGACCCGCGTGCGGTTCAAGTTCCGACCGTACCTCGTCGAGGAGGGCCAGAAGTTCGTCTTCCGCGAGGGACGCTCCAAGGGCGTCGGCACGGTGACCGACGTGTCGCCCCGGGAGTGAGATCGGTCGACGATCCGAACGTTTTTCACCCGGAGGGACGCGGTTTCGCGTACGTTGAACGCCGACTCGGGGTCGAACCGCCTCGGGTGACGGCGGCGTCGACGGCTCGCGCCGCCTCGCGCGATCCGGTTCGGCCGGCTCGCCGACTGTGGGCGGGCGTCGGACCCGACCGGAACCGCGATCGGTCGGGCCATCGACGGTCGTCACGCTGCTCGGTACCCGGTTCGCGCTTCGCGACCAGCGGCGCGTGGGCCACGTTTCTCGGTGACCCCGACGGCGGTCGGTAACGGATCCGCGATCGACGGTCCGGGGTTCTCGTATTCTGGGACGGCATCCGCTCGCCGCCAGCGGAGCGCAGGCCTCGCTGTCGACCGACCGGAGCCGTCGAATCCGCGTCGATGCAGATCCAGCACACGACTCACACCGCGACACGACCCGACCGCCCGTCCGACCGATCCGAACCGACGACCGCCCGCGCGTCCGGACCCGCGATCCGGCACGCGCGACGGAGGGGGTCCCGATGACCACCGGCGGGGAGGCCCTCCGACTACGATCCCGCGTACCGGACGGACCCGACGTCTACCGGTTCGAGGCCGCGGCCGGGGTCGTCTCTCCCGACTCGTTCCGACGGGCCGAACTGCTGCTCGCCGAGCACCTCTGGGAGGAGTCGCCGGGCCGTCTGCTCTGTCCGGAGGCGAACTACGGTGTCGTCGCCACGCTGTCGGGCGAGCGGGCCGACGCCGTCCGGATGACCGAATCGAGCGCCCGCGCGGCCCGTCTCTGTCGCCGGAACGCGCGTCGAAACGGCGTCGAGGCCGACGTCACCCTCGCGGCCGACCTCTCCGGGCTCCCGGATCGATGGGACACCGTCGCGTACGCGCCGAAGCCGTACACGCCCCTCGCGATCGGCGCCCAGCACGTGGCGAACGCGCTCGCGGTCCTCCGCCCCGGCGGGCGGCTGTTTCTCGCCGCGTCGAAGCGGACGGGACTCGCGCGCTACGAGCGGGTCCTGGCGGAGTGCTGCGGCGACGTCGAGCGAGTCGCCGACGCGGGCGACTGGCGGATACTCCGCGGGCGGCGACCGGCGTCCGTGGACCCGCCCGAGTACGTGACGCCTCGAACCCTGCGGCCGACCGTGAACGGCGTCGACCTCGAGCTGGTCACCGTTCCCGGGGTCTTCGCCGCCTCCGGACTGGACGGCGGCACGCGGCTGCTCCTGGAGACGGTCGGCCCGTCGCTCCCGACGGACGGCCGAATCCTCGACGTCTGCTGCGGTTACGGCGCGATCGGCGCGTACGCGGCCGCCGTCTCGAACGCCGCCGTCCACCTCAGCGACGACTGCCGGTTCGCGACCCGATGTGCGGAACGCGGGCTCCGCGAAACCGGCGTCGACGGAACCGTCGTCACGGCCGACTGCCTCCGGGGCGTCTCGGACCGCCGGTTCGACGTCGTGCTCGCCAACCCGCCGACACACGCGGGCGATAGCGTTCTCTCGACGCTTTTCTCGGGCGTCGCCGACGTCCTCGCGCCCGACGGCCGGTTCGCGTTCGTCCACCACCGGGCGCTCGACCTGCGCGACCACCTGGAGCCGTTCGACTCGATCGAACGGCTCGCCACCGGGGCGGAACACGTCGTCTTCGAGGCGACCCGCCGAGCTGGCGGGCGGTTACGGCCGTGATCGACCCGGTCGAGCCTCCCACGGCGGAGTCTCGAGATCCGCGAGCGAGTCGAGGACGAAATTCGGTTCGGGTTCGGGCGTCCCGTCGGGTTCGTCCCCGTCGGGCACCCACGCCGCCCGGAGTCCGGCTGCCAGCGCGCCCGCGACGTCCGTCTCCAGCGAGTTCCCCACGTGAATCGCTTCCGTCGAATCGACGTCGAGCGCCGACAGAGCCGCCTCGAACGGCTCCGGATCCGGCTTCGGCGCCGTCTCGTCGCCCGCGAACACCGCGACGTCGAACGCGCCGTCGATCCCGACGCCGGCGAGCTTGGCCCGCTGCATGGACCGGTCGCCGTTCGTCACCAGCGCGAGGGCGTACCGATCGGCGAGCGCGTCGAGCGCCTCGCGAGCACCCGGGAGCGGATCGACGGCGCGCTGGTCGCGCTCGGTCGCGTAGGCGTCCGCGACGGCCTCGCCGACCGCCGGATCGCCGCCGCGCTCCGCGACGAGGTCGGCGAAGCACCGGCGCCTGAGGTCCTCGACGTCGACGCTCGCCTCGAGGTAGTCGGGGTACCGGTCGGCGTACTCGGCCGCCCTGAACAGCGGCTCGACGCCCGCCCGGTCGAAGGCGGCCGCGAGCACCGCCGACGCGTCCCGCCTGTAGGTACAGAGCGTGTCGTCCAGGTCGAACGTGACCGCCGCGATCTCGCCGTTCACGTCCGGAACCTGACAGTCTGGCGGAATAAAACTACCGCTCCCCTGGGCGCGGCGAGCGGTGTCGATCGCGTCAGAGCGCGGGTCGATTCCGCGACTCGTCCGGAGCCCGACGTGCGACGGGGTGGTCACGCCGGCCGATACCCGTCGTCGACCGGTTCGACCGCGTCGAACCGGCCGATACCCGTCGTCGACCGGTTCGACCGCGTCGAA
>SKPV01000277.1 GCA_007119345.1 Halovivax sp.
ATGTCGAAGTTGCCGGCGACGATGTGGGCGGCGGTGACCGACTCGACGTCGTGGATCGCTTCGAGCAGCCCCTCGGACTTTCCGGCGGTGGTCTTCACCATGATGAACGCGTGGACCATCTCCGGTGTGATACACTCTGACACGACTAAAGCCTTTCCCGGCCCGTGGCGCGACGCTTTGGCTCAGTGACGGCGTCGGATCGCTTTGCCATCGCCGTCGGGGCAAGCTTATTGACGGGTGCGAGCGTATCGCATGGCATGCGATTCGTCATCGTCGGAGCCGGCCGAGTCGGGTTGCGCACGGGACGGGTCCTCCGCGAAGAGGGTCACGAGGTGACGCTCATCGAGCGCGACGAGGCGATGATCCGCCGTGCCCGTTCGAACGGTTTCGACGTCGTCGAGGGCGACGGCTCCCGCGAGGAACTCCTGCTGGAGGCGGGAATCGGGGACGCCGACGCGCTCGGCGCGCTCACCGGCGACCTCAACGTCAACTTCGCCGCCTGCATGATCGCCAAACACCGCGGCTGCCGGACGATCATGCGCATCGACGAGGACTATCGCGAGGAGATCTACCGCAAGTACGCCGACGAGGTCGACGAGGTGATCTATCCCGAGCGACTGGGCGCTATCGGCGCGAAAAACGCCTTGCTCGGGGGGACCATCCGTGCGATCGCGGACATCGCCCAGCACCTGCAGGTCGTCGAACTGACGATCACAGCCGACTCGCCGGTCGCCGGCTACACGATCAGCGAGCTCCAGTTGCCGGCAGACGCGACGGTCCTCGCGTTCAGGAAGGAAGGCGGCCAGTACGCCATTCCTGACGCCGACGAGTCGCTCGCGATCGGCGACCGGCTCGTCGTCCTCGCCGACTTCGAGGTGTTGAGTGACGTCCGACAGATCGTCGTCGGCCGGACGGCCGGCCGTGCAACCGCGGACCCTGGAGGTGTCAACTGATGGTTACTGCGTTCATCATGATCAAAGCGAACACGGGCGAGGCGGATCGGCTCCGAGAAGGGATCGAAGCGATCGACGGCGTCGAGTCGGCCCACATCGTCGCCGGCGACGTCGACCTCATCGCGAAGGCAAACGTCGACTCTCCAGCCGCAGTCAAGGACATCGCGGCCACGCACATACAGGGCGTCGACGGCGTCGAAGGAACCCAGACCTACATCGCGATGAACTGATCCGTTTCACCGGACAGTCGCCATGGGTCGATAGCGTTCGGATAGCTCCGCGAGCTACAGCGGCGTTCCGTCGCCGTCGGCCGCCTCCTGGCCCCGGCTCTGGGCCGTCTCCAGGAGCGTCGCCGCCTCGCCGCGGTAGTCGTAGCCGGGGATCAGCCCCTGGGCGTACGTTCCCTCGACGTACTCGATCAGCGTTTTGGCGTCTGCGACGCCCTCCTCGGCGTCCCAGGCGGTGTACTCGAGGACCACGCGGAGCTCCGAAGGCGCCCTCTCGACGGCCGGTTCCTCATGGGTTCCCGTCCGGGCGACCGAGAAGACGTCGGCGAGTCGCCGCTCGAAGGTGTCGGCCCAGTCGTCTTCGACGACGGCGGCGACGGTCTCGCCGGCAACCGCCGCGTCGAGCGACGGCAGTCGGACGGTCACTGCGAACTCGCCGTCACGCTCGCCGTCGGCGGGCTCGGCGTCGACGCGCGCGTCGAAGACGGTCGTCGTCAGCGCGTACCCCTCGTCGGCTGGCTCGAACGCCTCGTGGTCGGCGAGCGCGCGCTCGACCGCCTCCGGTAGCGAGCTGTCGTCGGTCATCGTTCGTGACCAGGTAGCGGACGAAAAAGGGCGTTGCGTTATGGTCCGACAGGGCGTGTCGACTCTGGCTGCGACCGGCCGCCGTCTCACTCTTGCGTAGAATCGATCCTCGCCTGGACGGTGCCGTCCGCGATCAGACCTGACACTCGTTCGACGTCGTCGGTCAGCGGTCGATCTTCGGCGAGCGGCGGGACCGCCTCGCGAACGAGTTCGTACACCGCGGCGGTACCGACGCCGTGGGCCAGGCCGTCGTCGACGTACTCGGCGGCTTCGGCCGCCGCACAGAGCTCCGTCGCGATCACGTGACGGGCGTTCTCGAGCGCGGTCCGCGTGTGGAGCGCAGACTGGGAACTCATGCTGACGTGATCTTCCTGCCCGCCGGAGACGGGCGTGTTGTCGATCGACGGGCGGCCCAGCGAGCGGTTTTCGTTGACGAGCGAGGCGGCGGTATATTGAGCGATCATGTAGCCCGACTGGACGCCGCTTTCGGGGGCGAGAAACGGCGGCAGGTGTGGCTCTTGCAGGTTCGGATTCAGGATCCGGTCGACTCGCCGTTCGCTGATGGCGGCGAGTTCGGTGAGCGCCCCGGTCAGATAGTCCAGGCGGAGCGCGAGGGGCTCGCCGTGGAAGTTTCCGCCCGAGAGCACCGCCGCACGGTCCGTGCCGCTGGCGCGCGGATCGGCGTCGGCCGCGTCGAACACCAGCGGGTTGTCGGTCGCGCTGTTGAGCTCGATCTCGACGGCCTCTCGCAGGTGAGCGAGCGCGTCCCGAACCGCACCGTGGACCTGCGGGAGACAGCGCAACGAGTAAGCGTCCTGGACGCGGTCGCAGTTGCGGTGACTCTCGACGATCTCCGAGTCAGCGGTGAGCGCGCGGATCCGGGCGGCGCTCTCGCGCTGGCCGGCGTGCGGGCGCACCTCGTGCAACGATGGGTGTGCGGTGGCCGTCGATCCCATCGTCACCTCCGTCGTGAGCGCACCGGCGGCGTCGGCCGCATCGAGTAGCCGTCCGGCGTCGACGACGACCAGCGCGGCGAGCCCGACCGTCAGCTGGGTGCCGTTGATCAGCGCCAGCCCCTCCTTCGGGGCGAGCGAGAGGGGTTCGAGGCCCGCGGTCGCGAGCGCCTCATCCCCAGGGAGGCGACGGCAGTCACCTTCGCCTTCTCCCTGACTCTCGACGTCTGCGGCGCCCTCGCCGATCAGGACGAGCGCCATGTGCGCGAGTGGCGCGAGGTCGCCGCTGGCGCCCAGACTCCCGCGCGAGCGGACCACCGGGTGAATACCCTCGTTGAGCATCGCCGCGAGGTGGTCGACGACGACCGGGCGGACCCCCGAATAGCCCTTCGCGAGCGCGTTGAGTCGCGTACAGAGCAGTGCGCGCACCTCCTCGCGGTCGAGTTCGCGGCCCGCACCGGACGCGTGACTACGCAACAGGTTGTGCTGGAGGCGCTCGAGTTCGTCGGGCGCGATCCGCTCGTCGACCAGCTCGCCGAAGCCGGTGTTGACGCCGTAGACGGCCTCTCCCGACTCGACGACGTCGGCGACCCGCTCGCGTGCGAGTTCGATCCGGTCGCGGGCCTCGTCCGTGAGCTCGACCGGCGCGTCGTGGCGGACGACGCGCGCTACCGCCTCGGGAGACAGCGACTCGCCGTCGATCGAGACCGGCTCGCCTGGGTCGACCGCCGTGGGATCCGAGCCAGTCGGCGACTCCTCAGCCATGGACCCGCTTCCCTCCTTTCAGTACCGTCTCGACCCGGTTCACGCCGAGGCTGTAGGGGACGTAGACGTGACTCGGTGCGTCGAGGACGAGCAGGTCACCCGGCGCGCCCGGACGAAGCGTGCCCGTCCCGTCGGTGAGATCGAGTGCGGCTGCACCGTTTCTCGTCGCCGCGACGAGCGCGGCTTCGGGCGTCATCCGCATCTCGACGCAGGCGAGTGCGATCGTCAGCGCCATCGACTGGGCGTGACAGTTCGGGTTAAAATCCGAGGCGAGCGCGACGCGAGCGCCTGCGTCGTGGAACCGGTCCGGACTCGCGTACTCGGTGCCGAGCGAGAAGGCGGCCGCAGGCAGTAGCGTGGCGACGACGTCAGCCTCGGCCAGTTCCCGGGCGTCCTCGTCGGTCGCCTGCAGGAGGTGATCCGCGCTCACCGCCTCGAGCTCTGCGGCGACCGCGGCGCCGCCGGTGTGGGCGAACTCCTCGGCGTGAATCTTGGGGGCGAGGCCGTGGTCGCGACCGGCCGTCAGCACGCGCTGGCTCTGCTCGGGCGTGAAGACGTCTTCCTCGCAGAAGACGTCACAGAACTGCGCGATCCCCTGGTCGCCGACGGCGGGCAGCTGTTGGTCGACGACGCGGGACGTGTACTCCTCGGCGTCGGCACCCTCGGGGACGGCGTGGGCGCCCATGAACGTGGGAACGACGTCGACGGGGTGGTCGGCGCCGGCGGCGTCGATCGCCGCGAGCATACGGAGCTCGGTCTCGCGGTCGAGGCCGTAGCCGGATTTCACCTCGACGGTCGTCGCGCCGTGGGCGAGCGTGACGTCGAGCTGGCGCGTGAGGTTCGCGACGAGCTCCTCCTCGCTGGCCTCGCGGACGGCGCTGACGGTCCGGAGAATGCCGCCGCCCTCGGCGAGGATCTCCTGGTAATCTGCGCCGCGGAGCCGGGCGGCGAACTCGTCGGCGCGCTCGCCCGCGAACAGCGAGTGGGTGTGCGAGTCGACGAACCCGGGGACGACACTCCGGCCTGAGGCGTCGATCGCGGTGGTCGCGTTCTCGGGTGGGTACGCCCGAATCACGTCGTCGGTCTGGCCCGCGGCGGCGACCGC
>SKPV01000112.1 GCA_007119345.1 Halovivax sp.
CCCGCCACGTGTACTGCTCCCGTCGGAGAACGAGTCGTCCCCGCCACGTGTACTGCTCCCGTCGGAGAACGAGTCGTCCCCGCCGCTCAGATCGCGTCGAGCAGCCAGAGCACGATCACCAGCGCGATGGCGAGCGCGATCAGCGGCGTCAAGATTCCGACGATCCAGCCGAACAGGGTCCCCACGATCTCGAGGACGAGCAGGATCGCGATCAGCCCGAGGACCAGCTTCAGGAGCATCTCGACATCCATCGCGCCGCTGTCGACGTTCATGTTCGGTGATAGGGACGACCGGAACAAAAAACCTCCCGTCCGGAGCAGAAAGGTCTAATGGGCGGGGGTTATCAGGGACAGGTAATGGCCGGACGGCCGGCCCGCGCGGCGCGGGTGGTGCTCTGTGGAGTCTTGGTGGCTGCGCTCGTGGTGGGCGTCGGTAGCCTCGGGTCCGCCGTCGCGGCGACCGGTATCGACGGCCCCGGTACCCACGGTGCGACAGCGGACGGTTCGTCGCTGGCCGCGGACGGGCCGTCGCTGACCGCGGACCATCGATCGTTCGACGCGGATCGCCTCGCGGACGCGACGCGGGACGAGCACGACGAGTCCGAAGAGGACGACGAGAACGCCTCGAACGGCGGAGAATCGAACGCGACGGACGGGGAGCCCCTCGAAGGGTTCGACGGCGTCAAGACGACGTTCGACGTGAGCGAGAACGGGTCCGCGACGGTCACCGTCGTCTATCGGTATCGCATCGAAGGCAACGAGTCGGCGGCGGCGTGGGCGGACCTGCGAGCGGACATCGACGAACGCCAGGACGCGTACGTCGCCGCCGAGACCGAGCGGTGGAACGGGACGCTCGAGGCGGCGCGAAACGCGACGGATCGGGAGATGAACGTCTCGTCGTTCTCGGTCGGTACCGGCGAACGGACGACGCCGCGGGAACTGGGCGAGGTCGAGTTCACGTTCCGGTGGTCCGGCTTCGCGGCGGTGGAGCCGGCCCGCCTCGTCGTCGGCGACGCGCTCGACGGCTACGTCCTGGACGAAGGGACGGAACTCTGGATCGCCTGGCCGGAGGACTACGAACTTCAGGGCGTCGAACCCGAACCCGACGAGCCCCGCGCGGAGCGTCCGATCGTCGGGTGGCGGGGCGCGGACACCGACTTCGTCGACGGCGAACCGCGGCTGCAGCTGCTCCGGGAGGGCGAATCTCGTCAGGGAGCGTCGCCCGTCGGCGACGGCGGCGTGCCGATGCTGGGCGTCGTGTTCGGCGCGGCGTTCCTGCTCGTGATCGGCGCGATTGCCGCGTGGTGGCTCGTCCGGCCCGAAGACGACCCGCCCGCCGAGACGGACGACGGTGGCGATTCGACGGCGGTCTTCGAGTCGCCGCCGACGGAGCTCTTGAGCAACGAGGAGCGCGTCCTCGCCCTGCTCGCGGACAACGCCGGTCGGATGAAACAGCAAGCGGTGGTCGCCGAACTTGGGTGGACCGAGGCGAAGACCAGCCAGGTCGTCGGCCGACTCCGCGAGAACGGCGAAATCGAGGTCTTCCGGGTGGGCCGGGAGAACGTGCTCGCGCTGCCCGACGAGGAGCGCGAGGCCGACACCGCCTGAGGACGGGAGGACCGGCGGTCGACGAGGCGAGGACTGTGGCCGGATGACGCGGCGAAGACCGGCGGTCGACGAGGCGAGGACTGTGGCCGGATGACGCGGCGAAGACCGGCGGTCGACACGACGCGGACCGACGAGTCGAGGGGGCGGTCGCCGAGTCAAGTTTTGCCCCACCGGGAGGTTTTAATAGTTGTGACGCGCTACCTGTGTTATCCGATGAGTCCCGCGACGCCGCTCGAGGCCGCCCCCCTCGACAGCGTCGCGACTCGAACGCCGCGAGCGCGACGACCGGGCCGTTAGGCCCACACATACTTTCACCCCCTGTCCCCGGTTGATGCTTTATCCCGAGCGTCAGTCTCAGCTCGAACAATCATTTCCCCGTTAGCGTGCACTCTCCAATTAATTTCCAAAACAGCAATCGCTGAATTTAATACCGTCGACCCGTTCCGTTCGACCACGACATGACACGCGTTGCACTCGCGTTCTCGGGCGGGCTGGACACCACCGTCTGCGTGCCGCTGCTCGAGGAGGAGTACGGATACGACGAAGTGATCGGCGTCACCGTCGACGTCGGCCAACCGAAAAGCGAGTTCGCCGAGGCCGAAGAAACCGCCGAGGCGCTCGGCCTCGAACATTACGTCGTCGACGCCAGGGCCGAGTTCGCGGCGCTCTGCCTGGAGGCCGTCCGCGCGAACGCGACCTACCAGGGGTACCCCCTGGGCACGGCGCTCGCGCGGCCGATCATCGCCGCGAAGATCCTGGAGGTCGCGGCCGAGCACGATTGCGAGGGGCTCGCCCACGGCTGTACCGGGAAGGGCAACGACCAGCTGCGCTTCGAGGCCGTCTGGCGCGACTCGGACATGGAGGTGATCGCCCCCGTGCGCGAACTCGCGCTCACGCGCGAGTGGGAGAAGGAGTACGCCGCCGAAAAGGACCTTCCCGTCCAGGGCGGCAACGAGGGCGACTGGTCGATCGACACCAACCTCTGGTCGCGGGCGGTCGAGGGCAACGAGCTGGAAGAGCCCGGCTACGTCCCCGGCGAGGAAATCTACGAGTGGACGAGCGAGCCGACCGGCGAGACCGAGTTCGTCGAGATCGGCTTCGAGGAGGGCTACCCCGTCTCGCTCGACGTTCTCGGGAGCGACGCTTCCGAGAGCCAGGCGGGCGCGTCCGCGTCCGACGCCGGGGAGGCGCTGGATCCCGTCGAACTGATCGAGACGCTCAACGAGGTCGCCGGCGCTCACGGCGTCGGCCGCTCGGACGTGATGGAAGACCGGATGCTCGGGCTCAAAGTTCGCGAGAACTACGAGCATCCCGCCGCGACGACGCTGCTGTCTGCTCACGAGGCGCTCGAGGCGCTCGTGCTGACCCAGGAGGAGCGCTCGTTCAAGAAACTGATCGACCAGCAGTGGGCCGAGAAGGCCTACGAGGGGCTGATCGACGCGCCGCTCGTGACCGCCCTGGAGGGGTTCATCGACAAAACGCAGTCGCGCGTGACGGGCACGGTGACGATCAAGTTCGAGGGCGGCCAGGCGCGCGCCGTGGGCCGCGAGAGCGAGTACGCGGCGTACTCCGCCTCCGCGGCCTCCTTCGACACGGAGTCCGTCGGCGACATCGCCCAGGAGGACGCCACCGGCGTCGCGAAGTACCACGGCTTCCAGCGCCGGCTGGCGAAGGGCGCGATCGATAAGCTCGCCGACGACGAGAGCGGCTCCCCCGAACTCGCGACCGACGGCGGCGAAGACGAGGCCTGACGATGACCGGAGAGGACGCGGGGAGCGCGATCCGTCGCGACCGCTTCAGCGGCGGCCCCGCGCGCGAGTTCCTCTCCTCGCTGGCGGCCGACGAGCGCATCTTCGAGGCCGATCTCGCGGTGGATCGCGCGCACGTGGTGATGCTCGCCGAGCGCGGAATCGTCGACGACGACACCGCGGGCGCGATCCTGACCGCGCTCGACGCCATCGAAGTCGAGGGCCACGGAACCCTCGAGGAGGGCGAGGACGTCCACGAGGCGATCGAGACCGCGGTGATCGACCGGATCGGACCCGAAGGCGGCCGGATGCACACCGCCCGCTCTCGCAACGACGAGGTGGCAGCCTGCATCCGCTACCGGCTGCGCGAGGACCTGCTCGCGGCGGTCGAGGCGACGCTCGACCTCCGCGAGTCGCTCGCCGACGTCGCCGACGCCCACGACGAGACGATCGCGCCCGGCTACACCCACCTGCAGCCCGCCCAGCCCACGACCGTGGCCCACTGGGCGCTCTCCTACGAGGAGGCGCTGGGGCGGGATACGGCGCGGCTGTTGGAGGCCTACGCCAGGGTGAACCGGTCGCCGCTGGGCGCCGCCGCGTTCGCCGGTACCCCGTTCGAGATCGACCGCGAGCGGACCGCCGAGCTCTGCGGCTTCGACGGCGTGATCGAGAACGCCACCGACGCCGCGGCCGGTCGGGACTTTCTGCTGGAGACCGTCCAGGCGTGCTCGACGCTCGCCGTGACGCTGTCGGGGCTCGCCGAGGACCTGATCCTCTTCGCGAACCGCGGCTTCGTCGACCTCGCGGACGAGTACTCCTCGACGTCGTCGATCATGCCCCAGAAGAAGAACCCCGACACGTTGGAGCTCGTCCGCGCGGTCGCGGGCGACGCCGCGGCGGGCGTACAGGGGCTGACGACGATCCTCAAGGGACTTCCCCGCGCGTACAACCGCGACCTGCAGCGTGGGACCCCTCACGCCTGGGAGACGGTCGACGCGGTGACCGAGGCGACCGGCGTCGCGGCCGGCGCGGTCGGGACCGCCGACTGGGACGAGGACGCGCTGGCCGCCGAGGCCGGCGCCGGGTTCTCGACGGCCACCGGCGTCGCCGACCTGTTGGCCGCGAACGGACTGCCGTTCCGGACGGCCCACGAGATCGTCGCGAGCGCGGCCCGCGGCGTCGCGAGCGCGGAC
>SKPV01000085.1 GCA_007119345.1 Halovivax sp.
AGGAAGGGGACGCCCCCGTAGAGGAAGACGACGGTCCCGAGGACGGGGCCGACGAGCGCGCTCCCGGGGACCGTCACCGCGGCGTAGCCGAACCACTCCTGGAGCATCGGGCTGTAGTACAACACCGGCAGCGAGAGGACGAGGCAGACGACAAACCGCGTTTTGAACATCTCCTCGTGGTCGGAGTGGTCGACGTGCGCGCCGTCGCCGCCTTCGTGTTCGCTGCGGTCGTCGCTATCGTGCTCGTCACGGACCTCGTCCGACTTCTCGCGGGCGCCGGGCGCGTCCCGGTAGCAGTCACAGACCCGACAGCACGAGCAGTACGCGTCGGTCGGCGTTCCGCGACCGGCGGTGGCGTCCGATTCCCGCCCCGACGCGTCGGACCGGCCGCGAGACCCGCCGTTCATCGTCGTCACCTGCCCCGTTCGAGTCGCTCCCGCCGCTTCTCGAACTCCTCGTCGGTGAGGTCCCCGCGGGCGTACGCGGTCCGCAACTCTTCGAGGGCCGGATCCGTCCCGCCATCACCGCCCCAGAGGGTGGCGTACAGCAGGTAGCCGACCCCGACGAGGATCGCGAGGGTGACGAGCCACGGCAGCAACCACCACCAGCCCCCGACGGCGCCGTCCCACATCCAGCCGTGGCCGGCGCCCATCACCGGCATCATCACGACCATCATCACGAGCGGTATCAGCAGGAATGCGGCGACGATCAGCAGGATCGCCCGGAGTACCGCGTCGTCGGTTGCCATACTCGACCGTACACGACGCGAATACAAAATATCCGGACACCGTTCAGGCAGCGACGATCCGCACCCGATCCGATGACGAACCGATTCGGGCAGATTCGCCAGAATAACGACGCTCGAAGCCCGAAACGCGGACCGGAAGCGTAACACGTAGGGCCGTCTGCGAGTAAGGTTCCGAGAGAGTCGTGACGCGAACCAGGCTGGATCTCGCCCTCGCCATCGTCGTGGCGGGGATCCTCGTCATCGGCGTCGGTGCCGCCTGGCAGACCTACCGGCAGGCCCAGGCCCACGGTGAGATGATGGGTCACGACGCTGCCGTCCACGGGCCGCATCCGGTCTGGGTCCTGCTCGCTACCGTCTTCGTCGCGTCGGCAGTCGGTGGGATCTACTGGCTCGTCCGCGACCGGATACCGACCGAGGAAGGTCGAGCGCCCGACGGGCAACCGACGCTTTCGGCCGGATCCGACCCTGACGGGGTCGATACCGCAGCCGATCCGAACCCCGCTGCCGACGAGCCAGGCGGGTCGGACTCGTCGAAGTCGACGGCGGGCGAGTCGCTCCATCGGCCAGCGGTGCTCGACGTCCTGCCAGCGGACGAGCGTCGGGTCCTGGAGCCCGTCATCGCGTCGCCCGGACTGACCCAGATCGAACTCCGCGACCGGTCGGACTTTTCCAAGAGTAAGGTCAGCCAGACCGTAACTGGCCTCGAAAAGCGGGGGTTACTCTACCGCGAGCGCCAGGGTCGAACGTACCGCGTCTATCCCGCAGACGATCTCGACGAGCGGTGAGCCGGCGGTATCGACCGACCCCAATGAATTCCGACCGAGGCCTTCGAAAATCGGCCGCACGAACGATTTCCTCGGTGAGAAACGATTAGCGTCGCCGAGAAACGTTCTCGAACGCTCTCGTCCGCGGGTTCACGACCGCACGCTCAACCGACGGGACGACGTACGACCGACCGAGTACCATGACAGCACCATCCCTTCGAGTTCTGCTCGCGGTGATCGTCGCGATCGGCTTGCTCGGCGGCGTCGCGATCGTGACCGCGGACGCGGGCGACGACGACCGGACCCTGTTCGACCGGATGCACGACGGCGTCGCGGATCACGTACCTGGGGATCACCACGCCGGCGACCACGCTGCCCACCACGCCGGCGACCACGCTGCCCACCACGCCGGCGACCACGGTGACCACCACGACGAACACCACAGCGACGGCGGTCACTGCGACTAACCCGCCGAGCCGGTAACGGCGCGCGCCGTCTACCCGTGGCAGCGACGGTAACACACGCAGGTTGACGAGTGATCGTCCGTCAGCGGCCCGGAGCGGGCGAAGCCGACCCGCCGACCGGTCTCCTCATACCTCCGTGAAGACCTCGGCGCTCCCGTCCGCGGAGAATTCGTAGATCGTCCACGTCTCGTCTTTCTCCCCGCCCATGCCCGGCGAGCCGGTCGGCATCCCGGGCAAGGCGATCCCGAGGGAGTCGGGTTCCGCCTCGAGGAACGCCTCGATCGGCTCGACCGGGAGGTGTCCCTCGAAGACGTACCCGTCCAAAACGACGGTGTGGCAGCTCCACAGGTCCCTGGGGACGCCGAGTTCGGTCTTGCGCTCCGCCAGCGCCTGCTGCTCGTCGAAGACCTCCACCGCGAGTTCGCCGTCGAGGTGCTCGTCGAGGTACGGCGGGTACTCGTCGCAGCAGGCGCAGGAGGGGCCCTGGTACTGGGTGGCGCTGGCGACGGCGAGCGACTCGTCGAGGTCCGACGCGCCCGACTCCGGATCCCCGCCGTCGCTGCAGCCGGCGGCGGCGGTCCCGACGGCGACGGCGCCCGCCACCAGGAGCGCCCGTCTCGAGAGTGGTGTGTCGGTCATGTCCGTCGAACGCGCTCGCCGATCGACCCGGCGCTCGTGATCGAATCGAGGCGTCGATCGGCTATGGATGGCGGCGATCGTTCCCGCGAGGTGGGAATTCACGGATCGAACGACGGCGGCCCGCGGATGCCGAACTCGCGTGCCAGGATCTCGTCGAACTCGTCGTCGGAAACGGTGCGCTCGCGGGTCTCGTCGCCCGCCGTCTCGATCAGGGTGTCCCCGACCAGCTTCCGGTGGCCCTCGTCGGTGGCGACGGAGGCGATGGGGTCGCCCGTGAACGGCGACTCGGGCGCCCGCTGGAGGTAGTCGTTGGTCGCCTCGAAGTAGTGCAGTTCGCGCGGGGCGTCGCCGAACACGTAGCGTTTCGACCAGGCCCCGTCCCTCGGCGTCCGGAACTGCGTGCAGTAGGCCGCGTCCTGTCGCTCGCTCTCGACGACGCGCCACTCGACGCCGACGGCGTCCGCTCGGGACTCGCCGTCGAGCGGGGTGGGGCGGCGCATGACCGGGGTGCTCATCCCCACGTCGACCACGTACCGGCGATCCAGGTGCACGACGTTGGCGTGGTGGTTCGCCGGCGGGGAAGGGCGTTCCTCGGTGACGACCCGCGCCGCGACGCGGTCGACGTCGAAGCCGAGTTCGTCGAGCAGTCGGTGGAACAGCCCGTTGAGCTCGAAGCAGTAGCCCCCGCGTTCCGCCCCGACGAGTTTCTCGTGGAGGGCCGGCGTCGACAGGACGACCGTCGACCGCTCCCACCCGTCGAGCGAGTCGCCGACGATGTCCAGGTTCTCGAACGGGACGGTCGCGACGTGGGCCCGCTGGAGCCGCTCGAGGGTCGTCAGATCCGTTTCGACGACGGTCTCCGGATCGACGCCGATCCGTCGCAGGTACGCGTCGACGTCCGTTCCCGCCGCGACTCGGCCCTCGCGGGCGAGCGTATCGGGTCCCATTACGTCGTTCCGACGGCGCCGCCGGTACTCACTCTTTCCGGGATCGAGTTTTTGTAGGCGAACTGGAATAACGGGTCGGCGTCGAGGATCGGTCGTCCGGACGCCGACGGCTTCCGGGCGATCGTCCGCGCACGACGCGGCGAAAACGCGCTGGCCCCGGCTCGATTTGGTTCCGGCTCGATTTGGCCACAGGTCAATTTAGTCCCGAGTCGATCACCGGGACGGCGATCGTCCGCCGGGACGCCCCCGATCGGGGTTCAACGCGCCGCCCACCGCGCCGGCGACCGCGCTCTCGAGGGCCATCACCATCGCGATCAGGACCGCCCCGACGAAGATGCCGACGCCGAGGACGCCCCCGAAGACGGCCCCGGCGGGGCCGCCCGCGACGCCGACGATCCCGACGGCAACCGCCAGCAGTAGGCCGCCCACGATGCCGCCGAGCGCCCCGGCGAGGAGGCCGTGCCAGGCGCCCCGGCCGAGGCCGCCGCCGGCGAGGTAGCCGGCGACGAGGCCGGCGACGAGGCCCGCCACGAGCTGGCCGACGCCGGGGAGGGCGATGCCGAAGATCGCGACCACGGTGCCGACGAGGAAGCCGATGATGACCGCGCGCCAATCCGTCATGGGCGAGCGAGGGCGCGAGCGGGCAAAAGCGGTCGCCGCGCAACGAACGTCCTTTTATGGGCGGCCCACCAATCCCCGTCCATGATTTTCGAGGACCTTCCGACGACGCCGACGTCGGAAGAGCTGATCGACAAGGCGTTCTCGCGGGCGTCGCGGGCGGGCCGGGCGCGCCAGGGCCTCGAGGCCCAGCAGTCGATGCTCCAGACGGCCGCAAACATCGTCTCGGACAACCTGGAGAACGTCGTCACCTCGTGGCCCGACTTCGAGTACGAGGACGACGTCCACCCGTTCTACTACGAGCTGGCGGACGCGATCGTGGACGTCTCCGGGTCACACCCGGAGGGCACGGAAGGCGCGGATGCGCCTTCCGGGGTCGACGAGCTGCGCCAGTCGCTCTCGCGGGTGACCTGGGCGAGCCGCAAGGCCGACGAGATCCGCGACGAGTACAACGCGAAGCTCCGGAAGACGGACGTCGACACCGCCCGCAAGCACCGAAAACAGGCGTTCGCCCGGCTGGCGGACGTCGTCGAGCAGGTCGACGACGACCTCCGGGCGATCAACGACGCCCGCAACGCGCTCCGGGACCTGCCGGAGATCGACCCCGACGAACCCACCGTCGTGGTGGCGGGTTACCCCAACGTGGGCAAGTCCTCGTTCGTCAACGCGGTCACCCGCGCCCGCGGCGAGACGGCGAGCTACCCGTTCACGACGAAAGGCGTCGGCGTCGGCCACTTCGAGCACGAGCACGTTCGCCACCAGATCGTCGACACGCCGGGGCTGCTCGACCGCCCGCCGGAAGAGCGAAACGAGATCGAGTCCCAGGCGGTCAGCGCGATCGAGCACCTGGCCGACTGCGTCCTCGTCTTTCTCGATCCGAGCGGCGAGTGCGGCTACCCGCTCGAGAGCCAGCTCGAGCTGCGCGACGCCATCGTCGAGCGGTTCGAGCCGCTCGAGATCCCGGTGTTCACGGTGGCGAACAAGGCCGATCGGTTCGACGCCGACAACCTCCCGGCGGACGCGGACGTCAACTACCGAACGAGCGTCGAAACCGGCGAGAACGTCGAGGCGGTCCTCGAGGCGGCCGTCGAAGCGATCGGCTTCGAGCCGGAGTTGCCGTTCGAGGGATGAGGACCCCGGCGGGCGCGTCGACGGGAGGGCGCGGCCGGACCCGGTTTAGAAATCGTCGCCCCGTCGCCTGCGCCACGCTTTTGTCCGATCATCGCCTAACCTTGTGCGGAATGGACGCCATCCGAACCGGTCTGTCCTACGGCGACGTGCTGGTGGTCCCGCAGCGATCGCCCGTGGATAGTCGGAACGAGGTCGACCTGACGACGCACCTCACCGACGGCATCGAACTCGAGAACCCGCTGCTCTCGGCGCCGATGGACACGGTCACCGAGGCGGAGACGGCGATCGCCCTCTCGGCGGTCGGCGGCATGGGAACGATCCACCGCTTCGCGACGATCGGGGAGCAAGCCGTCGAGGTCGAGCGGGCGGCCGACGCCGGCGCGACGGTGGGGGCGGCCGTGGGCGTCGCGGGCGCCTACCTGGAGCGGACCGGCGCCGTCCTCGAGGCCGGCGCCGACTGCGTGGTGGTCGACGTCGCCCACGGCCACCTCGAGCGCTGTCTCGACGCGGTGAGCGCGATCCGGCGGGAGTACCCCGACGTCGACCTCGTCGCGGGGAACGTGGCGACCCCCGCTGGCGTCGCCGATCTGGCCGACGCCGGCGCCGACTGCGTCAAGGTGGGCATCGGCCCGGGCTCCCATTGCACCACTCGCCGGGTCGCGGGGGCGGGCGTCCCGCAGCTCACCGCCGTCAGCGACTGCGCCGAGGCGGCCCGCGACGCCGACGTCCGGGCGATCGCCGACGGCGGCATCCGCTGCTCGGGCGACGCCGTGAAGGCGCTGCTCGCGGGCGCCGACGCGGTGATGATGGGGAGCCTCTTCGCCGGCACCGAGGAGGCGCCGAGCGAGGTCGTCGAGGTCGACGGCGTCCGGTACAAGCGCTCGCGCGGGATGGCGACCACCGCGGCGAACGAGGACCGCGGCGACACGGCGGAACTCCCGGACGCCGACGAGGGCGTCGAGGGCCTCACCGAGTACAAGGGACCGCTCGCGGATGTCGCCGCGGAGTTCGCCGCCGGCATCCGCTCGGGGTTGAGCTACGCCGGGGCCCACACCATCGAGGAGGCCCGCGAAACCGCCGAGTTCATCCGCGTGGCGCCGAGCGCCAGGGATCGCGAGGGCGCCCACGGCGACCACGACTGGGAGACCGTGACGGTGGACTGACCTCCCCCTCCTCGCGTAAACCCACGACGGAGCTCGCTCCCCGAGCGCGCCGACGCTTACCGGCGCTCGTTCAGTATCGCCACCGCCACCGCGACCAGCAGCACCAGCGACAGCAGGATCGTCAGCCCCTGTGCGCCGGTCGCGACCGCGCTGTCGACGTTCCCACCGGTGAGCAGCGTCGCGATGTCGCCGAGCGCACGCATCGAACCGCCGGCGCCCGCGAGCGCGAGCAGGCCGAGCCCGTAGGTCGCGAGCCGGTCCCGGTCGCTCGCGAGTCCGAGTCGCCCCAGGAAGACGCAGAGGACCCCCAGGAACGCCGGAATGAGTGCGGTGAAGTGCGGCTCTTCGCTCGCGAGGTACGCGCCGACGCCAACCATCGCGAGTCCGATTCCGACGGCGATGCCGACCCGGTACGGATCCGTCCAGTTGGTGGCCATGCCCGGGGGTTGTCGCCGGAGTGGAAAATCCGTTTCGACGACGGTCGCGCTCTAATCGTCGTTGCTCTATCGCGCCGGTCGCCGGGATCGAGGGGTGCGCTCGGGCGCGCTTCGAGGACCGTCCCGCTCCGCCAGCGGTCACCGTTCGGCACGGACCGTTCGACCGAGTCGACGCACTCGCCGCCGAGCACCGCGTCGAGGCCGTCCGGGTCGAGCGTCGACCCGCCGACGTTCTCGACGTAGAGCGCGGTCGTCTCGTTTTCGGCGTCGTGGGCGTCGACGGCCTCGTCGTTGACGATCGCGATCTCGGCGTCGATCTCGTCCGCCGACCGACTCGCCCTCGCTGTCGACCGACTGCGCGAAGATAGCCGTCTACGTGACCGTCGTCCCGACGAACAGCCCCGCTACTGGGACGACCGCGACGAAGAGGAGCAACTGGACGATCGATTCGCGCACTGGTGACGATCTCGGGGGTGGACGAAAAAAGCCCTCCGGCGGGCACAACCCTACCGGCCGTCGTCCGCCGCCCCCTCTTCGACGAGGGTGACGTACCGGATCTGGACCTCGACGCCCTCGTCCGCGTGTCCGTCGATCCGAGCCCGGATCTCCGCGGCGAGCTCCGGGTCGACCTCGCCGGGCGGACCGCCGACGCTGACGACGACCCGCTCGGGCTCGCGAAACGGGAAATCCTGGTCCATCACGACGGAGAGCTCGATGAGTTCGTACTCGGCGTACGCGTCGTCCTCGAGGGCGTCCTCGACTTCTTCCCGGGCATCCTCCTCGAACGTCGCCGCCACGTAGGAGTAGTAGGTGAAGGCGCCGAGCAGCGCCGTGAAGGCGGCGACGATCCCCACGAGGCCGAGCACCCGGCGCCGGACTCGCTTCTCCGTCGGTCCGAAGTCCCACAGCCGCTCGGGCCGGTAGCCGGCGTACCAGAGCGTGACCAGTCCGGCGAGGTTCACCGAGAGGACGTTGACGAAGACGAGCGCCGTCGAGCCGATCGCCGCCATCGGTTCGCCCCAGGCGATGGCAATCCCCGCCGCGGCCGCCGGCGGAATGAGCGCCGCGGCGATCATCACGCCCACCAGTGCGACGCCGATCCCCGTCGAGATGCTCACGATACCGGCGACGCCCGCGCCGAGCGCGACCGCGAGCGCGAGCAGGTCCGGCGCCAGCCGCTCGGAGATCTCGTCGACCGCCATCAGATCGAGTCCGGGTGGCACGACGTTCGTCACCCGGGCCAGCCAGGCGAAGACGGCCGCCGCGAGGATGGCGACGACGACGCCGATCGCCTGGTACTTGAGACTCTTGTGGAACAATCCCTCGTCGTTGAGCACCGAGCCCACGCTCGCGCCCAGCGCCGGCCCGATCAGCGGGGCGATCACCATCGAGCCGACGACGATGGCCGGCGAGTCGAGCAGCAACCCCGCCGTCGCGACGATCGCGCTGACGACCGTCAGCGTCACGTAGACGTCGAGCGTCGGCGTCAGATCCCGCGCCTCGGCCTGAAGTTCCTGGCGGGAGATGCGGTCGGCCTCGACGCCGCCGCCCTCGTACTCTTTCTGTAGCTCCTCGAATCGCCGCGAGACGACCGTCTCCGCTTCGACGACGACCGTGTAGGCGTCCTCCTCGACGCCCTGGTCGCGGAGTTCGTCGAGCACGGGTTCGACGGCCGGCCCGGGGAGCGGGAAGTAGACGACGGCCGTGTACTCCCGGCCGCTCTCCTCGTCGGTCACGACGTAATCGATCCCGCGGTCGTCGAGGGTGTCGAGGATCGCCTCGCGCGACCCCGTCGGCACCGTCAGCTGTACGAGCCGCAAGACACCCGTACTGACGGTCCCGACGGCCATAATTCCGGGCCCGGCACGGTACGTGCGGGGTCCGACCGCCGGGGCGACGCGCACCGGTCGCTCCGGCGGCGTTCTGCCGGACCCGCGTGAGCGATCGGGCCCGACGGGTCTCGGCGCGCTGCAGAAATCGACCGCGTCCGCGGATCAGTCGACGTTAGACGCCATCGTCGTCATCGTCGTCATCGTCGTCGTCCATGCCGTCATCGTCGTCATCGCCGTCGTCCATGCCGTCATCGTCGTCATCGTCGTCGTCCATTCCGTCGTCGTCATCGTCGTCGTCCATTCCGTCGTCGTCATCGCCGTCGTCCATCCCGTCGTCGTCTTCGCCGATGCCGTCGTCATCGTCGTCCATCCCGTCGTCCACTCCTTCGTCGTCGAGTCCGTCGTCCTCTTCGTCGTTACATCCCGCGAGCGGGAGGAGGAGGGCAGTTACCAGGCCGATTCCGAACGTCCGTCGGTTCAGGGACCGAACCATACTCGATACCCGTCCGGGAGAGGGGTTAGTTATCGCGTCCTAAATTCCGACCCCGTAACTCTCGAAGTCATATCGATTGCCGATACGGGTCGCTTACTTCGATCATCGAAACCCGTAGACGGGAAGGCAGTGTGGACTCGAAGCTTCCGGCTTCGATTGCGCTGGGACCGTCGCGCGGTGACCGTCGCCGGCTTCAGGCCGACGAACGTCGGTACCGGACCGCCGTTGGATAGCCGACGGGCGGCCGAACGGGTTCGCGAGCGCACCCGTCTTCCGGCGCTCGTCGACTCACCGGCCGACGGGCGGTCGCGCCGAGGCGGGCGATCCGCCGTGTCGGCCGAGGGGAGTCTCTCACTACACGCGACCGCGGGTTCACGGGCGCCGGTGACGACCACCCCGTGAACGGCGGGACGCTTCGGTCAGTTTCCATCGTTGGCGGGCGCGGTCGTCCCGAAACTTGTGGCTCGCGGGTTCGCCGGGACGCGCCCCGGGCCGGGCCGTCGGTCGGCCGGACTCGTCGACGTGGAATCGGTTGGTCGACGGTTCAGTTCGGCCTACTCGTCGTCATCGTCACGAACCGCCGCGAGATCGGTCCCCGTGCTCACCACCCGTCGCGACGCTTATCACTGGCGACGGACCTACAGACGGTCATGTTCGAGACTCGTCCCGACCGCGACGCGGAGGTCGTCCTCGTCGGCCGGTCGAACGTCGGGAAGTCGACGCTGATGCGCGAACTGACCGGCCACTCGTTCGACACGGGACAGAAGCCGGGGGTCACCCGGCAGCCGAATCACTACGACTGGGCGTCGGAGGACTTCGTCCTCACCGACCTGCCGGGGTTCGGCTTCATGAGCGGCGTCGAAGCCGATCGGAGAGAGCAGATCAAGACCGACATCGTCCGTTACCTCGAGGAACACGCCGACCGCATCTTCGTCGGCGTCCTCGTCGTCGACGGCAAGAGCGCCGTCGAGATCATCGACCGCCACTCCGGACCGGACTCGATCCCCTACGACGTCGAGATGTTTCACTTCCTCCGGGACCTCGAGATTCCCGTCGTCGTCGCCGTGAACAAGATGGACAAGGTCGACGACCGGGACGAGCGCCTCGACGAACTCTGCGACCGCCTGGGGCTCTATCCGCCCTGGCAGCAGTGGCGGGACACGATCGCGCCGATCACGGCCAAGCGCGGGAACATCGAACCGCTGACGGAGGCGGTCCGGACGCACCTCCACGAGGCGAACCGGGACGACCTGTTCACGTTCTTCTGAGCGTCATCGTTCGACGGCGTCGATCAGCGGACGGTTCCGTACGTTCCGACGAGCTCTCCGTCGGTGTACCGGCGCTGCTCGAACCCGAGCGCGTTGCAAAGTAGCGTGTGACCGAAGAACGACAGGGCGTAGTCCGCCATGCCGAACGGGTGCAGTTCGCGCTGGTTCGCCGGTGGGAGGATGGAGCCGATGACCTCGATCTCCGCATCGCCGGCGGCGACCGTCCCGGCCGCGACGCCCGCGTCGGCGAGTTCGGGATCCCACCAGGAGCCCTCCCACTGCTCCATCCGACCGGCGACGTCCATTCCGACGTCGGCCGCCGCGTCGTCGTCGACGATCGTCGCCGGCGAGTCGTTGCCGGTGGTGTACCCGACCTGCGAGATCTTCCACACCTCCCGCTGTATCTCCCGGACGTCGGTCAGCAGCGGGTGGTCGAAGTCCCGGCCGACGAGGTTGGGGATCTGCACCTCGAGTTCGCGGAGGTCCTCGTCTCCGATCGCCGCGGCGTCGCCGACGTCGAGCACCGCGAGCAGGTTCACCCCGGCGTCGGTGAGCACCAGGTCGCCGCCCGCCTCGACGAACTCCTCGATCGCCTCGACGTACTCGGGATCGTCGCTCGCGACGTCGTGGGAGACGACGAACGTATCGTACCGGCGCTCCCCGGACCGCCCGCGCACGAGTCGGCCGGTGCGAACGTCGTGGACTCGAAGTCCGTCGATGGAGCCGTCCTCGAGGAACGGTTCCAAGTCCTCGAAGAACTGCATCGGGTTGACCACGTACTCCCGCTGGGTGTAACCCAGGACCTCCTCGGGATCGGGGTGTTCCTCGTCGGTCTCGAGGGCGACGAAGTCGACGTCGACCTCGTCCTCGCCGTCGCACTCGACGGTCCAGTCGCCGTTCGCGGGGTCGGGCACGTAGAGGTGGTTTCGCTCGCCCATGCAGCAGGCGCGCTCGTCCGTCTCGGACAGGTCGACCTGGTGGACGATCCGACCGGCGGGGTTTCGCACCTTGACGACGCCCTCGCTGACGCCGTGGGCGTGGAGCCGCACCGCCAACGAGTGCGTCCGCTCGTCCGAGGCGACGCTCGCCGCGCCGTCGGGCCCCGGCCTGACGGCGTCGTGGCGGCGGCGCACCTCCGTGGCGCGATCCTGACCGCGTCCGCCGCCTCGCCCGGGCCGCTCGTCGGTGTGCGAGAGGTCCGCCGACGAGCGCGTCAGCTCGTCGGTCGAGAGGTACGCGGTTTCCTTCCCGCCGGTTACGACGGTCGCCTCGTTCTCGGCGGCGGCCATCTCGGCGTACTCGCGCATCGAGATCCGGTAGGCCGTCGTCTGGTGGCGTGCGATGTAGGGCTTCCACTCCTTTTCGTCGTAGGTGCCGTTGTTCGCCCAGGACATCTCGGGCGCGACCGTGCGGGCGCCCAGCCCGCCCCACTCCTCGGGCATGCCGGCCCACCCGAGGAAGGCGCCGGTCACCTGGTAGCCGATCGAGTCGTAGATCGTCCCCCAGTTGAACAGCCCCTCGGGATTGAACGGCGCGCCGTCGGGATCGTAGCCGTACCGGTCGGTGGCGACGCGATCGACGTCGTTCTGGATCGCCTCCATGCCGCCCCAGTGATCGTCCATCCCCTCACCGATACGGACGTTGACCTGGTCGAGTTCGTGGGTCCCGTCGTGGTCGAACGGCGCGTTCGTCTCCAGGTTCAGGACGAACCAGTCGGAGGCGAACATACCGTGGTAATCACAGAGGAACGTGACGTTCTCGTACTGGCGGAGGTGGGCGACGTTCGCCAGCGCGTCCGGGACCACCTCCTCGTACCCGACGTCGTACCCGGGACGAACCTCGGGCGCGCCCTCCGGCTCGGCCGGCCAGAACGCCGGATTCGTCCAGCCGATGGTCGGGTACTGTCGGTTGGTGTCCAGGCCGGAGGCGTTCCCGCGCTGGAAGTTGTACACCTGCTCGCCGGTGTTCGGGTTGACGAACTCGAACTGGGGCTTGCGAACCACCCAGCCGTCCGGGTTGACGAACATGAAGACCAGCACGACGTCGTCGAGCAAGGGATTGAAATCGTCGGCCTCGCCCTTCGCGGCCTGCTCGATGATCCGACAGCCCGCCTCGACGCCCTGGCGCTCGTCGCCGTGGATGCCGACCAGGTAGACGGCCTTCTCCTTCTCCCGGAACGACTCCTCGTCCCGGACGTCGTTCGTGACCTCGACCACGTAGACGTCCCGCGGATCGGGATCCTCGCCCGTGTACTGGTTGTCGTGTCCCGGACCGTGGCCGATGACCTGGAAGTTCACTCGGTCGGGGTAGGTCTCCTCGAGGTGGCTCATCGCCGCGTCCGTCTCCCGGTGGGAAATGTAGTCGCGCGCCTCCTCGACCGGCGGGAAGACGCCGTCGGCGTACGGCTCCTCGAGCGTCCAGAACGGGTTCGCCCCTGGCGCGAAGTCCATGTGCTCGACGCCGCCCCGTTCGAGGACGTGCGAGACCTCCTCGGCCGTGAGGTGAGCGTGAGCGGCGGGCGTCGGTTCCTCGCGCGTCACCGCTTGTGGAGCCCGGGAGAGATCTTCGTCGATCGGCTCCTCGTACTCGTCGGCGAAGGCCGCGAGCGCGTCCCCGTCGGCGAACTCGACCACAGTCGGTGCGGCGTAATCCGCCCGCGAGTAGTTGACCACGAACTCCAACTCGTCGGACATCGCGTCGTCGGTCACCTCGTCGGCCGCGACAGTGCTCGGTAACGCCAGCGCTGCGCCGGTGGCGGCCGCGAGGCCGAGGAAGGTGCGGCGATCGACCGGGCCGTCCCCGAACGCGTCCTCCCGGAGCCCGGCCGCTTCCGAAGCCGTGTATCGGTTCGATTCCTCCCGCTGCTCGGTCGGATCCTGGTCCCGTGTGTGACTGCTCATTGTCGATCACTGTGACTTATTGCCACACCGATCGGTGTCACACGCCGTCACAAGATCGTGAGTGTTTTTCTCAGAAAATAATTCGGACCGGTACCTATATTTCGATCCGTAACGGCCGTGATCTCCGTCGGCGCCATCGGAGTCGCGGCGACGACTGGCGGCGCGATCGTCCCCGCCCGGGAGCACCAGGGCCGAGAGTCCGGCCTCAGGCGGGCGTCGGCGTTCGTCGAACCGACGTTCGAACGGTACGACCCGGAGGCGTACGACACGACCTGTGGCGCCGGGAACGAGCCCTCCCGTCGCACGATCGAGAAGTACGCCGAACGGTACGGCGGTCGCCACGGATGACTGATGGGCCAGCACTCTCCGAGACCGTCCGGCGAAGTGACCGACCAGCACCGGTTCACGTTTCCGCGCGCGGAGTAGGAGGAGGCCACCGAGGGGGTGGAACCCTCAGCCTTCGAGATCGATTGGGAGCGTCCGCGCCCCCGTTCTCGGTCGTGGTTCGACCTGCGGTCCTCCGGTCTCCGTCCGACGGGGACGAAGATTCGACTCCTAATCGGCCAAAAACATTATCAATGGCAACTCAAACAGTCAGCATTACGTTATAAATATATTGAACATATTCAGCGAAAGAGTTTAGTGAACGGCGAAATCCCCGAAAGACTTAATTAAAATAATTAATAACGTCGGAGGCGATGTCGATCACTTGGTGGCCAGCGGTAACTACGGAAAGCGGGAGCCGACGATCGGAACGGGTGGTTGCGAACGGGAGGCGTTGCCGATGAAACGCCTGTCGAGGCGCCGCCTGCTACAGGTCGGCGCGGCGCTCGGTATCGCGGGGGCGGTGTCGAAGAGTACGGTGGCGGAGATGGACGATCACCACTCGTCGCCGGACCTCGAGAAGTTCGTCCAGCCGGTGCCGATCCCAGGGGAGCGCGAGCCGGACGGCAAGCGCCGGGGCGCCACCTATTACGAGGTGTCGATCGAGGAGGCTGAGCAGAAGTTCCACCCGGACCTGGATCCGACGACGATTTGGGGCTTCGACGGGCAGTTCCCCGGACCGATCATCGCGGCCGACCGGAACGAGCGCCTCGCCGTCCGGTTCGATAACGAAGACATGGGCGAAGAACACCTCTTCGAGGTCGACGAGCGAATACGCGGGACCACGGCGGACAACTACCACATGTACGACGGCGACGAGCCGGTCCCGGAGGTCCGCCACTCCGTGCACTTCCACGGGCTCAACGTCCCGTCGGAGGACGACGGACAGGCCGACATGTGGATCTCGCCCGACGGCGTCGAGGGCCCGCGACGGGCCAAGGACGTCCAGGAGATCCCGAACCGGCAGTCCCGGCTGACGACGACCTACCACGACCACACGCGCGGGCTCAGCCGGCTCAACAACTATGCCGGCCTCGTCGGCCCGTACTTCATCAAGGACCGCCGCGAGGAGCGCCTCGACCTGCCCGAAGGCGATTACGACGTGCCGCTCGTGATCGCCGATAAGGCGTTCACCGAGGACGGCCAGCTCTACTACCCGGACGAGTTCGTCGAGGACTTCGTCGGTGATACCGCCACGGTCAACGGCGCGGTCTGGCCGTACATGGAGGTCGAGCCCCGGCGGTACCGCTTCCGGATCATCACACCGTCGAACGGCCGGACGTTCGGCTTCCGGCTCCACGACGAGGACGGCCACGATGTCCCGCTGGGCCACCAGATATCGGCCGGGCACGGCTTCCTGAAGGACGTCGTCGAGATCGGTCCCGACCGCGACCTCGAGACGCTCGAGCTCGGCCCGTTCGAGCGCGCAGAAGTCATTGTCGACTTCTCCGAGCACGCCGGCGAGACCCTCACGCTCGAGAACCACGTCGCCCACGAGGACCACGATCACGGCGATCACGACGACCTCCCGACCTACGAGACCGAGGAGGAGGCTGAGGAGGCCTCCCACGACCTGGGTCTCGAGGGGCGCACCCACGAGATGGAGGACGACCACGGCCACACCGTCTACGCGCCCGGCGAGGACCACCACGAGTACATGATGGCGTGGGAAGAACACCACGGCGACCACGACGACCATCACGGTCCCGATCTCCAGGAGATCGTGCAGTTCCGGGTCGCCGAGGAGACCGAGTCCGCGGACGAGACGGCCGACCCGGCCACGCTCGACCTCCCGTACCGTCCCGCCGCGAACCCCGAGGCCGCGACGACGAAGCGGACGATGACGATGGGGATGGAGGAGGACGAGCACGGCCTCGTGGTGCACACCCTGAACGGGCGACGCGCCTCCGATCCCATCGCGCACCGGCCCCAGCTCGGCACCACCGAGATCTGGGACCTGAAGAACGACGACCACCACGCCCATCCCATCCACCTCCACTTGGTGGAGTTCGAGGTCGTCGGCCGGCGCCAGCACGGCGATCACGATCACGGGGATAACGGCGGCCACACGCACCACGACGACCACGACGACCTGCCCACCTACGACAACCGCGGGCAGGCGATCAAGGCCTCGCGGGAGCTCGGCCTGGAGGGGCGCATCCACGAGATGGAGATGGACGGTGAAACCGTCTACGCGCCCGGCGAGGACCACCACGAGTACATGGAAGCGTGGGCGGAACACCACGGAGAGCACGCCTGGGAGCCCGCGCCCCCGAACGAGCGGGGCGGGAAGGACACCGTCATGGTCGACGCCGGCGAGACCGTTCGGATCGCCATCAAGTGGGGCGACCACGCCGGGATGTATCCGTTCCACTGCCACACCCTCGAGCACGAGGATCACGACATGATGCGGCCGTTCGAGGTCGTCAGCGGGAACCGGGGCGGCCACGACGACCACGACGACCACGACGACCACGACGACCACGACGACGACCACGACGACCACGACGACCACTGAGCGGACGGAACTGACCCGAGCGAACTGAGGCGCGGCTTCGGCGCCACCCGTCGCGTCCTTTCACGTTTTCCCCGTTCGCCACGTCACGCGCCGTCGCGCGCCATCCGCCGCGCGTCGACCACCGCCAGCTCGTCGTCGAGCTCGACGACCAGCGCCTCGTCCTCGAGGGGCACGCGGACCGAGAACCGCCACGGATCGTCGTCGAGGACGGTCGTCGTCTCGTCGGTGGCGGCCCACTCGAGTTCCCAGACGGCGATCTCGGTCAGGTCCCGCCCGTGGTCGTGGTAGAACGCGATCGCGACGGGCCGATAGCACAGCACCTGGGAGACCGGCGCGTACTGGAAGCCGGTGCACTCGGTGCAGTGGTAGACGGCGTAGGCGTCGAGGTCGCGCGTGTCGTGGGCGGATGGAAGGGCGCCGTCGCCCTCGTGGATTTCGGGGTCGACGGCGCTGGCGCACCACGGACACCGGCCGGCGGTCATGGAATCCATGATCGTCCGGGTGCGCCGGTGAACCGCGTCGAGGAGGTCCGCTTTCCCCCCGTCGACCAGCCCGCGGGCGGGGACGTAGACGTCCGCGTAGTTGGCATCGCAGGCGAAACACCGCACCCGGAAGAGCGTCTCGTAGAGGTGTGCCTCGACGGGGTCGCCACAGCGGTGGCAGTCTGCGCCGACGGAGAACCGCTCGACCGCCGGGTCCGCCTCGCCGGTGAGCAGCCCGGCGACGAGCGTCCGGTACAGCACCATCCCCGGCCACCGGAGCCGGTAGCCGTCGTCCTCCTTGGCGACGTAGTTGCCGACCAGCTTCGTCAGGTGGTAGTTGAACCGCCCGGAGTCCCGAATCTCGACGCGCTCCTGGAGATCGGCGTAGGAGAGCCGCGGGATGCCCGTCTCGGGCGAGGCCGTCGCGGCCCCGAGTTCCGTGACGATGCGGACGCGGGTCTCGTCGGCGAGCAGCGAGAACGCCGTCTCGCGATCGAGCTCGTCCGCGCCGGTCGTCGATTCGTCGTCGGTCATCGGCGGTCTCCGGCTATTCGTTCGTCCGCGGTCGTCATCCGTCACCCACGCTCGTGGGTTGCTCGTTCTCGATCATTGTTTTCCCGGTCGAACGCGGCTCGCTCGGCGCGTCCGCGATCGGTCGCCACTCGGTCGGCGCTGGAGCACTCGGTCGACGCGAACGGCGCTCGACGCACGATCGTTTCCTCGCGGCCCGGCCCGACGCCGACCGCGTAGACGGGGACCTCGAGCGCCTCGCCGACGTGCTCGACGTAGGCGCGGGCGTTCGCCGGGAGCGCGTCGTACCCCTCGGCCGCGACCGCCGACCAGTCGCGATCCGACCAGCCGTCGACCGTCCGGTAGGCGGGCGCACAGCGGGCCCGCGCCGCGGCCGTCGGCGGCGTGGTGGTGACCCGCTCACCGTCGAGCTCGTAGGCCTCGCAGATCCGGACCCGCTCGAGGCCGGCCAGCGCGTCGACGTGGTTGAGCACGAGTCCGTCGAACCCGTTCGCCCGCGCGGCGTCCCGGAGCATCGGCAGGTCGAGCCAGCCGATCCGTCGCGGGCGACCGGTCACGGTGCCGTACTCGCCGCCGCGCTCTCGCAGGGCGGCCGCGGTTTCGTCGTCCAGTTCGGTCGGCATCGGTCCGCGCCCGACCCGCGAGAGGTAGGCCTTCGCGACGCCGATGGTGACGCCGTCGGCGACCGCGGCCGGCGGGACCCCGCTCCCGACGATCGCCCCGCCCGCGGTCGGGTTCGACGAGGTGACGTACGGATAGTCGCCCCGGTCGAGGTCGAGGTGGGTCGCCTGGGCGCCCTCGAACAGGATCCGCG
The DNA here is from genome assembly GCA_007119345.1 of Halovivax sp. Taxonomy (GTDB): domain Archaea; phylum Halobacteriota; class Halobacteria; order Halobacteriales; family Natrialbaceae; genus Halovivax. The sequence goes on from SKPV01000085.1 coordinate 18,134, forward strand.
CGCCCTCGCGACGGCGGTCCGCCAGGTACGAGCCGCCGTCGACGACCATCCCCTCGTCGGCGAGGCGCTCGCCGTACGTCCGAAGGCGCTCGCAGATCGCGTCGACGTCGAACGCGATCTCGAGGTCGCGAACGGCGTAGCCCTCGCCGGCGTCGGACGCGGCGTCCGCGGCCGCCGAGCGATCCGGGGCCAGCGCGGCTCCCGGATCGTCCGGATCGAGCCCGTACGCGGCCTCGGCGACGGCCCGTTTTTTCGGGACGACGTGCTCGAGGCGCTCGCGGACGGCCGCGGGCTCGAGGAGTTCCGCCGCGCGGATCCCTCGCCGGCCCGCCTTGTCCTCGTAGGCCGGACCGATCCCGTTTCCGGTCGTGCCCACCGCGAGGTCGTCGCCCCTGGCCGCCTCGGACGCCAGGTCCAGCGCGCGGTGGTACGGGAGGACGACGTGGGCGCGCCCGGAGACGCGCACGTCGGGGTCGAGTCCGCGCTCGCGCAGCCGGTCGATCTCCTCGAAGAGCGTCGCCAGGTTCACGACGCAGCCGTCGCCCAGCAGTCCCGTCGTCCCGCGGACGACGCCGCTCGGCACGAGCCTGAGCTCGTAGGTCTCGCCGCCGTGGACGACGGTGTGGCCCGCGTTGTCGCCGCCCTGGTAGCGGACGACGACGTCGGCGCGCTCGCCGAAGCGATCGACCGCGCCGCCTTTCCCTTCGTCTCCGAACTGGGAGCCAATGATCGTGGCGTTCACGGACGGACCATCGGCCGAATCTTCAATAACCGTTCTGTGAAGCGCGATTCACACGACGCGTTCGGTTCGGCTCGCCATCGTCCCGGCCGTCGGGCGCCATCGCGCTCGGGGCACCGATTCCACGGGCGGCCTCCCTCGACCGACGCACAAAATATATGCATTTCGACACCTCATCGCCGGCATGGCACGCCGTTCGACCGTTCGGTCCCTCCTCTTCGGGACGCCGGGCGACCGCAGACGCCGCCACCTGCTCGCCGTCCCGGCGCTGGCGGCCCTCGGATACGCCTGGTTGCTGTTCGTCGGCGTCACCGAGGGAGTGTTTCCCGGGACGACGGCGCTCTACGTCTGGTTCGGCGTCCCTGCCCTCGTCGCGACGGCGACCGTCGCCCTGTTCGCCTACCGGGGAGACGGGGTCGTCCTCGGGTGGGCGCTCGGCGCCGCCTTCGCCCTTCCCTCCACGCGACCCTTCTGGGACCCCGCCGTGACGAGCGTCGAGAACGCGACGATGTCGCTGGTGCTCGCGGGGCTCTTCGCCCTGTGCTTCGGCCTCTTCGGGGCGAGTCTGGGCCTCGGTTTTCGGTGGGGCGCGGCGGCGCGGTGAGGCGCGACGACGGGATGCGGTTCGACGGCGGGATGTGGTGAGGTGGGACAGCGGGATGTGGTGAGGTGCGACGGCGGGATGCGGTGCGACCGTGCGGTGAGGCGCGACGGCCCGATGAAACGAGTTCCGGTCGGCCGGCTCGCCGGTTCGGGTCGCGTACCGCGTCGGCGAGAACGCATCGAGCCGGGGATCGGACTCCCGCGCTACCGGGCGACGACCGGTCGCGATTCCGCCGCCTCGGTTCGCCGCCGGATCACCTCCCGGACCGTCGCCGCGTCGTCGGGGAACGTCCCGTAGACGACCGCATCGCCGTGGGGCTCGACCATCCGCGTCACGTCTTCGAGCCGGTCCGCGTCGGCGCCGTCGGCCGAGAGCTGTACCGTCACGTCCGCGTCTAGCTCGCCCAGCTCGGCGCCGAACCCGCGGGCGAGCGACTCGACCCAGTACGGCGTCCCGTAGTCTCCGCAGAGCGGGACGAGGAAGCCGTCGACGTGGGGTTCGAGCGCCCGCGGGTCGAGCCCGGCGCGCTCGCGGAGGTTTCCGGGGTAGGGATCGGGGTACAGCGTCGCGAGCACGTCGCCGTCGACGCGGGCCGCGGCCGCGGCCACGAACTCGGTGATCGCGTCCGCGCGCCAGTCCTCGCGCGACGTCCGCTCGCTTCGAGCGAACCGCTCCTCGCACCGACTACACCGGCAGAACGCGTCCCCCGGAAACCCGAGCGTCGTCAGCCGCACGTCGCCGACCCGTTCGATCCGCTCGAGCAGCGGGTCGCGGTAGTCGGGGTCGGTCGGACAGACGGTCCCCCAGTGGTGGCCCTCGGCGTCGGGCGTCGCCCGAGAGCCGTCCGCGGCGACGGCCGCGCGCTCCGGTTCCTCGCGCACCGTCCCCGTGTCGCCCCAGCAGGCGACCGCGTTCACCGCACCCGGGATCGGCTCGCGGCGGCGGCCGTCGACCCCGTCGGCGAGAAAGTGCGTGACGTCGCCGACGCCCTCGCGTGCCAGGCCGACGTCGCTGGTGAGGATGCCGTACATGACCGCCACTCCTCGGCGGATCGACCTAAAGGTTCGCGCATCCCTCCCGGTCGCGGTCACCACTCACCCGCCGTCGAGTCGCCTCGCCACTCACCCGCCGTCGAGTCGCTTCGTCATCCGCACGCACCCGAGCTCGACGTCGCCGGTCGTCTCGTGGACGACCGTCTCGCCCGCTCGCCAGCCACAGCGTTCGTAGAAGCCCGCGGCGTTCTTCGACGATCGCAGGTGGAGGCGCTCCAGCCCGCGCTCCCGGGCGGTCGCCTCGAGATGTGCGAGGAGCCGTCTTCCGACGCCCTCGCCCGCGCGCTCCGGATCGACGTAGACGGCGCGAACCTCGCGCTCGTCCGGAACGAGCTCGCCGAAGCCGAGGATCGACTCCCCCTCGACGGCGACGACGAAGTGCGACCCCGGCTCCTCGATCGCGTACCGGTCCGGGTCCTTGTTCGCCGCCCAGGCGTCGACCTGCTCGGCGTCGTAGGCCGCGGGCCCGAGCGCGCGGATGGAGCGCTCGTGGAGGTCGGCGACGGTTTCGCACTCGGCGGGCCTGGCCGGGCGGATCGAGACCATGGACGTCTCCTTCGCGACGAACGGGAATAGTGGTGCGGGAGGCGACGGCCGTCAGAAGAGGCCGGCGAACACGTCGTTGAACAGCACCAACAGCGTGCCCGCGCCGACGATGGCCGCGGTCCAGAGGGTGGCGATGATCGACGTCTGCCGCCAGTGCGCTTTGTCAGCCTCGTTGGGGTTGGTTACTTCGGTCACGAACGGGGCTACGAACGGATCCCTACTTGAGCGACACTATTCGCACCGCCATCGCGGCGTGTTGTCACGGTACTCGCCGCGCGAACCCGCCGGCGTCGCCGACCGTCGTCGTCACGACCCGCCGCCCGCGGACCACCGGAGGAGGCGCTCGGCGCGACCCGCCGATCCCATCGAAAAACCGACGTGGGCATCCCCGCACGTGTGACCATGGTGACGGAGTACGACAAGCTCGTCAGGGACGAGATCCCGGCGATCATCGAGCGGAACGGCGAGCGGCCGGTCGTTCGCGTCGCGGACGACGCGGAGTACGGGCGCCGGCTCCTCGAGAAGCTCGACGAAGAGGTCGCGGAGTACCGGGAGAGCGGCGATCCCGAGGAGCTCGCCGACATTCTGGAGGTGCTCCACGCGATCCGGAAACACGAGGGGATATCGGCGGAGCGGCTGGACCGGCTCCGGCGGGAGAAAGCCGCGGAGCGCGGGCGGTTCGAAGCGCGGATCGTCCTCGAACGGGTCGAGGACTGACGTCCGAATAGACCGCCTGGGGCGTCGAATAGACGGCTCTCGGGTCAGACCACCCGGTTGGAGAACTCCTCGCCGCGCTCGATCCGGCCGACGTTCTCGCGGACGAGGTCGGCGATGTCCCGGAAGTAGTCGCGGGTGAACGCCGCGCAGTGGGGCGTGACGATCACCTCGTCCATCCCCCACAGCGGGGAGTCCTCGGGGAGGGGCTCCGTTTCGAAGACGTCGAGCGCCGCGCCGGCGATCTCGTCCGCCTCGAGCGCGTCGATCAGGGCGGCCTCGTCGACGACGGGCCCGCGGCCGACGTTGACCAGGGAGGCGTCCTCGCCCATCGCCGCGAACACGTCCTCACCGACGAGCCCGTCCGTCGCGTCGGTGTGCGGGAGGGTGACGATAACGAAGTCGACGTCGGCGACGGCCTCGTGGAGCTCTTCGACGGGGCGGACGGCCTCGAAGCCGGGGACCGGATCGCCGGATCGGCGGACGCCCGTCATCTCCACGCCGAGCGCGCCGCAGACCTCGGCGACCCCGCGGCCGAGCGTTCCGGTGCCTAGCACGCAGGCCTGGGTGCCGGGCAGGGTGAACGCTTCGTCCCACTCGGGCGGATCCCAGCGACGGTTCCCCTGGTTGGCGACGTGACGGTGTAACCGGCGCGCGAACGAGAGCAGGAAGCCCGCGACGGTCTCGCCGACGGTCCGGTCGTGAATGCCGGTGCTGTTGGTGAGGACGACGCTCCGGTCCGCGAAGGTCTCCTGCGGGAAGCGGTCGACGCCCGCCTGGATCGAGTGCACCCAGGCCAGGTCGGCGAACCAGTCGCGGTGCTCGAAGGTGACGACGGCGTCGACGGGCGGATCGGCGACCGAACCGCCGCTCCCGTCGACCGCGTCGTCGTCACCGACGATCGACACGCCCACGGGAAGCTCCTCCAGCTCGGCGCGGAGTTCCGCGGGCGGGAAGACCGCCGCGACGGAGTCGTGAATCCCCAGACGATCGATCGAGACGTCGGCTGTCATGGCCGCCGGTACGCAGGCGGCGCTGTTGAAGCTTTGTCCGTTCCAGAACGGGCGGCTCGGGGTGGGTTCCTCGTCACACGGGGCTCGGAGGGGTTGACATCCACCTCACGATTCGGTGAGGATTCCGCCGCGTAAATCAGGTCGCACCCGATTTACCGGAGGCAAGTTTCTCCCTGTGCGGGATACTTCGGTTCGCGGGATCCACTTTGGTCGATCGATCACGGTGTTGCCACCGATGATCGTTCCACTCGAGGCGAGGTACCTCGCGGTATCCTCCTCCGGACCCGTTCCGATCCGGAGCCGCCGGCCGTGCCATCGACCCACAGTTCGCGTGCGCTCGGAGCAAATTCTCACTCCCGACCAGATCGCTGTGCCCCTCGTACGGACATTCATTACAACGGAACGTGTCGCCGTTTCTGGATACGTCCCGCGCATCGCACCGAGGACATCGAGAAGACGAACCGCTCTCGTCTACCTCTCGAACCTCGATATCGTATTCACCATCCAGAACTTCCCGCAACCGTCGTCGAAATTTCTTGTGGGCCCAGAACTGATGGGTCTTTTCGTTCACGCGGGAACACCAATGTGTGGAGAGCACGCCGGTCAGCGCACCGATGAGTACCACTTCGACGCTCCGTTCGCGTAACCACTCTGCGAGGTCGCGTACGAGCGCGTCCTGCACGTGGTTCCGACGTCGGGTTCGACGCCGGTACTCTCGACGAATCCGTCGACTCGTTCGATCGCTCGACTCGAGGTCCGACTGGAGTTCCGCAATCTGTTCCGTCGTTCTACGGAACCGACGGAACTGAGGGCGTCCGTGGTAGAGACGTCGATCGCCTCGAGTCGTCGTAACGGCGACGAGGTTGTTGGCACCGATGTCCAGAGCGGCAATCGCGTTCTCGTCGCTCGACGCGGTCGCCAGTGATTCGTCCCGCCTTCGACGGGCGTTCTTGACGGGTTGTCGTGCTCTGAACGAATCGGAACATCGATCGTAAACGAGTTCGAGACGACCTTGTTCGCCGTCCCACCGCGGATTCCCTCGCGCCTCCAACCGAAGGCGCTCGTAATAGCCGAGTCCGTATTTCTCTTTCAAATCGAACCCCACGGGTATTTCTAGCCGACTACGGGTTCCCCACTCGATAGTGTATTGGTCGTTTCTGACGAGCGTTTGCAGATCACGTTGATCTCCTTCCTTCCAGTATCCGGGTGGCTTCGGGTTGCTGCCGCCGTCGCGGAGTGCGAAGAAACTTCGCCACGCTTCGTCGCTGCGTCGAGCGATTTGTTGGGAATTGGCGGATCCGAGCGTTCCTTTGTACCGGGAACAACGGCTCTCAATCCCGGCTTCCCAAACGTTCTCGCCAGCGAACAACGCTTGCCGTCTCGCGTACGTAATTTCGTTCCATAGCGAAGCGGCTGCGGTGAGTAGCTCGAGGAGTAAGAGCTCGTCCCGTTTTCTCAACGGTCTCACTTCGAACGTGTTGACCCGTCGCACCAGTCTAAATCCACAACGACGATAAATAACAATAACGATACGTTATTCCCATCGGGACCACGAGGCGAATAGCTGGGTGTCGAACGAATACCGTTACTATCGGAAATCGCCCACGACTGTTCCACTATGCGACTCGTTACGACGTCGCGAATCGTGGTGGCTCAGTAAATGGTTTCATCACAAGGGGCTGAGCGGGGGTAACTTTCGTCATCGCCACCGACTATCGGTAGGGACTTCGAGCGCAAAAAACCCCACGAAGTGAAGCTTCACTGGCGGCATCTCACGAATTCGACCGGACGTCGTCCCACCCCTCCAGTTCCCGCAACTCCGCCGCCACCGCGGCGACGCCCTCCGCGTCAAGCACGCCGCGCTCGGTGACGATTCCGGTCACGCAGTCGGCGGGCGTCACGTCGAAGGTCGGGTTCGCCACGTCCAGCGGCGCCTCGCCCTCGTAGACCGCCGACCGGTCGCCGGACTCCAGGTTGACCGCCTCGCGGGTCGAGACCTTGTCGATCGCGGCGACCGCGTAGACGGGGACGTCCTCGCGAGCGGCCGCGATCGCCGCGGCGCGCGTGCCGACCTTGTTCACCGCCCGGCCGTCCGGGAGGACGGCGTCGGCTCCGACGAGCACGGCGTCGATCTTCTCGGCGGAGAGCAGGTGCGCCGTCGCCGCGTCCGTGTGGAGCGTGACGGGGACGTCCCCGGCGAGCGCCTCGGCCACCTTCACGCCCTCGCGCGCGGGGCGGGACTCGGCGACGAACACGCGGTTCGGTTCGCCGGCCCGAAGCGCCTCGAGGACGGTTCCCGATCGCGAGAGCGTCAGCACCCGACCCGACGCGAACTCGCCGGCGCGCTGGGCCGCCGCCTCGTCCGCCTCGACGGCTCGCTCGACGGCGGCGATCGTCGATCGGAGCGCCGTTTCCGCGTCGCGCGTCCCGTCCCCGTCCTCGGCGTCGGCCATCGCCCGGTTCACCCGGTTTCGCACTACCGCCATCGCGGGCCTGGCTTCGAACAGCCGCCCGGCGAGGTCCGCGAGCTCGCCCCACTCGGCGACCCGGTCGGGTTCGTCTCCCTCGCCCTCACTCTCGTTCTCGCCCTCGCCCTCGCGCTCGCGTACCAGCAGCCCGGCCCGATCGCGGAGCACTTCCAGGGCGCGGATCGAGAGGGAGGCGGCGCCGTGCTCGTCGTCGGCGGCGATCGAGCGGACGGTGGGGGCGACCCGCTCGTAGGCGTCCCACAGCTTCGGGACGGTCTCGTACTCGCCCGTCGCGATCGCGGTCGGGGGCGTCCACGCGCACTCGACGTGCTCCTCGCTCAGCTCGATTTCGGGTCTCGCGGCGCGCTCCCCTCGGTTGCTCGCCGCTCGTTCGTCCCGAGATTCTCGCTTCGCTCGACTCTCGCAGTCGAACAGGGACGGGTGGACCACCCACTCGCGGTCCAGCTCCGGATCCGCGAACTCGACCGGTCGCCCGGATCTGACGAGGGTCACGTCCGTCTCGGGATCGAGCCCCGTCTCCTCGCGGATCTCGACCAGCACCTGCTCGTCGGGTTCGTCCTCGGCGTATCCCGAAACGCCGCCCCAGCGGCCGGGATAGGTGCCGACCGCGTCGCTGCGCTTCAACAGGAGCACCTCGCCCCGGTTCCGGAGGAACGCGGTGACGACGTGGTTCGCGCCGTCCGTCTCGCTCATACGAGGGAGGTGGGCCGCTCGCGGTGAAGCGCTTTCGGGGTGCGACGCGAACGAGACCGCCCGCCGCGACGACGACCAGCCGCATTCCGACGTCTACGGCGTAGACGTGGGGGGAGCCGGTCCGCGCCGAGAGCGTCGCCAACCCGCCGATCGCCGGGGCGGCGTTTACGCCGGTCCGGGCAGTAGGACGCTCCGATGAGCGTCGCCAGCGACCTCACGTACGCGTGCCGCCGGTGCGGGAGCGAGTTGCAACGACGGGACGACGCTCTCCGCTGTCGCGACTGCGGCGAGGCCGTTCCGGTGGTCGACGGCGACCTCCCTCGCTTTCCGGTACCCGAAGACGCGTCCTCGGGCGAGGAGCTGTTCGACCGCCTCGCGGCGATCTACGAGACGCCGGCGTGGTTCTCGCCGCTGTACCGGCTCGTCGGGGGGCCGTTCGCTCCGCGGGACGACCGGACGCGGGTCGTCCGGATGCTGGCGGTCGGCCGAGTCGCGGACCGCGAGGGGGGTCGAGCGACGGTGCTCGACGTCGCCTGTGGCACCGGCCGCTTCACCCGCGCCGTCGCACCATCGGTCGATCGCGCGGTCGGGATCGACGTCTCCGAGGGGATGCTCGAGCGCGCCAGGCGGTACGCCGATCGGGCGGGGATCGAGAACGCGACGTTCGCCAGGATGAGCGCCGACGAGCTGTGGTTCGCCGACGGAACCTTCGACGGGGCCGCCTGCTGCTGGGCGCTGCACCTCCTTCCCGATCCGGACGCGGCGCTGGACGAGGTCCGCCGCGTCCTTCGCGACGGCGGGTGGTTCGCCGGGGCCACGCTCGTCGACCGGTACGTGATGGCCGCGCCGACGGTTCGGGCCGCCGCGAGGGCGACGATCGGCGCCGATCCCTTCGCACCCGCGGACCTGCGGGCGCGCCTCCGGGAGGCGGGGTTCGAGGAGGTCGAGTTCGACCGCCGCGGCGCGGCGCTGTTCTTCGGGGCGCGGGCGGCGTGAGTCGGACGTCCGGCGGTGCCGGCTCGGCGAAGTGCAACCGGGCCGTGACCGCCACGTCCGCCATTGACGTTCCCGGCCGTCCTAGGTGGTTCTATGACGCACATCGCGATCCTCGCGGACACGCACGTCCCGTCGCGCGCGAACGGGCTCCCCGACTGGGTGGCCGACGAACTCCACGCCGCCGACCGCGCGATCCACGCCGGGGACGTCGACTCCCCCGACGCGTACGAGACCGTAGCCGACCTCGTCGGGGGCGAGTCGGCGCTCACCGCCGTCGGCGGGAATCTCGATCCGGCGGAACTCGAACTTCCGACCGTGGCCACGCTCTCCGTGGAGGGCGTCACGTTCGCCGTCACCCACGGCTCGGGCAGTCCGCGGGGTCACCGAGAGCGGGCGCTCTCGACCATCCGCGAGATGGTCGACCTCGAGAGCCGCGAGGAACCGATCGTCGCCGTCGCCGGTCACACCCACGCGGTGGTCGACGAGCGCGTCGACGAGATTCGGTTTCTGAACCCGGGCAGCGCGACCGGCGCGTCGCCGGCCGATCGTGAGACGATGCTGCGAGCGACCGTCGCGGACGGCGCGGTCGAGGTCGAGCGACTGCCGGAGTGACCGACGAGTCGACGTCCGACCCGTCGATCGAACAAGTTCGACCGCCGCGCCCCCTCCACAACGTATTTCTCGCCGACCCGCCCTTTAGCGTCCGTGACGGTGGAGTTCACGTCGGCGCACGCGGCGTCCCTCGTCGGGATCGGGCTCTTGAACGCCGGCCTCGCGGTCTGGGTTCTGCGCACGCGGCCGGACGCGAACCCGCTCCCGCTCGCCGCCTTTCTGGCGGGAATCTCCCTGTGGACGATCCCGCAGGGGCTCCTGCTCGTCGAGACCGATCCGGCGGTCGGGCTCGCGCTGGCGGTGGTGATCAACTCGGGCGCCGTCGTCATGGCGACCGGCCTCTTTCACTTCGCGCTCACGTACACGGGTCGTACCGACTGGCTCCGCCCGGGTCGCATCGGGCTCGTCTACCTCGGGACCGGCGCGTGGCTCGTCGTGATCTGGACGGATCCGATCCACCACTGGATGCACCAACCGATGGCGTACACCGAGGTGCTCCTCCCGGTCGTCGAGCGACAGAACGCGGGGTACTGGCTCTACGTCTTCTGGAACTGGTCGCTCTCCGCCGGCGGCATCTTCCTGTTCTTCCTCGAGTACCTCGACGCGAGAGGCAGCGGCGTCTACCACGAGCAGTCGCGACTCGTCGTGCTGGCGCCGCTCATTCCGGGCGCCGCGAACGTCCTCGCCTTCGGCGGGATAACTGCGATCAACTACTCCGTCTGGGGGTTCGGCGCGACGGGAATCCTCATCGCCGTCGCCCTGTATCGGTACCGGTGGCTCGACCTCGTCCCGATCGCTCGCGACCGGGTCGTCGACGAGATGCGCGACGGCTACCTGGTGATCGACGGCGACCGACGCGTCGTCGACTACAACTCGGCCGCCCGATCGCTGGTCGGCGGTGACGTGACGGTGGGCGAACCGATACGGGACGTCCTGCCCGAGTGCGATCCGCTCCTCGAGGGCGAGCGCACGGAACTGACGATCGCGCGAGGTGAGACGATCGTCGACGCGACCGCCTCGACCGTCGACGTCGAGCGGTCGGCGGGAGCGGTGTTGCTGCTCAGGGACGTCACCGAGCAGCGCCGGGCCGAGCGGCGGTTCCAGGCGCTCATCGAGAACGTCTCCGACGTCGTCGTCGTGGTGACCGCCGACGGCGAGATCAGCTACGCCAGCCCGTCCGTCCGGACCGTCCTCGGGTACCGTCCCGTCGAACTCGTTGGGGAGTCGGTGTTCGACTACGTCCACGACGACGATCGACCGCGGGCGATCGAGGCGTTCGAGGGGCTCCGAACGGGATCCGACGACGAGACCCGATTCGAATACCGGGGCCGCCACCGCGACGGCTCGTGGGTCGGCCTCGAAGGCGGCTCCGTCGACCTGCTCGACAACGACATCGTCGGCGGCGTCGTCGTCAGCATCCGGGACGTCACCGAGCGTAACGAGCGCGAGCGCGAGCTCGAGCGGACGAACCAGCGCCTCGACGAGTTCGCCGGCGTCATCAGCCACGACCTGCAGAGCCCGATCGGCCTCGCGAAGACCTACGCCGGGATGGCCGGCGAATCCGGGAGCCGGGAGGACGTGCGGATGATCGAGGAGGTCCTCGATCGGATGGAGACGATGATCCGCCGGTTCCTGACGATGGCCCGGGCCGGGACGACGATCACCGAAACCGAGCCGGTCGCGGTGCGGGTGGTCGCCGCGGACTCCTGGGAGGCGACCTCGTCGAACGGTTCCGCCCTCGTCTGCGAGCTGGACGCCGACTGGACGGTCGACGGAGACTACGGGCGGCTGCGCCACGTCTTCGAGAACCTCTTTCGCAACGCCGTCGACCACAACGACGGACCGGTGACCGTCCGAGTCGGGGCGCTCGAGGGCGACGAACGCGGCTTCTTCGTCGAGGACGACGGCGGGGGGATTCCGGAGTCCATCCGCGGGTACGTGTTCGAGCGCGGTCACACGACCAGCGACGACGGCACCGGGTTCGGACTCGCGATCGTGCGGGACGTGGTCGAAGCCCACGGCTGGCGCGTTTCGGTTCACGACGGCCGCGACGGCGGCGCCCGGTTCGAGGTCCGGACGACGTGATCGGTGCCGGGGGCTTCCGAGATCGCGACGGCGTGACGCGTCACGAGCGGTAGCTATCGGACTCCCCGTCGGCCGCCCGGTCGTTCGGCTCGCCTCTCGACCGATCGTCGAAAGAGATAGTGTATCCGGCGACCAACTCGCGAGGGTGACTCCGGACTGTCGCGTCGCGTCGCCGCCGAACCGATCGCGGTCTGGGCCGGTGAGCCGATGGACGTAGCCGCCGGCGACGAGACCGACGCTACCGGTCCACTCGACGTGCTGTTGCTCGAGGATTCCCCCGACGAGGCGGCGCTCGTCGAGCGGATCGTCCGCGGGCGTGGGGACGGCGATCTCACCGCCACTGGCGCCGCCGTCACCGTCGGGGAGTGGCACCACGCGGACTCGCTCGCGGCGGCGATCGACGTCCTGAATCGGGAGTCGGTCGACGTCGTCCTCTCGGATTTGATGGTGCCCGACAGCCGGGGCGTCGCCACCGTCTCCGCGCTCGTCGACCACGCGCCGACCGTGCCGATCATCGCGCTCACCTCCTACGACGAGGACGTCGCCGGCACGCGGGCGATTCAAGCCGGCGCCCAGGACTACCTCGTCAAGGGTCGGATCGACGGCGAGCTCGTCGACCGGGCGATCCGCTACGCGATCAAGCTGAAACGTCACGAACTCGACCTGGTCGCGACGAACCGGCGCCTCGCCCTGCTCAACCGGATCATCGGCCACGACATCCAGCGAGAGATGAGCGTCGCCGTGGGCTGGGTCGGCGAACTGGCGGGACAGTCTGACGCCGGCGACGCCGACGCCGTCGACGCCCTGAACGACGCCCTCGCGAACGTGGTCGAACTCGCCGACGCGGCGGCGGACGTGGTGACCGTCGTCGAGGAGGAGACCGGGGAGACGCTCGAAGCCCGATCGATCGACGCGATCGTCGAAGCCGAGATCGAGCGGTTCACCCGCGAGCACCCGGCCGTCGAGTTTTCCCTCGAGGGAACCGAGGGCGAGGTTCCGGTCCTCGCGACGCCCATGCTGGGGTCGGTCTTCGAGCACCTCTTCGCCGAAGCGATCCAGATACGCGATGACGACCCGCCCCGACCGCGTGTCGGAATCGCCGCGAACGACGAGCACGTCACCGTGACGCTCGAGGGCGACGGAGTCGCCCTCAGCGATGGGCAGGCGGCGTTCCTGAACGATCGCGACACGCCCTCGGAGTCCGCCCGCCGGATGCGAACCGGGCTCTACCTCGCGGCGACCGTGATCGAGCACCTCGGCGGCTCGATCGCGGTCGATCCCGGCCCGCAGATCGCGGTCACGCTCGAGCGCCCGCCCGAAGCGGACGGGCCGGTGACGGACGCGGCTGGGTGACTGCGGACGAGATGGGGCGGAGGCTCGTCCGGGCAGCCGTGACGTATATCCGCACGCACTCGGAAGGGTCGTGTAATGGGCGACGAGCGTGGCGACCGGGAGGACGCGCTGTTCGCCACGCTCTCGATCCTCTCGAAGAAGTGGACGCCGGCGGTCGTGCTGGCGCTGGCCGAGGAGGGACCACTCGGCTTTTCCGGGATTCAGTCGGTCGTCTCCGGCGTCTCCTCGAAGGTCCTCACGCAGTCCCTCGAGACGCTGGTCGAGGCCGGCGTCGTCGAACGGACGGTCGTCACCGAGTCGCCCCTACGCGTCGAATACGCACTCACCGACGCCGGGTACGAACTCGAGTCGGTGTTCGAGTGCCTGGCGGACTGGGGCGGTCGCCATCTGGGCCAGGACGTGCCCGTGATCGTCGTCGCCGACGAGGATAGCCGACTCACGGGACTCTTCCAGCGCTGGTTCGAACCGACCTACGTCGTTCATCGCGCCCACGACCGGACCGAGTTGCTGGACGCGGTCGATCGGGACACGACGGTCGTCGTCTACGACGCGCACCTCCCCGGATCGGAACACGTCGACGTCCCCGCGCTCGTCGGGGGCGTCACCGAGGCGTGTCGACTCGTCGCCTTGCGCACCGAGCGGATCGACCTCGGGTTGCTCGATCGCGACTGCGACGCGGTCGTGCGGAAACCGGCCGCGAAGGAGGCCGTCGGCGCCGTCATCGAGACCCAGATCGAACGGTACGGCGAGCCGGCGGTCGAACGTGAGTACCACGCGCTCTGTGAGAAACGCGAGGCGCTCGCGTCGAACGTCTCGGCTGCGGTGCTGGCCGAGAGCGATCGGTACGCCGACCTGTGTGCACGGATCGAGGCGCTCGCCGCGGACCACGAAGGCGCAAACGCGGGTGACGGCGAGGCCTAAGCCGGACGCGAAGAGGTGGTGTTGGCACGGGCGTCACTTCCCCCTGCCGGGCTTACCTCGGGGTAACCTCCGCCCCACCGGGAGGTAAGCGCCAAGCTATAGTCTCTTGACGGTGACAATCCGTATGAATCGAATTTCTTCGTGTGGCGACTGGGGAAATATCAGGGTGCAGGCGTTTGCGGTGTTGTTTTCCGTACTCATGGTGAGCTCGGTCGTGGCACCGGTCGGCGCCGTGGGCGTCTCGGGCGACGGCGTCGACGGTGGGTGGGCCGACGACACCGAGGGGCTGGCGTCGGCCAGTCTCGACGGGGAAGGTACTGATTCGTCGCCGACCGAAGGGGACGATGGCGAGGAGGTGGGCGACTCCGACCCGAATATTGACGGGAGCGATGACGCGACGTCGGACGGCGAGGACGAACCTGCGTCATACCGATCGGAACCCACCGCAACTGAGTCGGACGACCAAGGGGATGAGACCGATTCCACCGACGAAGGGGACGAGACGGAGACGCAGTCCGAAGAACCGAGTACTACGACGGCTACTTCCACCTCGCTGAACGGTTGCACCGTCGTCGCCGAGGACGAGTCTATCCAGGACGCGATCGACGCTGCCGACCCCGGCGACACGATCTGCGTCGAGGACGGGACCTACCAGGAGGAACTGGTGATCGCCACGGCGGGGCTCACCCTCGCGGGCGTGGACGACGCGCCGACGATCTCCTCGAGCTGGGGCGACGACGTGGCGATCACCGTCACGGCCGAGAACGTCACCATCGAGAACCTCAGAGCCGAGGGCTTCGACACCCACGGCATCCTGCTCGACGAAGCGCACGGGGCGGTCGTCGCGGACGTCGATGTCGTGAACAACCAGATCGGGATCGAGGTCGCCGGTTCCGACGGCGTCGAGCTCAGGGACAACTCGATCGAGAACGACGATGTCGGCGTCGAGATCGTCTCCTCGAGCGATGTGCAGGTGCTGGACAGCGAACTCGGCGGCTCCGGCACGGACAGCGCCATCACCGTGGTCGACTCCGACGAGGTCCTGGTGCAGGGCAACGGGATCAACGACGTCAGAGGAGACGGTGTGGGGACGCTGGTGGTCGATGGCTCGACCGACGTCACCATCGACGCGAATAGCTTCCAGAACAACTGGGAGGGGATCGAGATCGTGGACTCGACCGACGTCACCCTCTCGAACAACGTGATCGCCGACAATCAGAGGCACAACGGCGAACTGCCGTCGGTGCTGGTCGCGGAGTCCGACGGCGTGACCCTCGACGACAACGGGATTTCGGGTGGGAACTTCGGCGTCGACGTCGTGCTCCAGAACGTGACGGACGCCGACCTCCTCGACAACGTCCTCGAGACCGGGGTCTTCTTCGAGGGCGAGGCACTGGCCCACTTCGTCCACACGGTCGAGGGGAACACGGTCGACGGGGCGGCGCTGGTCTACTCCGAGGGCGAGACCGCGCCGACGGTCGACGAGAGCGCGGGCCAGCACATCTTCGTCGACGCGACGGACCTCGTCGTGGAAGATCACGCGTTCGAGGGCTCGGCCGCACCGCTGCAGATCGCGTTCAGCGACGGAGCCGAGGTACGGAACAACACCGTCTCGGGGGCGACCATCGAGGGTTGGGCGGACACGGCCGCGCTCAGGGTCCACGCCTCCAGTGGCACGACCGTCGAGGAGAACACCGTCAGCGACAACCTGGGCCACGGGCTGGGGCTCTCAGGGTCGACCGACGCGATCGTCCGGCAGAACGTCGTCACGAACAACGGCGAGGCCGGCATTCACGTTACCGACGCGATCGGCGGTACCGTGACTAACAACACCGCCACGGCGAACGAGCGCGACGGGATCCGCGTCTCCGGTGCCGACGGCACCGTCGTCGAGGAAAACGACGTCAGCGAGAACGAGCGCGACGGGATCCGCGTCGTCGGTGGCGTCGACGTCGAGGTCGACGCAAACGACGCGGCGGACAACGGGGCGGACGGCATCCGGGTCGTCGACGCCACCGACGTGCTGGTCAGCGAGAACGTACTGGACGGCAACGACGAGAGCGGGGTTCACGTCGACGGCTCGACGGACGCCGTCGTCACCGACAACTACGCTACCGGCCACGACCATGGCCTGCTGATCGCCGACTCGGTCGGCGGGCTGCTCACGGAGAACAACGTGACGGGTAACGCCCACGGGATTCACGTCGAGGGCTCCGAGGGAACCCAACTCTCCAACAACGACGTGCACGACAACACGGAAGGGATCGTCGTGGCGGACTCGACCGACGTCGTGATCGACGCCAACACGGTGTGGGAAAACGACGGCGTCCTCTCCGAAGGGAGCGGGATCCTCGTCGTCGACTCCCTGAACGTCGAGGTGACGAACAACCAGCTCACTGACAACGACTTCGTGGGGGTCATCGTCGACGGCTCCGACGGAACGATCGTAGAGGCGAACACGGCATCGGGTCACGAAGCCGACCTGGTTCTCAAGGAGTCGACTGCCGCCGAGGTTCGTGACAACACATTCGAGACGGGGCTGTTCATCGACGGGACGGACCTGTCCCACTTCCAGCACACCGTCGAGGACAACACCGTCGCCGGCGAGGAGCTGTACTACGTCTCGGGCGCCGACGATCCAACGATCCCCGTCGACGCCGCACAGATCGTCGTCGTCGATTCGACGAACGTTGCCATCGAGGACCGCGACCTCGACGGCGTTGCGGTCGGGATCCAGGTGGCCTACAGCGACGGCGCCGAGATCAGCGAGAACACGGTGACGGACACGACGCTGACGACCCAGCCCAGCCAGGGCCAGGCGTACATGGTGACCCGTCCCGGCGCGATCACGGTCCGGGGCTCCGACGAGGCGTCGATCGACGATAACACCGTCGAGCGCGGACACAGCGGTATTCGCGTTGACGACGCGACCGACGTGCTGATTTCGAACAACCACGCACACGACCACCGTCTCCACGGGATCAGCATCGAGAACGCTCCCGGAGCCACCGTTTCCGAAAACACTATCACCGAGAACGACGCGTCGAACGCTGGGGTCGGGGTCTCGATTCGGGGATCAGTCGACGTGACCGTCGCGGACAACGACTTCACGGAGAACTTCGACGGGATCGACGTCCGTGACTCGCCAAGCATTACGATCGTCGGCAATTACGTCGCCGACGGCTGGCAGCCGATCACCGTCCGCGACTCCGATTCGGCGCTCGTCGATTCGAACGTCGTCGAGGACGGCACCGGCGTCTCGATCAGACTCCTCAGGTCTGACGGAACCGCGCTGAACAACTCCGTCACCGGTGGAACTAATCACGGAATTTATACGAACGAAGCGGACGTGACGATCGAGGAGAATTACATCGAGAACGCCGGCGCCAGCGGGATCGCCATCAACGGTTACGGCGATCGGTCCAGCTACGCGACGCTCGTGAACAACACCGTCGTCGCCAGCGAAGACCACGGCATCTGGGTCCGAAACGTGCTCGACGGGACAACCATCCACGGGAACACCGTGACGGACGCGGGCGGGAACGGAATTCACTTCAGCGGGACGTACTCTACGTGGATAACCGAGAACCTGAACCTGCACGACAACACGATTTCCGGGGCCGCCGGGTACGGTATCAACCTCCACCGGGCCGAGGGAGTGGTCGAACACAACGAGGTCACCGATAACGGCGACGGCGGAATACGAGCGACCCACCAGGCCAACGACGTCGAGATCGCCCGGAACACCGTCACGGACAATCCCAGCCACGGCATCGTCGTCGACGGCGCCGACGAACTCTCGGTCCACAACAACACGGCGTCGAACAACCACGCCGACCTCTTCCTCGACGAAGCGACCGACACCATCGCGCACGACAACACCTTCCAGGCTGGCGTCCTGATCGAGGGCGACGACCCCTCGGACTTCGACCACGAGTTCAACCACTCGACGGTCAACGGCGGCCCGATTCAGGTGTTCCTCGGCGACGACGACCACACCTTCGGCGCCGACGTGGGGCAACTGATCGTGGCGTTCGCCGACGACGTCGACGTCGGAGGCGTCAACGTCGGCGACGACCTCGCATCGATACAGGTCACCGAGAGCGGCGATGTTGACGTCGACGACCTCAGCCTCGCGGACGGCCTCGGACTCCACGTCACGAATTCGGGGAACGTCTCCGTGACGGGGTCGAGCATGGCGGGAGGGACGCCGGCGGCGATCTACGTCGAGAATTCGGGCGACGTGACGGTTACGAACACCGCGGTCGATCCCGGTCTAGGCAGTGGCATCTGGCTCGAGGACGTCGGTAGCGTGGAACTCCAGCACAACGACCTCACGGAACGCGACGGGACTGGTATTCACGTACACACTGCGGAAACGGTCCTTCTTCACGACAACACCGTTTTCGACGGCGCCTCGACCGGTGTTTGGATCGAGGAGGTCGACGACGCCACCCTCACGGATACCGTTATTTCCGACAACGACGGGGACGGTCTCGTGCTCATGAGTATCTTCGAACCGCTCATTGAGGACATAACGGTGGCCGAGAACGGCGGTGATGGCGTCGTACTGGGCGATTCCAACGTGGATTCGGTCGACGGTGCGCAGCTGACCAGCGTCGAAATCGTCGACAACGACGGGGTCGGGCTGGCGATCTCGCAATCCGACGACGTCCACGCCGAGAACGCGACCATCGAGAACAACGGTGTCGGGATCGACATCTCGTCCGCGTCGGGATTCGAGCTGACCGAGAGCGCTGTCCGGAACAACGACGGCGACGGCGTCTACGGCGTTGGGCTCTCGAACCTGGTGATCGCCGACTCAGTGATCGCCGACAACGCCGGCCACGGACTCGATCTGACGCAATCGGGGTCCGGTGGCGGTTTCCTGATCGAATCGAACACGATCTCGAATAATGAGGACGGCCTCTCACTGGACGTCTCCGGCGGATTCAGCCCGGCGTTTTCGGACGTCGTGGTCACCGACAACGCGATCTGGAACAACGCGGGAACAGGGATCGCGGTTCTCGAGGATCTCGACGAGTCTGACGACATTCTGCTCGAGTACAACAGCATCGAGGGTAACGCTGACGGCGTTACCTACGTCGAAGATTCCTGTGACGGGTTCTACGATGGGCCGTGTCTGGACGCCACCAACAACTGGTGGGGCGACGAGAGCGGCCCGAGCGGCGAGGGTGACGGCCAGGGCGACTCGGTCGGGACGGCCATCGATTACGATCCGTTCCTCAACGAGGACCCCGTCGATGCGGCGCCGCTCGACGCCCACTTCGAACTCTCGATCGACGGGACGAACTCACCGGTCGACGCGGGTGATGACCTCGAAATCGACGTCACTGTCACCAACGCGGGTGGGGAGACGGGAACCCAGACGATCGAACTTGAGGACTTCGACGGGATCGTCGTCGACAACCAGGACGTCACCCTGGCCGAGGGCGACGACGAGACGCTGACGCTCACCTGGGCGACGACGAGTGCGGACGCCGGCCTGGACCACGTCACCGTCCGGAGCGAGGACGAGTCGGTCTCCGAGCAGGTGGCAATACTCACGGGCGAGACCATCGAGATCGACACCTGTACGACGATCTCGATGCCGGGCAACTACACGCTGACCAGCGATCTCGCGGGATCCAACACCTGTATCCAGATCACCGCGAGCGACGTGCACTTCGACGGCAACGGGCACACGATCCAGGGCGTCGACGTGGACGACGACGGATCTCAGTACGGCATCCACGTCGACGACGCGGACGGCGTCACCGTCGAGCACGTGACGGTCGACGGCTGGGATACTGGACTGTACTTCTCTGGAAGTGACGGCGTGGTCACGGACGTGCTCGTCGAGAACGGAGATACTGGTGCCGAGTTCGCTAACGCGCACGACAACGAGGTGACGAACCTCACGGTTCGCTACACCGAGAACCGGGCGCTCACAGTCGGTGGATTCTCATACAGTGCGGCGAGCGGGAACACCTTCACGAACATCACCGCGTACGACACCGAGCAGAGTGCTGGCTCCAACCCGGGTTCGATCAACCTCGGGTGGGCCGCGAGCAACAACGAGTTCATCGGGGTGAGCGCCTCAGATGGCGTCGCCGGTATCCGAACGGCCAGCGGTTCGTCGGGGAACACCCTCGCCGACGTCGACGCCCACGATAACGACCGATACGGCCTGAACATCGAGTCGTCGAATGGCGACACGTTCGACGGGGTGAACGTCTCCGGCAACGGCTGGCACGACATTCGCGTTAACGGGGACTGGAACTCGTTGTCAAACGTGACCGTGAGTGGGGCTGAAGGAACGGCGATTTCCCTTACAAGCGTGAGTACCGACCCGCCCGTTCGGGGGAATACCTTCGAGTCGGTGACTGTCGCCGACACTGACGAAGACGCTATTGGGCTCAGTAATGCCGTCTACAACGAGTTCACCGACGTTACGTACGTGGACAGCGATGGACGTGCAGTCAGCATCTCGAGCAACGCGGAGAACAACGATTTCACCGACGTGACCGTCACCGGTGGAACAGCGAGCGCCGTCTACCTTGCACCAAGTGATAACTACGATAATACGTTCACGAACGTCCAGGTCACGGGAGCTCAGGGCGGGCTGACGATTTACGGCGACGGAACGACCGTCACGAACCTGACCGTCGAGGACGTTACTGGAACCGGCATCAGCGTCTCCAGTTCGGCCGCCGACAGCGTCGTCTCGGGCGTCTCGATCACCAACGCCTCCACGGGTGTGGGGATGTTCGGGTCGCCGACGAACACGGAGGTGTCGGACGTCACGGTCGACGGCGCGAACGTCGGGCTCTCGATCGCCGGCACGGACAACTCGCTGTCGAACGTGACGGTCACCGACAGCGACACCGACGTCTCGGTCGGTTCGGCGACGGACACCGCCTTCGAATCGATCGTCCTCGGCGGGACGACGTTCTCGTTCGAGGCACAGGACGTCGTGATCGACGGGACCTCTACGCCGGAAACGCTCCCCGATGAGGGTACCCCGATTGGCGCGTTCGTTAACGTGACCGCAAGCGGCGACGTGCCTCACCTGGCACAACTGCACGTCCACTACGACACCGCGGACGTGGTCGGGATCGACGAGTCGACGCTCGAGATCTGGCGGCTGAACGAAAGCTGGTCATCCCCGGCGGAGGAGGCCTACGTCAGTGGCGTCAACACGACCGAACAGTACGTCTGGGCCGAGAACGTGACCGAGTTCTCCACATTCGGCGCGTTCAGCGAAGGGCCGGTGCCCGTCGCGTCGGTCTCGAACGTCGATTTGAGTCCCGACGAACTCGTCGCGGGCGAGAACGCGACGATCACCGCTGACGTCGAGAACGTCGGCGGGGCGGACGGCAACGTGACGGTGCCATTCGAGGTAGACGATACGACCGTCGACACGGTGACGGTCGATCTGGAGCAGAACGAGACTACCGGTATCGAATTTACCCACGCGTTCGACGAACCCGGCGAATACGACGTCTCCGTCGGCGATTTCGACGCCGGTGTCGTCGACGTCCTCACCCCGGCGAACGTGGTCGTCTTCGGAACGAGCGTCGACGAGACCGTCGGCCTCGGCGAGACGCTCACGGTGGACGTCGATC
>SKPV01000016.1 GCA_007119345.1 Halovivax sp.
CCAGTACTTCCTGTCGACCGACGTCGAACTGAGCCGCGGCCACCAGGTCTACGCCGACGCCCCGTGGGCGCTGACGTCGATCTCCCAGCGCCAGTTCTGGACCGACGACGACCTCGACGAGCGCGGTCCGGCCGAGGTCGAGGGCGTCCTCTCGGTGATCGCCTCCGACTGGGACACCCCGGGAATCCTGTACGGCAAGCCGGCCAGGAAGTGTACCCGCGCGGAGATCGAGACGGAGATCTGGGAACAGCTGAAACTGTCGCTCAACGCGACCGAGACCCGCCTGACCGACGAGCTGCTCGTCGACTGGTTCCTCGATCCGGCGATCGTCGAGACCGACGGCGGCGTCGAAAACCGTTCGCCGCTGTTGATCAACACCGTCGGCTCGCTGCGCAACCGGCCGCCGGCCGACGTTGCCGTCGCAAACCTGACGCTGGCGAGCGACTACGTCCGCACGAACGCGGACCTGGCGTCGATGGAGTCGGCGAACGAGGCCGGCCGTCGGGCGGCGAACGCGATCTGCGAGCGCCGCGGAGTTCGGGGCCCGGAAGCTCGAATCTGGGACCTCGAGGAGCCCGCCGTGTTCGAACCGTTCAAACGCCAGGATCGGGTTCGGTACCGACTGGGCCTTCCCCATCCGGCGGCAGTGACCCAGTCGCTCCGGACGGTGCGGAGGCGACTGGCCGGGAGTGCCTGACGCCCCCGATCGTTCGAAATGCGCCCATCGCGCGAACGTCGTCGGCCGCGACGGGCGGCGCCCGGGGTCACCTCGCGTCGTCGACGCGCTCCTCGGCCGCCGGGGGGACGATCCCGAGGCGCCCTTCGACGAACGCGGCCACGTCGGCGGCGAACGCGTCGACCTCGTGCCAGTCCGTGAACTCGATATCGCCCGCCGCGTCGGGCTCGGGCAGCTCGTCGATCGTTCGCTTCGCGATCCCCTTCATCAGGAGCCGCTTGAGGAAGCCGTACTCCGAGTAGCGCAACGCGCCGCCGAACTGGCCGATCCGATCGGGGTGCCAGCCGGTCTCCTCGACGAAGGTCTCGACGTAACCCGCAGCCCGTTCGCGCCCCTCCTCGGTCGCTGACGACAGCGAGACCTGGAAGAACGCCGTGGGTCGCGCCGCGAGCGCGTCGCGGTTCGCCCCGACGAACGTCCGGACCGACTGCTGGTGTTTACCGGCGTGGATCGACGCGCCGATCACGACCGCGTCGGACGCCTCGACGTCGGGCGTCTCGTCGGCGACGGCGATCGCCGTGGCGTCGTGGCCGCGATCGGCGAACGCGTCGACGATCCGGTCCGCGACGGTCGCGGTCTGTCCCTCGCTCGTCCCGTAGCACACGAGTATCGAGGCCATCGGGGCGACGTACCCCGGGCAGGGGCATAAACGGTCGAACGGGGACGTACCCGTATGTGTTGTATTAGATGAGCAATACTGGGGCCGGGCGCGTTCCGATTCTTCTCCCCGAGTCGACTCTCGAAATCGGTCACCCGGGCCGATCAAACGCGTGAACGAGCGTCACACGTCGCCGTCACCATTACCTCGGAATCGTCAGTCGCCGTCACCACCACCTCGGAATCTTCGCCACCACCTCGGCGCATCTGTATTGTACAATACACACAAAACCTTTAAACACCGTCGGTCCCTACGATAGATCGATGACAACCGACGCGTACGCCGGACCGAACGCGGAATCGACCGACGAACCGCTCCCCGTCGAGAGCGCGGCCCACCTCGACGCGATCGTCGACGAGCACGACGTCGTGCTCGTCGACTTCTTCGCGACGTGGTGCGGGCCGTGTCAGATGCTCGAACCCGTGCTCCGCGGGCTGGCCGCGGAAACCGACGCCACGATCGCGACGGTCGACGTCGACCAGCACCAGGCGCTCGCGGCCGAGTACGGCGTCCGGGGCGTCCCCACGCTGGCGCTCTTCGTGGACGGCGAGCAGGCGGAACAGCACACCGGCGCGCTGCCGGCGGACCGACTCCGCGACCTGATCGAGGGCTACGCCGAGTGAACGACGTGACCGACACCCACGACGGCGTCGAACCGGTTCGCGACGTCGCGATCGTCGGCTCCGGCGTCGCCGGCCTCTCGGCGGCGATCTACGTCGCGCGGGCCGACCTCGAGCCGCTCGTGCTGGAGGGCCCGGAGCCGGGCGGTCAGCTCACGCTGACGACCGAGGTCGAGAACTACCTCGGCTTCCCCGAGGGCGTCGGCGGGATGGAGCTGATCCGGCGCGGCAAGGAGCAGGCCGAACGGTTCGGCGCCGAGTTCGTCCACGGGACCGTCGAGGCGGCGGACCTGGACGGGCGCCCGTTCGAACTCGAACTCGCCAACGGCGACACGCTCTACACCCGGGCGCTGATCGTCGCGACCGGCGCGAGCGCCCGCTGGGTCGGCGCCGAAAACGAGGACGAGCTGATGGGCTACGGCGTCTCGACCTGCGCGACCTGCGACGGCGCCTTCCACCGCGGCGACGACGTGCTCGTGATCGGCGGCGGCGACAGCGCGATGGAGGAGGCGCTCTTCCTCGCGAAGTTCGCCGACTCGGTGACGGTCGTCCACCGTCGCGACGAGCTGCGCGCCTCCGAGATCATGGCCGGTCGCGCCCGCGAGCACGAGCAGATCTACTTCCGCTGGAACGCCGAACTGCTCGAGATTCACGGCTCTCGGGAGGACGGCGTCACCGGCGCGACGCTGGTGAGCCACCCCGACGGCCGCCCGACGGAGAAACTCGGGACGGACGCGGGCGAGGACGTCGCCCGAGAACGCGTCGACGTCGGCGGCATCTTCTACGGCGTCGGCCACGTTCCCAACACGGACTTCCTCCGGGAGACGC
The DNA here is from genome assembly GCA_007119345.1 of Halovivax sp. Lineage (GTDB taxonomy): Archaea > Halobacteriota > Halobacteria > Halobacteriales > Natrialbaceae > Halovivax. The sequence continues at coordinate 2,843 of SKPV01000016.1, forward strand.
CCGTCGACCTCGACGACGACGGTCACCTGCCGACCGAGACGGGGATGACGACCCGGACCAACGTGCCCGGCGTCTTCGGCGCCGGCGACGTGATGGACCCGCGGTACCGGCAGGCGGTCACGGCCGCCGGCACGGGCTCGATGGCCGCGCTGGACGCCGAGGCCTGGCTCGACGCCGAGGCCGAGCGGGCTGGCGGGGACCGCGCGGACGGAGAGCGGGCCGACGGCGACCGCGGGAACGACGAGCGAGCCGACGGCGAGGCGCCCGAGGCACTGGCCGATTGATAACCCTGCGGACCGTCCCTCACCCATGCACCTGGGACTGATCGTCGAGACGGCCGACCCCGAACGGATCTGGAACGCGTTCCGGCTCGCCAACGAGGCGCTCGCAGCCGGCCACGAGGTAGAGACGTTCCTCCTCGGCGACGGCGTGACGGCGCCCGACCTGGAGGCGGAGAAATTCAATCCCCGCGGCGTCGTGCGCAAGTACGTCAACGAGGACGGCGAGCTGCTCGCCTGCGGAACGTGCCTCGACTCGCGCGACCTCGAGGCGGGCGAGCTCCGCCCGCGGGCGACGATGGGCGACCTGCTCGAGATCGTCGAGACGGCCGATCGCGTCCTCACGATCGGGTGAGGGCGGGCGGCGTGCGTGCGGTTCGCTTCCGTTTCGGACCCGGCGCCGGTCGACACGTTCCGCGCCGTGACGGTCAGGGAGATGACACACGGCGTTTTAATCCGACCCTCACATATAGTCGCTCGAGACGGTCGCAGCGGTGGAATCCGTCGTTCTCGACCCAGGTGGTAACACGTGTCCCGACAACTCGAAGCAACCGAGACGGAACCGACTCCCGAACCGGCGGCGATCAGCCTCGAGGGGCTGACCAAGCGGTACGGGGACGTCGTCGCGAACGACGACGTCACGTTCGACGTCGGGGCGGGCGAGATCTTCGGCTACCTCGGTCCGAACGGCGCCGGGAAGACGACGACCATCCGCCTCCTGCTCGGGCTCATCAAGCCGACGGCGGGAACCGCCGAGGTCCTGGGCGCCGACATCCGCGACCGACGTGCGCTCACCGAGGCGAAGGCGAACCTCGGTTACCTGCCGGACGAGCTCGGGTTCGAGGAGCGACTGACGGGCCGGGAGGTCCTCGAGTACTTCGCGCGGATGCGCGGCGACGAGCGCCGCGACGAGCTGCTCGAGCTGTTTCGCCCGCCGCTCGATCGCCCGGTCGAGACGTACTCGTCCGGGAACCGGCGGATGCTCGGGATCGTCCAGGCGTTCATGCACGACCCGGACCTGGTGATCATGGACGAGCCGACCGCGGGGTTGGATCCGCTCAAGCAGGACCGCCTGCACGCGTTCATCGAGGGCGAGCGCGACGCCGGCAAGACGATCTTCTTCTCCTCGCACGTCCTGAGCGAGGTCCAGCGCGTCTGCGATCGCGTCGGCATCATCCGGGACGGCGCGCTGGTCGACCTCGAAGATATCGACGACCTGCTCAAGCGCAGCGGCAAGCGCGTGTGGGTCCACCTGGCGGAGCCGGTCGAGGAGGCGCGCTTTCGCACCGACGACATGATCGACGTCGAGGTCGTCGACCGGGCGGTCCAGTTCACCTACACCGGCGACTACAACGCGCTGATCGACCACCTGGGCGGGTTCGACGTCCGGG
>SKPV01000114.1 GCA_007119345.1 Halovivax sp.
AGGGATTTGAACCCCCGATCGACTGATATCTCCGGTCCACCTCGGAACTCCAGAGGGTCATCACACGAGCGGTGATCAGCCGCCCGATCAGTATATCAGTCTGGAGTGTCGTCCCGGGTGGTCAGCCTCTGGAGTCAGTCGCCATTCCTGGCTTGGCCACGACCCCTCGAAATCTCGTAGGGGGAACCGGCCTAAAGTGGTTTCGATTCGGGGGCCGTCAGAGCCAGGGGGCGCGGCCGGCGGTATCGGTCGTGTCGTCGCCCGGGTACGTCTCGTAGTCGCCGTCTTCGTCGTCCGCGAGCGAGTCCTCGGCGACGGCCGGCGGCTCGGTCGTCTCTTCGCCGGTCGACCGCTCACCCCCGTCGGTGGCCTGTGGCGAGGCGGGCTCTTCGACCGGCGATGCGTCGTCGTGGGGGTCGAACGCGAACAGCGCCGCGACCGCCAGGACCGCCAGCGGGGCGTGGCCGACCGGGAGCATCCCCAGGATGGACAGCGGGAGCAGACCCAGCGCGAGCGCGCAGCCGAAGCGAAAGCGGTCGATGTCGACGTGCTCGCGCAGGTGCGGACCGAAGACCGCGAGGGAGAGGGCGAAGAGAACGCCCACGACGGCCGCGCCGGTCGCGTGGACGACCAGCGTCGGATCGTCCAGGAAGACGATGTCGGCACCGGCGGGATCGATACTCGCGAGCAGGCCCAGCGCGACGATGACGCCGGGACTCGGGAGGTACTCGCCGACGGTGGCGCTGGCCGTCTTCGCCGCGATCGCCGCGATCACCAGGGCGGCGAAGCGTTCGAAGATCACCAGGTCGAGGACGCTCCCGATCGCGGGGGCGAGCGCGGCCTGGAGGGCCGCGACGAGGATCAGCGGCACCCCGACGAGGAGGACGATGGTCGACTGTTCGCGCGGCGTCCCGCTCATCTCCGCGAGTACGACCGCGACGGTGGCGCTCCCACCGAAGATGAGCAGGCCGACCTGCAGGGCGCCGATCGGATCGTCGAGGGCGCCTGCGAGGATCAACGCCGGAAAGATCCCGTCGATCAAGGGTAATCCCATCACGAGCGCCAGGAGTTTGGCGTCGGAGCCGCCCAGCCGCTCCAGCCGGAGCGCGATCGGGTGACGTGACGTGCTCATCGACTAGGGGCGATGGCCGTGACCCCCGGCCGGTTGGCGATGTGAACGGTGGTCCCCCAGCGACTGCGCGCGGGTGATCCAGTCCGGGATCCACATCCGACCTCGCGCTGTGAGTTTCATTTTCCCGATAAAGAACGCGGAGACGAAATCGAGATTCGTCAGGCCGTCGAGTCGGGAATCGAAGTCGCTCACAGCGTGCATAGTGGATAGAACAGATGTTGCGTCAATAAGCGTTGCGTGAGAGCCGATTACACGACACGTGGTCGGCCGATCACCCCTCCACCGAGACGATCGCGGTCGTCAACCGGTCGAGGCGAACCCGACGGGTCGTACGCCCCCGACGTTCCGTACGCACTCCGCGTGTCGTACGCCCCCGACGTCTCGGACGTATCCGGCGTGTCCGACGCGTCCGACCGGATCAGTTTCGTTCGACGTTCGATCTCGCAACGCTTTTGGGCGGCCGTTTCGGACAGTTTACATGGCGAACGACGTTCCAGAGGAGACATTTTACTCCGACAAACTCCGCGTACCGGAAGCGTTGACCTTCGACGACGTGCTCCTTCGACCGAAGGAGAGTCGAGTCGAGCCCGATCAGGCGGACCTCTCCTCGCGCGTGTCGAAGAACGTCGAGGTGTCGGTCCCCATCCTCTCGGCGGCGATGGACACGGTGACCGAGAGCGGGATGGCGATCGCGATGGCGCGCCACGGGGGGCTCGGCGTCGTCCACCGGAACATGACGGTCGAGGAGATGGTCGAGGAGGTGACGCGCGTCAAGCGCGCCGACGAACTCGTCATCCCCCACGAAGACGTCGTGACGGCGGACCCCGAAATGACCGTCCGCGAAGTCGACGAGCTGATGGCCCGCAAGGGTGTGGGCGGCGCGCCCGTCGTCGACGACGCGAACGTGGTGCTCGGCATCATCTCGAGTACCGACATCCGACCGCACCTCGAAGTCAACGAAGACGACCCCGTCACCGAGGCGATGACCGACGAGGTCATCACGGCACCCGCCGACGTCGACGCCCGCGAGGCGTTCGAGCTGATGTACGAGCACAAGATCGAGCGCGTTCCGGTGGTCGACGACGACACGCTCGTCGGGCTCGTGACGATGCAGGGGATCCTCCAGCGTCGGGAGTACAAGCAGGCCGTCCGGGACGCCGACGGTCGCCTCCGCTGTGGCGTGGCGGTGAGCCCGTTCGAGCGGGATCGGGCCGAAGCCGCGGACGCGGCCGGCGCGGACGTGCTGTTCATCGACACCGCCCACGCGCACAATCTGAACGTGATCGACGGCGCCCGCGAGATCGAAGAGTCAGTCGACGCCGACGTGGTCGTCGGCAACGTCGGCACCCGGGAGGCCGCGATGGACCTCGTCGACTTCGCCGACGGGATCAAAGTCGGGATCGGTCCCGGCTCGATCTGTACGACCAGGGTCGTCTCCGGTGCCGGGATGCCCCAGATCACCGCCGTCTCGCAGGTCGCCGACGTCGCCGCCGAACACGACGTCCCCGTGATCGCCGACGGCGGCATCCGCTACTCCGGCGACGCGATCAAGGCGATCGCCGCCGGAGCCGACGCCGTGATGCTCGGCTCGTACTTCGCCGGCACGGACGAAGCGCCCGGCCGGGTCGTGACGATGAACGGCAAGAAGTACAAGCAGTACCGCGGCATGGGGTCGGTCGGCGCGATGAAGTCAGGCGACGGCGATCGATACCTCAAAGAGGATCCCGAGGACGACGACGACTACGTCCCGGAGGGGGTCGAGGCCGCGACGCCGTACAAGGGGACGCTGCAATCGGAACTCCACCAGCTCGCCGGCGGGATGCAGTCAGGCATGGGCTACGTCGGCGCCGAGACGATCCCCGATTTCAAAGAGCGGAGCGAGTTCGTCCGCGTCTCCTCGGCCGGGCAGGCCGAAGGACACGCCCACGACGTGGTCATCACGGACGAAGCGCCGAACTACTCGCCGCGCAGCGAGTGACATCGGCGTCGGCCGGGCCACGCTGCCGACCGAGGGGCCACTCACCCAATTCGGAACTCGTTCTCACACGCTTGGCAGGTCAGTCGAAAGGCGCCCGCTTCCGTGAGGGTCGTCAGATGCCCCGTCTCCTCGCCGCACTCGCGACAGTGAACGAGCGATTCGAGGTCGCTCCAGTCGTGCATCGCCCCCGGGGCGCCGAACGCGAAGCCGACGACGCGGTCGTCGCCGTCGTTGTACCCCGTTTGGAACTCGCCCGGGGCGAACCGAATCAGTTCACCGGATTCGACGACGATTTCGTCGTCCGGGGTGTCGAACGTCGCCGCGCCTTCCTGGACGTAGAACACCTCCTCTTGATCGTGATGGGTGTGCATCCCCCCGGAGAACGACTCGCCGGGCTCGAGTTCGAAGTAGTTCAACGCGAAGTCGCTGAGGCCGAGCACCCGTCCCACCGGCCGTCGAACCGTGTGCACGTCGAGCGGATTCGGTTCGTTCTCGACCTCGTCGATGGCGACTTTCTCCATGCGGGACCCTGGCGACCGACCGCGTATAAAGACTCGCCCGCACGGAGGTCCGAGGCGCTCGCGCATCGGTGACTGTCGGAACGTACCGACGCCGACCGACCGACGGTGTGCTCGCTCGAAATGGCAACACTCACGGTCGATCGACGCCAGTATCCACTCGTGAACCGACGGACGTTGCTCGGAGGGATCGCCGGCGCCTCCACGGTGGGTCTCGCCGGGTGCGCGGATCGCGTCCTCGAGCTCTCGATGAGCCTGCCGATCATCGTCAACGTCGAGAACGAGACCGACGTCGAACGGAACGTCACGATCACGGCCCACGAGATCGATACGAATCGTCAGACGTTCGACGAGGCCGTGAGCGCGCCGACGGAATCGACGGCGACGCTCGGACGGCTTCCGAACGACGACGCCCAGGTCGTGGTCGAACTCATGGCACCGACGACCGGCGAGGACTCGCCGGACGACGGGGACGCCGAGATCGTCGACGTGGAAGAGACCCTCGTCGGCGAGAGCACGCAGAGTTTGACCATCTACATCACCGACGACGGACTGGAACTGGAACTGGCGTATCGGTAGCCCCGCGGGAGCCGACTGACCGGTCGAACCACGACCGACGGAAAGGAGACGGAAGGGCGGCCGCTCGAACGTTCGGTGGGAAGGAGACGGAAGGGCGGCCGCTCGAACGTTCGGTGGGAAGGAGACGGAAGGGCGGCCGCTCGAACGTTCGGTGGGAGCGTCCGAGAATCGTTCGGTGATCGGGACCGTTCGATAGCCCGGAAGAGCGCGAGCCCCGTCGACTCAGGGGTAGGGGTGTGGCTCCCGGTCGAGCGCGGGCACGAACCCGAGCTCGCGCGGCACCGATTCGGCCCGTTCGGCGAAGTACGGCTCGGCGGTGAACAGCGGCTGGGAACCGGGGACGAGCACCCGAACCGCCTCGAAGCCGATCTCGGCGACGTCGCGCGTCGTGAGCCGAGCGGCGTAGGTCGACAGTCCGACCGCCGCGACGCGGTCGATGAGGGTCTCGACGGCGTCGACCCCCTCGGGCACCGGGTCCGGTCCGACGGCGGACGCGTCGACCGTTCGATCGACGTCGACGAACGACCGGGCGGCCTCGGGGAGCGCGGCGTACTCGCCGATCCAGGCCCCCGCATCGACAGCGTCGTCCCGGCCGATCGAGCGCAGTTCCATCCAGTTCTGGACGGCCTCGGCCAGGGCCGACCGCGCGGCCGCGGTGACGTCGAGGTCCGCCGCCGAACCGACCGCGAAGGCGGGCCACTCGTCGTCTCCGCCCTCCCGGTGTACCGCGACGGCGACGACGGGTACGTCGACGTCCTGGGTGACGAGCAGCGGCGTCACGGATAACCCGTCCCCCGCGAGGCGTCGAGTCAGGGCCTCGAATCGCTCGTCGTCGAGCTCCAGCCCGAGCGGATCGAACGTGGAGTACCAGGCGAGCATCGTGGCGTCGCGCTCGATCACTTCCGTCAGGCCCGAGATGACGGCGTCCGTCGTGGACGAGCCGAGACCGAGTCCCGTCGTGATCTGGGGAACCAGCCCGCCTCCCGGCTGCGGGAAGTGCACCGCGTCGGCGGGCAGGTAGACGACGTCGCCGGTCGCGAGATCCCGGCCCTCGACCCAGGAAGCGGACTCGGACGGGTCGTAGGCCGGAGCGTCGTCCGGCCGGGCGAACGCGGTCGGTTCCACGACCCGTTCGAGGTCCGTCGCGGTCGATTCGATGAAATCGTGCTCCCGATAGACCCCCGCGCAGTACCGCTCGAGCGACTCGCCGATCGCCTTCACGAACGCCGCGTTCCAATCTGGGTCGACGCCCGCCGCCTGTTTCGCCGCCTCGCCCTCGCTGTACGGTCGCGTGTCGGCGGTCGTCGCCATGTAGTACGGCGCGGGGAACGACTCCACTTCGCCGATGCTCGTCACCAGCCCGACGCGGTCGTCGATCGCGAGTTCGGCGGCGTCGACGGCCGCGTCGAGATCGAGGGCGTCGCCGTCCTCGAACGCGAGATCGCGGTCGCGGCCCTGCGGGTGACACCGACAGACCGGGACGGGAAAGAACCGCCGCCGAACGTACGGCAGTTCGACCACCGAGCCCAGAACGGTCTCGTCGTCGTCCGACAGGATGCGGACGCACTCGCGCCCCGCGATCGCGCCCGCCACCCTAACCGACGCGCGCTCCCCGCGAGGGTTCGCCGTCGTGACGTAGTTGTCACGCGTCGAAGCGACTCGAGCCTTGAGACAGTTGTAACAGCCCGTATCCGCCGAGAACCCGGCGACGGAGACGTCGACCGACGACATCGGCCGACCGCCCACTCCGCCGACCTCGACCGCGATCCACGGCGTTTCGCCCTCTCTCGCGGTCGCATCGGCGAGTCGGAACCGTTCCGAGCCCGCGACGTCCGCGACGACCGCCAGACGGGCGTCCGCCAGCTCCTTCGCACTCGCTTCTCGAACGCTCACATCGACGTCGGCCAGTGCGGCCACGACTTCCTCTCGGACCGGGTCGTCGCCGACGACGTGTACTACCATGCGTTCACCGTTGCGGCCAGCCGTAAAAAATGCCGCGTTCGATCGTCGGAACGGAATCGTAACCGAGTGGGGCGACGGCTGGGCGTATTCCTCGCTCGCCGCACGGGGCCAGCGGTGGCGACGGATCCGACCGGGTTTGGGCGACGGTGCCGGAGCCGTCACGCGTCGTCCGCCAGCTCGTCGAGAACCTCGCGTGCGTTTTCGACGGCCGCCTCTTTCGTCGCCGGATAGGCCTCGACCTTCCCGCGGACGGTGATCCCGTCGCCGAGCCGGACCGACCCCCCGAAGGCGGCTTGCTTGTCGAGTCGCACGAACAGCTCCGTGTTCTCGGTGACTCGTTCGTCGAGTTCCGCGCGGATCCGATCGATCTCCTCGAGTTCGCCCAGCCGGGAGACCACGTACCTGATCTCGTCGGCGGTCTCGACCCTGGCCGAGAAGACGAGAATCCGGTCGCCGAAGTGGCCTTCGGTTTCCTCCCGCTCGATCTTGAAGTCCTTGGGGAGGAAGCGTCTGAGGGCCGCCTCGACGCGTTTGTCGTCTTCGGTGGCGTAGCAGAACGTCCGCAGGTCGACGTAGTGTATGGGAATTTTCGCCATCGGTTCGCGGTGGATCGTGCGTTCGATAGCCGGATGCCGGGTCAGTTACCGACGCGGCCGGCGGGGTTCGTCGAGTCTACTCCTCGTCGGCGTCGTTTGGAGCCTCGGCGTCGTCGGCGTCGTCTGCGGCCTCGATGGAATCCTCGGGGACACCCGTCTCCTGGCCGTCCTCGAAGCTGACCGTGTAAGTGACGTCGCCGAACATCGATTCCATCGTCTGGGTGACCGTCCCGACTTCGCCGTCGAACTCGCTGTGTTTGTCGTGGAGCACGACTCGATCGTCTTCCTCGAAGCTCATACCCGACGTTCCGCCGCTGCGTGTAAAAAGGGACTGATCTGCGCCGGACGCGGCGTCACTCCTCCAATTCCTGGAGGAGGGTGGTGGCGGCCGCGTTCGACGATTCGGGCCCGCGCGCCGTGACGAGGTCGCCGTCGACGGTGACGCTCTCGTCCTGGCCGAGCGCCGCGTCCCAGTTGCCGCCGGCGGCTTTCACTTCGTCCTCGACCCAGTACGGGAGCTTGCGACCGTCCGGCATCCGATCGGCCTCGTCGACGATATCCGCCTCCCACTCGTTCGGGAAGCCGGTGACGGACCGTCCCTCGACGAGGAACGATCCGTCTTCGTCGCGGGCGAACGCGAGGATCCCGACCGCGTGGCAGACGACGAGCGCGACCCCGTTGTCTCCGGCGATCGTCTCCCGAAGGAGCGTTCTCGCGTGCGTGTCCTGGTTGACGTCCCACTCGGTCCCGTGACCGCCCGGAAAGACGACCGCGTCGAAGTCGTCGGCGCGGACCGCCGCCACTGGAACGGGATCGTTCAACCGCTCGTCCCGCTCGTGGACCTCGCGGACGCGTTCGGCGGTCTCCTCGCCGACCTGTTCCGGATCCACGGAACGGTCGTCGATCACCGGCGGGTCGCCGGACGGCGTGGCGACGGTCGCGTCGTACCCGGCCGCCGATAGCGATTCCAGGGGTGTGATGCACTCGTCTCCCCAGTAGCCTTCCTCGCTGACGACGAACAGAACGTCGGACATACCCGCCGTTTCCCGTCGACGCGAATAAGCGCCCTGCCGGCGCACGGCGGGGCCGGCGATCGACGGAGTGATCGGTCACGTCTCGCCGGCGGCGGCGTCGCTTCGCTGGCGGCGACGTCCCTTCGCTGGCACCGACGTCGCTTGCGTTCGGTTCAACGCTCCTCGTTTCCGTCCAGGCGGAGGGCCTCGAAGAATCGTCGCTCGATCCGTCGGCCGACGAACGACAGCAGTTCGTCCACGTCTTCGGCGTCGGGATCGTCGGCGAAGATTCCGAGGTCGATGCGTCCGCCCGCCATGTCGTGATGGCCCCCGACGCCGCCCAGTTCGTCGAACGCGTCGAGCAACGTTTCGCCCACGTTCACCCGCGGGTCGATCGATCGGGCGCTCAACCTGATCGCGTCACCCACGACGCCGTACGCCAGCACGGAATTGACGCCTTCGACGTTCAGCAGGTAATCGGCCGCCTGCGGCAGAGCGTCCGTCTCGGCGGTTCGGCCGACGCTCGCGACGAGCGCCGACCCCCGGCGCTCCCTGGTTCGGATGGCGCGGCCGATGGCGTCGATCGTCGCCGGCGTGAACGCGCTCCCGTATAGTTGCTCCAGCGACTCGAGATCCGCCGTGGGATAGACCGCCAGCGCGGCCTCGTACTCGCAGATGGTCGGATCGCGGATGAAGTCGAGTCGCTCGCGGTGGAGCGCGAAAAGCAGCGCCGTCGCCAGTCGAGTGGTCAGTTCGACGTCCAGTTCGAGCAGGTACTCGACGAAGATGGTGGCCGTCGCGCCGTAATCGGTCCGGACGTCGGTGATCGGCGCGTCGACGCGACCGTTCGGATGGTGATCGACCACCGCGTCGGCCGACACCTGTCGATCGATCGCCGAGTTCCCGTCCGGTCGCGAGTGATCGACGAAAGCGACGTACTCGTACTCGCCGACGTCGACGTCCTCGCCGTGGCGAACGTCGATATCGAGCATGTTGACGAACGCCCGGTTCTGCTGGTGAGAGATCTCGCCCCCGTAGATGATGGCGACGTCGCCGACCGATTGCGCCCGTGCGATGCGTTCGAACGCGAGCGCACTCGCCAGGCAATCCGGGTCCGGATTGTCGTGGCAGACGACGGCGACCGAGTCGACGTCCGAGAGCGCGTCCGCGAGCTCCGCCGCGTGTGACATGTCCCCCTGTAGGGGACGAAAACGCTTGAACCCAGTGTCGAAACGCGCGCGCTGAGGGGTCTGGAGAGCGCAACGATCGGTTCGGCTTCGCCTCGCGGCGGCGAAAACGTCTCGACCTCGGTACCGAAGATGGTCACCGCGGCGCCCCTCCGACCCACTCACCGGTCGGACGAGACGACGGCGCCCCTCCGACCCACTCACCGGTCGGACGAGACGACGGCGTTCCTTCGACCCGCTCACCGGTCAGACGATCCGACTATGGATCCCCCGACCCACTCACCGGTCGGACGAGACGACGTCGGCCTCGTGATTCAGATATCGATCGGTCGAGTCGACGGCGGCCACGTGACTCAGTTACCGTTCGGCCGAGACGACGTAGTAGCCGATCGCGTCGCTTTCGACGAGCTTGTAACAGTGATAACCGCCGATGGAGAGGCCGACGACGCGGTCGTCGACCCGACCCAGGAAATGCAGCAGTCTGTAGTAGGGATATCCGTACAGACTCATCCGATAGGCGTTCTCCAGGGACGGCTCGACCGCGTCGGTCACGTCCTCGACCGAGACGTTCCGAAATCCGGCGTCTTCCAGCGCCGCGACCAGCTCGTCGATCGGATCGTAGCGGACGTCCCACGCGTCGTAGAGCTTCTCGAACCGATCGCGATCGCCGGACGATCCCCCGCCGCGCCGGAAGAGGTCGGCGAACACGATCCGCCCGTCGTCGCCGAGGACGCGAGCGGCCGTCTCGACCACCCGTCCGTCGTCGCTCGCGTGACAGAGCGCCTCGAGCCCCCAGACGACGTCCGTCGAGTCGTCGTCGACGGTTTCGAGCTCGTGGAAATCGTCGAACCTGAACGTAACCCGGTCCGAGACGCCGGCCTCGCGAGCGTATTCGCGTGCGGCCTCGAGCTGGCGGTCGTGGATGTTGACCCCGACGACCGTCGCCCCCCGCTCGCGAGCCAGCCAGACCGAGTCCTCGCCCACGCCGGAGCCGAGATTGACCACGCGGTCGCCCGCTGCGAGCGTCGCCTCGTCCGCGAGCCGCCGGATCATCGTCTCGACGGCCACGTCGGGGTCGACGTCTTCGTCCTCGTAGAACCCGTGATGATAGCTCCGATGACCCTCTTGGTCCCAGAGCCGTTCGTGAAGCGGGTGGGACGCCTCGTACATCGCGGCGATCGTGCGGCCGTCGAGGTCGTCGCTCCGCATCGGCGAGCGGTAGTCCGCTAGCCCTCTTAACGGTGTTGCACGCGACCGATCCACAGCGAGGCGCGATCGGTCGCCGGTCACTCGATCGAGTTCCGCCGATCGGCGTCGGGCGCATCGTTCCCCTCGCTCGCGGCGACCTCGCCGGTGATCTCTTCGATCTTCGCCCGCGAGAGCTCCTCCCCGTTCGACTCGAGGTCGGGGAACGATTCGACGGCGGGCACGTCTCGGTCGCCCGACGAAACGCCGCTCGAAACGGAGAGTTTGGCGAATCCGACGGCGACGATGGCCGAGAGGAGACCGAAGAACGTGACCGGCTCGCCGATCGTCGGCGACGCGATCGCGTACCCCAGCGGGATCGTCACGAACGCGACGGCGCCACAGATCATCGCGAACACGATACCGCGTGCGCTCCGCAATTCGAATCGCCCGCGAAAGACCAGGACCAACGAGCCGAACGCCGCGACGGGGGCCAGGAGCCAGACCGCGACGAAAACCAGCGGCCGGGTCGCCGGGAGCACGCCGAAGAGTACGGCGAGCAATCCGATCGCCGCCAGTGCGACGTGCTGGCTCGAGAGTCCGGACAGCGTCGAACGCTCGTCGCCGCGCATACGGGCCACCTCGAACCGATCTATCATATACGTGCTGGTGTCAGAACCCGATCGACGAGCATCGTCCGGACCCGAGCGATCGGCCCGTCTCTGTAGACGATCGGTGGTCGGCCGGCTCGCGAACCGTCCCGTTTTTCGAGGTCCCCGGAGGGTCGGTTCACGGAACGGCTAGGTACTCGAGACCCTGGGAGGGTCGGTTCACGTGACGATCCGCTACTGGAGAGCCCGGGAGGACCAGCTCACGGAACGACCTGATTCTCGAGACCGTCGGGAGATCCGGTTTCCACGTAGCGTTCGACGTTCCCGGCGACGATGTCGGCCAGTCGATCGTAGTACGCCGGCGTGTGTCCGGCGTTGTGCGGGGTGATCTGGACGTTCTCGAGGGCCCAGAGCGGATGATCCTCCGGAAGGGGTTCGGGGTCGGTCACGTCGAGTGATGCCCCCCGGAGCTGGTTCGAGCGGAGCGCCCCGACGAGCGCCTCGGTATCGACCACCGGGCCGCGGGCGACGTTGACGAGAACGGCGTCCGGTGGAAGGGTCCGAAACTCGGCCGCTCCCACCAGCCCTCGCGTCTCGTCCGTGAGCGGACACGCCAGAACGAGGTAGTCCGTCCGCGCGAGCGCGTCGTGGAACCCGTCGAAAGCGAAGCCGACGACCTCGTCGGCGGGGCCGCCTTTCTCCGGCGAGTAGCGGACGCCGATCGTCTCGACGTCGAACGCGCCCAACCGATCGCAGACCGTCCGACCGATCGCGCCGAGGCCGACCACGGTGACGGTCGACCCTGCGAGTTCGCGGGCACGGTAGTGACGCCACTCCCGCCGGCGCTGGCGCCGTTCGCCGACGTGGAAGCGTCGCGTGAAGTAGAGGATGGCGCCCATCACGTGCTCCGCGATGTTCGGACCGTGCACGCCCGACGCGTTCGTCACGGCGACGCCGTCGGCTCGCAGGCGTTCGAGGGGCAAGTGACCGGTCCCCGCGTAGGCACAGGCGAAGACGCGAAGGTCGTCGGCGGCGTCGAGCAGCGACTCGTCGATCGTCATCCCCGTCGCGATGCGTGCGGACGCGATCGCCTCGCGTTCCTCGGCGGGCGTTCGGGCGTGGCGAACCGAACCGTCCGGCAACCGATCGCGGAGCGCGTCGACGTACTGCGAGACGGGCATTCCGTGGGTGCCGCGGCGCAACACGAGGACGTCGATGTCGTCGGTCATGGCTGGCACCTCGGGCCGAACCCTCTTAGAAGGGACCGCCCGAAGCGCGGCAATCGGGACTCCGCCGGAAATCAGCGACCCTCGAACGAGGGGTCCTCGTCCTCGAAGAAGGTCCCGATGCCGGTCGCGTAGTCGCGGGTCGTCGTCAACCCGGTGAGGGACTCGCGCTCGTGTCGGAGGTGACGGCCGAGTCCGCGGTCGGTTCCCTCGAAGAACAGGCGTCGGATCCTGGCGAACGCCTCGGTCGGGCCGCTCGCGAGATCGGCGGCCACCGTCGCGAAGCGATCGTCGAACTCGTCCGCGGGGACCGCTTCGGTGACGAGGGCGCGATCGACCGCCTCCGCGGCGTCGATCGGCTCGCCGAGCAGCGCGAACGACTGTGCGCGCCGAAGACCGACGAGCCGCGGGAGCAGCCACGTGATCCCGCCGTCGCCGGAGAGGCCGATCGACGGGTAGGCGTACTCGAACCGCGCGTCGTTCGCCATCACCGCGACGTCGGACGCGAGCGCCAGGCCGAGTCCACCGCCGGCGACGACGCCGTTGATTCCCGTCACGACGGGCTTCGGTGCGCGCGTCATCGTCCGGACCGCGTCGTGAAGCGGTCCGGCCACGGCGTCGATCGCGTCGGCGTCGCGCTCGTCGCCGTCGAGCGTCGACAGGTCCGCGCCCGTGTTGAACGTTCCCCCGCTCCCGGTGAGGGCGATGGTGCGAACCCCGTCGTCCGTCGCGAACTCGTGAAGCGCCGTCGCGATCGCCGCGGCCATCTCCGGATCCATGGCGTTGTGTCGATCGGGACGGTCCATGACCACGCGCCCGACATCGCCGACGATATCGGTCGTCACGTCTGCTGACTGGACCATGAGATGGATTGGGACGCGATTCGTCAAAAACCGGGCGGATTCGACGATCACGCGTCGACCCGTTCGAAAAGTCTCGTCCCACGATCCGATCCCGGACTCGGACGAAGATCCCCCGGATCCGATCCTGGATCCGGATGTCGATCCCCAGACCCGATCCCGGACGCAAACGGAGGTCCGCAGATTCGATCCTGGACCCGGACGTCGGTCCGCGATCGAGGTCCGTTCGAACGGACGAGTTTTCAGACTGCTTATTAGGGCCCACTGAGTGCACCGGCACATGGAACGCGTAGACGTCGCGATCGTGGGGGGCGGCCCCGCCGGCGCCTCGGCCGCCGAGCAGGCGGCCGCCGGCGGCGCCGAAACGGTCTGTTTGGAGCAGGGCGTCCCGCGGGAGGACCGCGACGAGCTGGGACCGGATTCCACCGACGCGGCCGGCATGCTCGACTACTGGGTCGACATCATGGACGTCGACTACCGGGAAATTCCCGACGAGGTGATCCTCAGGGAGCTGTCGGGGACCGACTTCGTCGGCCCGACCGAACGCGTCGAGTTGAACACGACGGGCATAGACGCCTCGTATCCGACCTTCGGGTTTACCTTCCACCGAGCGCGTATGGACGACTGGCTCTACGAACGCGCCAGGGACGCGGGAGCCGACATCCGCGTGGGGACGAGCGTCTCCAATCTGGAATCGGAGCGCTCCGGAGGCGGCTGGAGTCACACGCTCACGCTTTCGGACGGCGAGGAGATCGAAGCCGATCGCGTCGTCCTGGCCGATGGTCCACAACGCCGGATCACGCTCGAGGCGCTCGATCAGTTCACCCCGCCCGGGCGCAGCATCTCCGAGCACCTGTCGCCCCCGACGGCGAACCACATCGCATACCAGGAGTACCGGGAGTTCCCCGAGGAGCTCTTCCCGGACGATCGACTCGTCTTCTGGTGGGGGTGGATGCCGGGCGAGACCGCGTACCCGTGGGTGTTCCCGAACGACGGGACGGTGGCACGCGTCGGGCTCACGATGCCAATCGGGATGGATCTCGACGATATCGAGCACCCCGAATCCTACCGTCTCCTGAAACCGACGGACGACGGTATTCCCTCCGGATCCGAGTACATTCGGCGGCTCCTCGAGATCCAGTACGGCGACGAGTACGACGTCGATGCGGACATCCCGATCGTCGAGGACCGCGGCAAATCCCGCGGGACCGAAACCTACCCGATCTCCTCGACGCGGCCGATCGACTCGCCCGTGCAGGCGGGGATCGCGGTCGCCGGCGGGGCGATGGGTACCACCTCGGCGTTCCACGAGGGCGGCTACCACGTCGCCGTCCGGTCCGGCAAGATCGCCGGTCGCCTGGCCGCCGCCGATCGACTCGAATCGTACAACGAGGTCTGGAAGCGAGCGATCGGCGACGAAATCCTCCGTAACGTCTCCTTCGCCGACATCGTCGCCGACTACGGGCCCGACGACTGGGATCGAGCGTTCTCGATCGCGAGCGGGATGACCGGCGACGGACGCGGCGGTCGGCTGCTCGCCCGCCGGTACGCCGCCGGTATCGGGGCGTCGAAGCTGGTTCTCGGCTACAAGCGCCGAAAGTTCCGGTACCGCAACGGCGGCTACGTCCAGTTCCGGGAGGACGAGTACGTCTACTGAACGTCATCCCGTCGCCGACACCGGATCGAGCGCCTCCGAACGACGAAGAAAGCGTTTTCAGCACCCACCACCTACCTCCGCTGCGCGCCTCAGTCCCCGCCCGAGCTAACCCGCACGGGTGCGATGACGGAGCGGCGAACCCGGGCGCGCGACAGCGGGGAGATGGTTCACACCGTCTCGCCATCCGGTGGTTCCTAACGGAACCACCCGATCGACGGCTCCCGCCGTCTCACAAGTCGGGGATCCGTCAGGATCCCCGCACGCCCGGCACGAGGGTTAGCCAGCCGACGCGGCACGCCGCCCGGGGATGAGGCTGGACGTTAGTGTTCCGGGCGCACACCCATTCATACGCGGAGTGCTCCTTCCAGCGACGACTCTGCCGGTCGATCGTTTCGTCGTCCGGAAGTGAGCGACGATATCGGGCACGATTGGCCGGTCGCGCTGATCCGCGGAGCCGATCTCGAGATCTACGGACCCAGCGGTGGCGAATTAGATACTGACCCGCTTCTGGGTCGCGACGATGTCGCTCGACGATCCGGTCCGGCCCGTCGAGCGCTCCCGACGTCCGCGAGGCTATCAGTGAGGTCGAGCGCTCACCCGGCCGAAATTCCTTCCCGTCGTCGGGGTTGACCTAACTTTCGTCGTCGTTTTCGTCGTCCATCTCTTCGTCGTC
>SKPV01000007.1 GCA_007119345.1 Halovivax sp.
CGGGCGAGTGGGTGTAGCGACAGGGGACCGCGATCGCGCCCGCGTGGCGCCCGCCGCGGACGCCCTGGAACTCGGTCGCGTCGGTCGTGCCGCCGATCATGACGTCGTGCTGGAGGTCGACCGCGGCGGCCGCGCCCGCCCGCTGGAGCCACTCCCGGGTCCGGCGGTCGACGAGCACGCCGCCGAAGAAGTACTCGGAGGTGCCGTCGCCGAACTCGACGACCGGACCGTCCCCAAGCGCGACCCGACTCGACCGCTCGCCGTCGACGGGGTAGTCGTCGGTCGGGAAGATCTCCAGGGCGATCGCGACGTCGGGGTCGACGTCGTGGACGGCCGCCCGGGCGCCCCGCAGCCCGACCTCCTCCTGGACGGTCGCGACGTAGTGGACGGTGCGATCGCCGGCGGGGCCGAACGAATCGCGGTCCCGGGACCGCTCGCGGGCGACCGCGAGGAGAATCGCGAGGGCGATCCGGTCGTCGAGGGCGCGGCCGGCGAGCCGACCGTTCGCGAGGTCGACCAGCTCCCGGTCCCAGGTCGCGTGGTCGCCGGGTTCGACGTTCAGGTCGGCGACCTCGTCGGCGTCCCGAGCCCCGACGTCGACGTGCAGCGTTTCGGGGAGCGACGCCTTCTCCTCGCCGTCCATGAAGTGACGCGGCTTGGCGCCGATGACGCCGGGGATCGCGTCGGGGCCGACGCCGACGTGGCGGCCGAGCAGGTAGCCCCGGTAGTGACCGCCGAGCATCGAGAACGACAGGAAGCCGTCGTCGGTGACGCCGTCGATCAGCAGCGCCAACTCGTCGGCGTGGGCCGCGAGCATCACCTCCTCGGGTTCTTCGCCTCCGCGCGCGGAGGTACCCTCGACGGTCAGGCCCCCGTCGTCGTCGACGCTCCCGTACGCGGTGGCGATCACGTTCCCCATCGCGTCCCAGGAGACGTCGTCGACGTACGGCTCGATCAATTCGGCGAAGACGCGGGCCACCGGGTACTCGTCGCCGGGCGGGCCGCGGGCGGCGACGAGCCGCTCGAGTTCGGCGCGGTCGATCTGCATGGCGGGCGGTCTCGCGTGACCGCGAAAGCTCTTTCGACGGCCACACGGCCCGCGTCTCCGGAGATCCGCGGTTCGACTAGCATGCTAGGACACGGGTATATCCGACGTCCGCGGCAGGACCTGTGTATACCGGGAAGTGTTCTCAATGAGCGAACAACACCACTCGACCGGGCTGAACCGACGACGAGTACTGAAATCGACGGCGGCGGCGGGGGCGGCCGGCCTCTTCGCCGGCTGCGTGGGGAGCGATCCCGAGGACGAGGCCGACGGCGGCGGCACGTTCGTCATCGCGACCTCCGACGAGGTCGAGACCTTCGACCCGCGCCAGAACCAGCTGGCGTGGTACAGTTCCGCCGCGCACTACCTGTTCGACTCGCTGTTGCTCCAGTCGCCGGACGGCAGCGAGTTCGAACCGCACCTCGCGGTCGACCACCCCGAAGAGGTGGACGAGACCACGTACGTCGTGGAGATCCGCGACGACGTCGAGTTCCACGACGACTGGGGGCAACTCACGGCGGAGGACGTCGCCTACTCGTTCAACTGGGTGCTCGATAGCGACAACGCCTCGCCGAACCAGTCGAACGTGGCCTTCATCGACGAGGCGGAGGCGACCGGCGAGTTCGAAGTCACGCTGCACCTCGAGTTCCCGTCGGGGCTGATGGACCGGGCGCTCTCGCACATGAACGCGGCTCCCGTCGTCTGCAAGGAGGCCGCCGAGGAGATGGGCGACGAGGAGTTCGGACAGAACCCGGTCGGCAGCGGTCCGTTCACACTCGACGACCACGACCCCGGATCGTCGGTCGAGATGGTCGCCAACGAGGACTACTTCCTCGGCGAGCCTGTCCTCGACGGCCTCACCTACCGGATCATCCCGGAGACCGAGGTTGGCTACGTCGAGCTCGCCCAGGGCGAGCTCCACCAGTCGGGAGTCACCGAGGAGTTGCTCGGCGAGGCCGAGAGCGACGACAACATCGAGACCCACCAGCTGTCCAACATGGACTTCCAGGGGTTCGTCATCAACTGCCTCGACGGGCCGTTCACCGACGTCCGCGCCCGCGAGGCCGTCCACCACCTCATCGACTACGACGAGGTCATGCAGGCCGCCGCCGGCGGTCTCGCCGGCCGCAACTGGGGTCACATGCCCCAGGAGACCGTCGACGCGTGGGACTTCCCCGCCGACGAGTGGCGGGAAAACTACTACCCCGAACAGGACCACGACCGGGCCGTCGAGCTGTTCGAGGAGGCCGGCGTCGGCACCGACTTCGAGGTCGACCTGCTGATAACCGCCGGCGAAGCCAACGAGGGTCGGTCGCTCGTCCTCCAGAACGAGTTCGAGGAGGTCGGCATCGACTGCTCGATCCGCGAGGTGTCGACCGGCGACTGGCTCGACGCCCTCGGCGACGGCACCTACGACATCACCACCTACGGCTGGGGCGGCAACGACGACCCGGACGGCTACTACTACCACATGTTCCGGGACCTGCGCAACGACGACGGCGGGATGTCCGACGACGTCGTCGGGCACTCCTCGATCGGCTACCTGTACGAGGGGAGCCGCGAGCGCGGCGACGACGATATCCTCGAGGATCTGGAGCGCCTCGACGAGCTCGTCCGCGCCGGGCAGGCGACCGTCGCCCAGGAGGACCGCCGCGAGTACTACGTCGAGGCCGCCGATATCGTGCTCTCGCTGTACCCGGTAATCGGGGTCTACTCCGCCGAGAGCGTCACGGGCGTCCACGCAAGCGTCCAGGACTACGAGCCGAGCGAGTTCGGCGAGCAGGAGGCGTTCAACTACTGGCAAGAGGCCAACATCGACGGGTAACGCCGCGCCGTCTCTCACCGCCTTCATCGCTCACTCACACGCATGGGACTCTTACGGTACACGTTACGACGATTACTGCAGCTGGTCCCGGTGCTGTTCGGCATCGTGACGCTCACGTTCGTCATGATGCACGCGCTGCCCGGCGATCCCGTCCGCCTCTGGCTCGGCGAAGAGCCCGGCCAGGAACTGGCCGAGGACCTGATCGAAGCCCACGGCTTCGACCGCCCGCTGTACGTACAGTACGTCGATTACCTCGCGAGCCTCGCCCAGGGCGACCTCGGCCAGTCGTTCGTCTACAACCGACCGGTGACGGACCTGATCTGGGAACGCATGGAGCCGACGCTGGTCGTGATGGGGCTGTCGTACCTCGTCGCGCTGCCGGTGGCGATCGGGCTCGGCATCTACGGCGCCGCGAGACACAACCGCGCCGGCGACCACCTCTCGCGGTTCGCCGGACTCGCCGGGATCTCGACGCCGAACTTCTGGCTCGCGCTGATGCTGATCTACCTGCTGTCGTACAACTTCGACCTGCTGCCGGCGACCGGCTACACGTCGCCGTTCGTCGATCCCGTCGAGGCGGCGCTGCTGTTGATCATGCCGGTGCTCACGCTGGCGACCGCCCAGACGGCGCTGTTGATGCGGATGACGCGCTCGAGCATGATCGAGGAGATGCGAGAGGACTACGTCGAGACCGCCTGCGCCTACGGGATCCCGGAGCGGAAGGTGCTCTTGCGCCACTCGTTCCGGAACGCGCTGTTGCCGCTCGTGACGATCGTCGGCCTGCAGGTCTCGACGCTGCTCGGCGGCAGCGTCATCGTCGAGGAGATCTTCGCCATCCCCGGGCTGGGACGGCTCTTCTTCGACTCGGTGATCGAGCAGGACTACTCGGTGGCGGTCGGCGTCACCCTGTTCTTCTCGACGCTGTTCCTGATCGGCGTTGTGATCACCGACCTGGCGTACGCCTACATCGATCCGAGGATCAAGTATGACTGAGACACGGCTCGACGGTGAGACCCGATGAGCAGCGAAGGAACGCACGCCGCCGAGGTCGGCACCGAGTTCGACGACGAAGGGGGCGTCCTCGCGACGCTCGTCCAGCTCAAGCACAGCCCGACGTCGCTCGCCGGGGTGGCGATCGTCGCCGGGCTGATCCTCATGGCGCTGTTCAGCGCGGTCGACAACTTCGTCTTCGATCGAGCCGTCATCACGTGGCTCCACGCCGACCCGCACGCGATGGACCAGAGCATGCGCTACGAGGGACCCTCCCGGGAGCACCCGCTGGGCACCGACCGGTACGGCCGGGACATGCTCTCGCGGGTGGTGTACGGGAGTCGAACGGCGCTGACGATCGGCATCGTCGCCGTCGGCATCAGCTTCGTCGGCGGCGTCATCGTCGGCGCCGTCTCGGCGTTCTTCGGCGGCTACGTCGACGACTTCCTGATGCGCAGCGTCGAGATCCTGTACGCGATCCCCGGCCTCGTGCTCGCGATCATCTTCATGGCGATCTTCGGGCCGAGCATCTACAACCTCTTCA
>SKPV01000292.1 GCA_007119345.1 Halovivax sp.
CGATCGGATCCTCGTCGTCGATCGGATCCTCGTCGTCGATCGCGTCCCCGTACTGCTCGCGCGTAATCGTGTACCGGTGGAAGTCGTCGATCTCCCCGTTCATGGGCACGCTGTTCCGGATCACGCCCTCGTACCGACCGCCGTGGGCGTCGACGTACTTCTCGATGGCCCGCTCGGACTTCTCGTTGCCCTCGTTGTACCCCACAGAGACGAGCTCGACCCCGAGGCGGTCGAAGGCGAGTTCGAGCAGCGCCGCCGCCCGTTCGCCCGAGTATCCCCTGCCCCAGAAGGGTTCGGCGAGGATGAGGCCGAGCCCGCCCGTCCGCCGCTCCCAATCGCAGAACAGCCCCGTCACGCCGGCGAGTTCGCCGGCGCCCTCCTCGCCGGGCCCGGGGCGGACCGCGTACTCGGCCGCCTCGCGATCCGCCCACGATTCTTCGGCGTCGTCGATCCGTTCCCGGGCTTCCATCGGAACCCGGTACGGACGCTGGGGCACGTGCTCGAAGACGTCCCGGGTTTCGTCACCGTCGGCGAAGCACTCGTACAGCTCGAACGCGTCGACGTTCTCGTGGCAGAGCCGCTCGAGGACGAGGCGGTCCGTTTCGAGTCGCTCCGGGAACATGTGAGTAACGTGAACACTCGTCGGTAAGGGTTATTCGGTCGACGTCGACGCGCGTCCCCGGCCTACAGCCGTTCCATCAGGAGCGACGTGACCTCCCAGACGACTCGCGTCGGATTGTTCGAGGAGAACCCGTGCGGTTCGTACGCGTAGTCGTTCTCGTCGACCGCCCGGTCCTGAAAGTGGCCCCATCCGTCGACGTGCGGGTTCGGTTCGTGATGCCATCCGAAGTCGCCCGTCTCGTCGCTGTAGTGAAACGAGAACTCGGGCGGAGCGTCGGGGGACTCGCCCGCGAACCAGCGTACCGTAAGCGTCGCGTCGTCGCCGGCGACGTCCAGGCGGTCCGTCGCGACGCGTGCGACAACCCGGGTGTACTCGCCGGACGGAAACCCGCGCACCGAATCGATCGCCGGATGCCGTTCGAGTTCACGCTGGATCCCGCGGAGCGCCCGGTGGGACGCTTCTGCCGGGTCGTACGAACTGTCTGCGGGCCCCATCCCTATGCGGACGCGCGGTTCTCGCGACTGTACGTCGCGTAGTTTTCGATGGCGTCCTCGACGATCCCGAGGCGGTACGCGACGAGTTCCCAGTCGCTCGCGGCCCGCAGGATCTCCCGAGTCTCCGTCGCGTCGTCCGCGTCGGCACCGCGCTCGCGAAGTTCCTCGGGCGACCCGACCTCGTACTCCTCGCGCCACTCCTCGATCCGATCCAGGAGTTCGGCTTTCAGCCGAAGGAGCCCCTCGTGGTCGTGGGTATCGAGTAGATCGCGGAGCGTCTGCATCCGGGTGTGGAGGGGGTCCGGCGCGTAGACGGCCGTT
This sequence comes from Halovivax sp., assembly GCA_007119345.1. GTDB lineage: Archaea > Halobacteriota > Halobacteria > Halobacteriales > Natrialbaceae > Halovivax. The sequence goes on from SKPV01000292.1 coordinate 1,438, forward strand.
CCTTCTCGATCGCGTTTCAGGAGGACGTTTATCTCCACGAGGCGCTCGAGGTGGTCTCGCGCGGTGTTTTCCGCCACGTGCGCTTCGGCCGCGATGTCCGTCGCGGACTGCGGTCGCGAGACGGTGCTCGCGACCGACTGAACTCTGTCGAACGCGCTCGTGCGCGCTTTCCACGCGTCGACGCCGGGTGCGTCGACGCCGGGTTCGTCATCGGCCATACCGGTCGTTCCCGGCGTAGCTCAATAAGACTATCTCCGGGTAGAATTGTTGAGGCACAATTGAATCCCGAGAGCCGGCGATAGAATTCGCTCGATCCTCGTCAGGATCGGGCTGGCCAGTCCCTCGTCTGATTCGGACTGGGCAGACGAATACGGGGGAGAAAGCGATCGTGGGCACGGAGACGACCGCGAGCCACGGTCGCCGAGTAGCTTACCCGCACGCGCCGACGTCCGGCGCCTGCTGCCCGGCGTGTCGAACCGACGGCCAGCGCAGGTCGTGCTCGGCGTGGAGCCCGCTGTAGTAGAACGGCTCGATCCCGATCTCGGCCGAGAGGTCGTCGGTCTCGGCGAGCAGCCAGTCGACGACCTCCCCGTCGACCATGTGGACGTACGTGGAGACGACGTAGACGTTCTCGACGTCCTCGTCTTCGACGACGTCGAAGAACGGCTCGACCTCGCCGGTCCGGAGGTCGGTCGCCCCCCGATCGTTCCACGGCAACTGGTAGTACTCGACTCCGGGTTGGGGATCGACGTAGGCCGTCTCGAACCGACCGGTCGAGATAACGACGTCGCCGGGTTCGACGACCTCGTTGACGCAGCCGTAGGCGGTCCGGTAGTCGGGCGGCGCGGCGCGCTCGTGGAGGAGCTGGCTCGCGTCCTCGTGCTCCCACTCGGCGGGCGCCTGCATGGCGTACCCGCCGTCTCCCGGCGCCGCGATCGGCGACAGCGGAAAGACGACGAGCGAGGCCACGAGGAGGACGATCAGCGGCGCTCGCGCCGAGGGCATCGCGACGACGTCGGTGGCGACGCGCACGGCGAGCGCCAGCGGGACCATCGCGACCCCGAAGACGAACGGAATCACGTAGAAGACGTAGCGCGGATCCGTGAAGTGATCGAAGAGGTAGCTCATCACGATCAGCGGGACGAGCGCGTACAGCAGGAAGACCAGCGGCTTCGGATCGCGTTCTCGCCCTGCAATGACGGCGAGGGCGCCCGCGCCCGCGACGAAGAGTCCCACGAACGCCGCCTCGAACTTCACGTAGCGCTCGAAGAGGTAGTGGACGTACGTCGTCGTCGGCCGGTCGACCCGCGAGAGCGAGAGGAACTCCGTCGTCTGGCGCGGGAGCGCCTGCAGCTCGCCGGGGGCGCCCAGGACGACGAGCGCGGCGAGGAAGGCGACGACGAGCGCCGCGGCCGCTTTCGGCGCCGCGCGGACCGACCGCCTGAGTTCGGGATCGAACGCGAGGTAAACGACCGCGGCGAGCGGGAGCAGCGCGAGGGCGATCTTGGCGAACTGGGCGGCCTGCATCGCGACGCCCAGCGCGGCGGCCGTGGCGAGGAGGGCGAGGCCGGCCCGGCGGTACCGCGCGAGGCGCAGCTCGTCGACGGCGACGTCGAAGAGGTAGAGCGTCGCCAGGTAGGCGAAGACGAAGACCGTGTACGGCCGGAGAAAGCGCGAGAAGAAGATCACGACGACGTTCGAGACGACGGCGACGGTGACCGCCAGGGCGACGTCGCGGCTCGTGAACCGCCTGACGAACAGGTAGACCAGCGGGATCGTGGCGACGCCGATGGCGGCGGGGAACGCCCGCAGGGTGAACTCGTCGTAGCCGAACAGCGCCGCGAGGCCCGCACCGACCGCGTTGACGAGGTAGCCCCGCCGGTAGGCCTCGCCGGGCTCCTCGGCGACGAAGTTCCAGCGCGCGAACTCGCCCGTCTCCAGGACGCTCATCGCGACCTCCGCGTGCCACTGCTCGTCGTGGAAGAAGCTGTGTGCGCCGAGCCCGTCGAAGATCAGGAACGCTCCCCAGGCCGTCGCGAGCGCGAGCCCGACGGTGTAGGCCGTGACCGGTCCGCGGGAGATCCGCTCCCAGCTCGGGACCAGGAAGACCGGCTCTTCGCGCAATTCCCGCCTGACGTAGAGCGAGCCGACGAACGACAGACCGGCGAGCAGGGTCCACCCCGCGTAGCCCGCGAACGACTCGGTCCACGGGAGCACGCAGGCGAGGACCACCGTACCGACGACGAGGACGCGGCCCGCGGCGCGGACCGCTCTCGCCGGGCGGTCCGTCGTCACCAGGAACAGGTTCGCGTACGCCAGCAGCGTCGCCGCCCCGAGGAATCCGAACGGACGGGCGGACGCGACGGGTTCGTCGGCGAAGCCGGCGACGGCCGCCGCGTACAGCGCCACCGCTCCCGTCGCGACGGCGGCGAGGAGCCGCGCCGCGTCGAGCGTGCGGTCGAGACGAGGGTTTCGAACTGTCGTGGACATCGGAGGGGTGTCGTGGTCGTCGGAGACGGGTGCGCCCCGGCACCGCGGTCGCGCGCCGTCGCTCAGGTTCGTCGGCGCTCGGCGGCGACCTCCTCGAACACGTCGGCCAGTCGCCGCGCGGACGTCCGCCACGAGAACGCTCGCGCTCGCGCTCGTCCGGCGTCGATCAACTCGTCGCGCAGTTTCGCGTCGGTGAGGACGCGTTCGAGCGCGCTCGCGATCTCGTCGGCGTCTCGAGGATCGACGAGCAGCGCCGCGTCGCCGACGACCTCGGGGATCGAGGCGGCCTCGGACGCCACGACCGGCGTCTCGCACGCCATCGCCTCCAGCGGCGGCAGGCCGAACCCCTCGTACAGCGACGGGTAGACGAACGCCGTCGCGGTGCGGTAGAGGGCGGGGAGGTCTTCGGCCGGGACGTAGCCGAGGTGTCTGACGTTCTCGCGATCGTCGATCGCCTCGGC
>SKPV01000287.1 GCA_007119345.1 Halovivax sp.
ACCGACGACGAACCGGCCGCAACCGATACCGACGACGAACCGGCTTCGGCCCCGGACTCGGAGGAGTCCACGGACGGAGAGGCTGAGACGGAAGCCGACCACGCGTCGCTGGGTGATTTCGCGTGAGGGTCGACCGACTCCGGCTGCGAAATTTCAAGTGTTACGGCGAGGCCGATCTCTCGCTCGACCGCGGGGTAACCGTCGTCCACGGCGTCAACGGCAGCGGCAAGTCGACGCTGCTCGAGGCGATCTTTTTCGCCCTCTACGGATCGAAGGCGCTCGAGGATCGCACGCTCGACGACGTGATAACGATCGGCGAGGAGGAAGCGGAGGTCGAGTGCTGGTTCACCCACGAGGGCGCCGCCTTCAGCGTCGAACGCCGATTGAAGCTGCGCGGCGACCGGGCGACGACGACGAAGTGCGTCCTCGAAACGCCGGACGGAGCGATCGACGGCGCGCGCGACGTCGGGCGTACCGTCGCCGACCTCCTCCGAATGGACGCCGACGCGTTCGTCAATTGCGCGTACGTCCGACAGGGCGAGGTCAACAAGCTCATCCACGCATCGCCGAGCGAGCGCCAGGACGTGATCGACGACCTGCTCCAGCTGGGCGCCCTGGAGGAGTATCGCGAGCGAGCGAACGACGCCCGCCTCGGCGTCGACGACGTCCTCAGGGAGGTTCGCGGCCGCGCGACGAACCTGTCCGACCAGATCGAGTCGAAAGAACAAAAGGACCTCCACGAACGACTGAACGGGCTCGAATCCCGACTCGGAGAGACCGCCGACGATATCGAACGGTTCCAGTCCCAGCGCGACCGAGCCCGCCAGACGCTCGAAGACGCCGAAGCGGTCCTCGAGCGCCACGAGGAAACCCGAGGGGAGATCGCGTCCCTCGAGGAGACGATCGGGGAACTGCGCTCGAAGATCGCCGAGACGGAACGCGAGCGCGAGGACGCGGCAGACCGCATCCGGGAGCGTCGATCGGAGCGAGAAGCGCTCGCCGACGAGCGCGAAGATCTGCTCGCCGGGGTCGATCTAGCGGGCGAGGCGGTCGACGAGCGTATCGAGACGCTCGAGGGGCGCGACGACGAGCTCCGCGACGACCTCGAAGACGTCCGGGTCTCGATAACCGAGACGAGCGGGGAGATAGAGCGGCTGCGCGAGGAGGCCGACGAGCACGAAGCCCGGGCCGAACGGGCGCGAGCGGAGGCGGCTGAGCTCGAGGAGAAGCTGGACGACGACGAGGCGGCCATCGACGAGGGCGAGGAGCGACTCGCCGAGCTCGACGACGAGATCGAGACCGAACGCGCACGGTTCGACGATTCGCCGGTGGCGTTCGGCGAGTCGGGCGAGCTCCTCGAGAAACTCGAAGGCGAGCGGGAGACGATCCGGGAGGAGATCGGGGACGTCGCCGCCGAGAGGCACAGCGTCGAGAGCGCGATCGAGGAAGGGGAACGACTCCTCGAGGAGGGCAAGTGTCCCGAGTGCGGCCAGGCCGTCGAGGATTCCCCCCACGTCGACGCGCTGGCGGAAAAGCGCGAGGAGCTGGCGACGCTCGAGAACGAACTGGAGGAACTCGAGTCCGAGCGCGACGAGCTGAACGAACGGATCGAACGCGGCGAATCCCTCCGCGAGGCGGAGCGGCGGGTCGAGCGGCTCCGGGAGAAGCGAAGCGACGTCGAACGGTTGCTCGACCAGCGTCGCGAGACGGTGGCGGACCGGCGCGAGAGCCACGACGGATTGCGCGAGGACGCCGAGACGTACGAGGCGGAGGCCGCGGAGAAGCGAGCGCGCGCCGAGGAGCTATCGGCGGACGTCGATGAGCGCCGGACAGAACTCGGGAGTATCAACGCCGAGCGGAGTCGGCTTCGGGACACGTTGGAGACGCTCCGGCGCGTCGCCGAGATCGACGACGAGCGGGCGGACCTGGAGACGGAGATCGAGACGCTTCGGGATCGCCGGGACAACTGGCGGACGATGAACGAGGAGCGCCGGGAGCAACTCTCCGGAACGCGGGATCGTAAGCGCGACCTCGAGGCGAAGTTCGACGAGCGGCAGGTCGAAAACGCCCGCGAGGAAAAGCGCAAGGCCGAGACATACCTCGAGAAAGTCGACGCGAAACTGGCAGATCTCGAGTCGACTCGGGACGACCTCCAGAGCGCGATCGGCGCGGTCGAGAACGAACTCGAGGAACTAGCGAGCCTGCGCGATCGGCTCGAGACCGTCGACCGGCGCCGAGAACGGCTGGAATCGCTTCACGACGAGGCCGAGACCCTCCGGGAAACGTACGGCGATCTCCGGGCGGAACTCCGCCAGCGCAACGTCGAGACCCTGGAACGGCTGCTCAACGAGACGTTCGACCTCGTCTACCAGAACGACTCCTACGCGGGGATCGACCTCGACGGGGAGTACCGACTGACCGTCTACCAGAAGGACGGCGAACCCCTGGATCCGGAGCAGCTCTCGGGGGGCGAGCGGGCACTGTTCAACCTCAGCCTCAGGTGTGCGATCTACCGGCTGCTCGCCGAGGGCGTCGAGGGCGCCGCCCCGATGCCGCCGTTGATCCTCGACGAACCCACCGTCTTTCTCGACTCGGGCCACGTCGGCCGTCTGGTGTCGCTCGTCGAGTCGATGCGCGAACTCGGCGTCGAGCAGATCGTCGTGGTCAGCCACGACGAAGAACTCGTCGGCGCAGCCGACGACCTCGTCCGCGTGCGCAAAGACGCCACGTCGAACCGGTCGCGCCTCGAGCGACGACGCGTCGCGCCGGAACCCGCGCTCACGGAGTGAATCCGCGGTCGAGGCGCTGGCGAGCATCGAAACGACCGCAGAACGGATCCGATCGGATCGGACTCACTCGTCCGTGAGGACGCTCGACCCACCGTCGACCGGTCCATCGCTCGCTCGGTCGCCGTCGTCCGGTCCATCGCTCGCTCGGTCGTCCCCGTCGACCGATTTCGGGCTCGTTCGCAGCACCGACAACGCCGTCGCACACTCGTCGGTGACGGCGTAGCCCCGTTCGCCGCCGACCGTCACCTCCGTGATGAGATCCGCCGCGACCAGCGAAGCGAGCACGCCGTTGAGCTCGCTCTCACAGCGCTCCGTTTCAGTCAGGATCGTCCGGACCGGGAGCGAGCCGCGGTCGTCCAGCTCGAGGAGGAGTCCGAGCGAGCGGGCGTCCGAAACGGATTCCAGGAGTCGTCGGACCGGCTCGCTCACGGCCGCCGCGGCGGTTTCGAACGTCGACGCACCGTCGACCGTCTCGAGGCGATCGTTGCCGACGTAGCACTCGTTGCCCGTCGTCGGGTCGCGCACGAGGCTCGCGTCGCCGGATCGCTTGAGCAGTACGTATCGGTTGCCGTCGTCGTCGCGTACGGTTTTCATGCGTTCCTCGGTGAATCGTTCGGGGTTCCCGCTTCGCCGCCGGGGGTCGAATCCGTTTCGGCTCCGTCGGATCGATCGGGGGATTCCTCGAAACCCTCGGCGGGATCCAACCCGTCCTTTGGCCCAGTGGCATCGGTTCCCCCGTCGGGCCCGCCGTCGTCCGACCCGTCGTCCGCCCCCGTCGGCGGGGCGTCGTCGACCGAATCGTCTCGACGCATAAAGCTCCGGTAACGTCGGTACGCGAGGCCGAAGAGGACCACTCCGCCCGCGACCAGGGTCAGTCCCGACCGCCAGTCGCCCCAGAAGTAGATCAGCATCGGCCCGAGAGAGACGAACAGCACCGCGACGTTGACCACGATAACGACGGTCCAGAACGTCCGGGCGACCTCCCTCGGGGCGTCTTCTTCGGACGTCGAGACGGTGGGGATGGTCGGCCAATCGGAGTCGGGATCCCTGAACTCCGCCTCCGGATCCCACTCCTCGGGTTCGTGCGGACTCGGTTCGAAGTCGAAGTCGTCGTCGAAACCCACGTACGGGTCATCGCGCTGGACCGGGAAAAAGCGTACCGGTGCGCGGTAAAGCCGGAGCTCAGGCGAGGTCGTCGAGACAGAGCGTTCGGTTCGTCTCCACCCACGCGAGCGGGTTCTCCGTGTCGTAGAATACGACCCCGTCGTCGGTCTCGTAGGACTCGATGCTCGGCGTCCCGGCGAGCTCGCGGCTCGATTCTCGCTCGTCCGTCGCGTCGTCGTTTACACGGGTGGACACGTTTGGCACCTCGATTTGTGTTACGTGTTACCACGTTAAATGTCTTGTTGCCAGTGCTCGATTCCCCCCGCCGTCCCGGAAACAGACGGTTACCCGGCGCGTCGACATTCGATCGTCGATCAGTCGCGTTCGACGTCGACACCGATCGTCGATCAGTCGCGTTCGACGTCGACACCGATCGTCGATCAGTCGCGGTCGTCGGGGCGACCGGTCGTCGATCAGTCGCGGTC
>SKPV01000219.1 GCA_007119345.1 Halovivax sp.
CCGAAACTCGAACGAACGCCCTCGTCGCCGAAACTCGAACGAACGCCCTCGTCGCCGAAACTCGAACGAACGCCCCCGTCGCCGAATCAGTTCCGGGCGCGGACGCGGTCGCCCTCACGCTCGACCAGGCCGTCGGCCGACAGCGAGCGCAGCACGGAGAGGACGGACAGCTTCCGCATCGAGAGCGCGTCGGCCAGGTCGTCGACCGTCGCGCCGTCGCTCGTCGTCAGGTAGAGGTAGACGAGCTTGGCCTGCGGCGAGTCGAGGGTTTCGGGAAGCGGTTCGCACCGGGTCGGGGTTACGTGCGTTTGCATGGTGTCTACCCGGGGGGACGGTCACAAGAAATATAAATCAATCATAGTACACGCCAATATTGTCTAATCCGTACTAGTGGCATTATATCGATACTGAGAGAGCGTCCCACGGCGGCGGCGTTCGTCCGTCCGCGCCCCGAGATCGACCGGGGAAACGACCGAGCAGCCGGGTTCACGGTCGACACTCGCGTCGGCGGGTTGTTTAAGGGTCCCCCGGGGTTATCCGGTGGTATGTGGAAGAGTTTCCGGGTCGGGTCGCTCTTCGGGATCCCGATCAAACTCGACGTCACCTTCCTGCTCATCCTGCCGATATTCGCGTACCTCATCGCGGCACAGATCGGGGAGGCGGCCGAGATCTTCAACGAGGTGATGGGGGCGGGAATCGACGTCGCGGCGCTCACCGGCGGCTACTCGCCGTTCCTGTGGGGGCTGCTCGCGGCGATCGGCCTGTTCGTCGGCGTCGTGTTGCACGAGCTGGGACACTCGCTGACCGCCCAGCGCTACGGTTACCCGATCGACTCGATCACGCTCTGGTTGCTCGGCGGGATCGCCGCGCTGTCGGAGATGCCCGAGAACTGGCGCCAGGAGTTCGCCATCGCGATCGCGGGCCCGATCGTCTCCGTCCTCGTGGGGATCGGCTCCTACGGCCTCTTTCTGCTCACGCCGGAGGGTCTCGCCGGGGCGCGGTTCATCTTCGCCTATCTCGCGATCCTGAACATCGCGCTCGCGGTGTTCAACATGCTGCCGGCGTTCCCGATGGACGGCGGGCGGATCCTCCGGGCGCTGCTGGCGCGAAACCAGCCCTACGCCAAGGCGACCAGCCAGGCGGCGACCGTCGGCAAGGGATTCGCCGTCCTGATGGGGCTGTTCGGGCTCTTCGCCTGGAACCCGATCCTGATCGCGGTCGCGCTGTTCGTCTACATCGCCGCCTCCGGCGAGTCCCAGCAGGTGACGATGAAAGCCGCCTTCCAGGACGTCACCGTCCGGGACATCATGACGCCCGCGGATCGGCTCCAGACGGTGACGACCGACACCACCGTCGAGGAGCTCGTCCAGCGCATGTTCCGGGAGCGCCACACCGCCTACCCCGTCCTCGACGACGGCTTCCTCGTCGGGATCGTCACCCTCGACGGCGCCCGGGGGGTCCGCCCCGTCGAGCGCGATGCCTACGCCGTCGAGGAAGTCATGCGCACCGACCTCGCGACCGTGGGCCCCGAGACCGACGTGATGAGCGCGATCGAGAAGATGCGCAGCGAGGGCGTGGACCGACTGCTCGTCATCGAACGCGCCGACGACTGGGGCGCCGGTAACGGCGACCTCGTCGGGATCATCTCGCGCTCGGACGTCATGACCGCACTCGACGTCGTCCAACAGAGCGGCGCGGTGAGCCCGGTCGGACGGGGTCGGCCGGCCGATTGAGGGCGGGCAGGCGTTCGGGACGGTTGCGACGATGCCCTTCCACGGCCCGGACCCCGTTCGTCGTCCGTAGCCGGGGGACGGTTCGGCGACGGCCGTCGGTCAGGTCGCCGAGCGTTTCACGGGAGACCTTCACGAACTCCACCTGCCGGTACCGGGACGGACGGAGCGAGACGACGTTGTGGGGGAAGCGGGGGTCGGTCCTTTCGTGATCGTCGGATTCGACGGACGCGCGAACCCGTGCGTTGTGGCGGGCGTCGGGGTTTCGGCCGAGGTCGTCCGTCGTGGGTCGGAACACGGCCGCGTGATGGACGAGCCGTTTGCGCCGAGTTTCGAGCCGCGAGATCGACGCAGCTCGGGCGCTCGTATATCGGACCGGCCTTGCCGCGGTCTCCGGGAAACTCGGAACTGCGTCCGGATCGATCGAGAAAATTACGCTGAGTTATGAGTCCGGGTGCGAGAATCGAACCCGCGTCTCAGCCTCCACAAGGCTGAAGGATAACCACTACCCCAACCCGGACACGGTCGCACTTTGAGGTACTCGGCGAGCACCTGAAATACGTTTCGACTCCGCGAGCGGCCGTGTGAAGCGCACCCGGATCGCACGGACGACGCGCGACCGGCCCGGCCGTTCGCCCCGGAAACGCCCGCTCGACCGAACCACTTTTCGCCGGCAGTCTCCAATTCCCGCCGACGCGTGGCCATCACCGACAAGATCTACCTCAAGAACCACCGCCAGCTCTGTTCCCAGCTCGAGACGACCGTCCCCAAGGGCGCGTTCAAGGGGGCGACGCTGGACCTGCTCTTCCAGGGCGAGGGCCTCGAGAAGCTCGACGACGCGACCCGCGAGCGGGTGCTCGACTTCGCCTCGGATTTCCTCGACTGTGACTGCGGGGACAACCCCTACTGCGGGTGCCCGGAGCGTAAGTTCGTGCGGTACCTGCTAGAGTTGCGCGCGCAGGGACTCGGCCCGGACGCGATCGTGGACGTGATGAGCGACGAGTACCTGGTCTACGCGTATTCGGGCGACGTCCTGTCGTTCCTCGACGACGCGGTCCGCACGCTGGAGGCGGCGGAAGGACTGGCGCGGGTCGACGGCGCGGACGAAACGGGAGCGGAAATTCGACGGGCGAAGCGGGATCTCGCGAAGTGACGGGCCGGATCGAGCGGGCGCTCGCCCGGAGTCAGCCGAGCTGGTAGGGCTCGTCCTCGTCCAGGTCGTCGAGCAGGATGATTTCGTCTTGCTCGTCCTCGAGGCGGTCCCGGAGGTCGGTGACGTAGGCCTTGTGCTCTTCGAGCTGCTCGCGGAGGTGCTCGGTCTCGAGTTCCAGACGCTCGTGTTCGCGCAGGAAGCTCTTCGGGACCTCGACGGTCGGTGGAAACGACGTCTCGTCCTCGTCGGCCGCTTCGAGCTCGTCCTCGGAGACGACCGCGACCTGCCCGTCGTGTTCGACGAGCATGTCGACGTAGTCCCGGAAGACCGCGGACAGCGAGATGTCGCGCTCTTCGGCGATCTCCTGGAGCGCCTCGAACGCCTCCTCGTTGACCCGGAACGAGATCGTCTTGTTCTTGTTGCCCATCCCGACCCCTACTGGGTCGCGCGTCCACTTAACGGTTCGTCAGACGTGAGTGTCGGATCGGCACGATCCGTGCGAGCGAGGAGTCGAGACGGGCGACTATCGCAACCGTCCGGCCGGGAGACGCCCGGAGAGCGGGTCGCGGGACCGCAGAGCGCCCGGCGAAGCGGGTCGTCGGGCCGATTTGCCATCAGAGAGCGGGTCGTCGGCCGCTCAACGATCGGCGAACAGCTCGTCGAGGAGCTTTCGCTCGGCGGTGCGCACGTGCTGGTGGAACGTCGCCGGGCTGATGTCGAGCGCGTCGGCGACGTCCTCCCCGGAGCTGTCTCGCGGCCACTCGAAGAAGCCAGCGGCGTAGCCCGCCTCGAGCGCGGCGCGCTGGCGATCGGTGAGTTCCGCGTCGAGCGTCGTCGCGAACCGCTCGGCGGTCCGCCTCCGGACCGTCTTTTGGCGGCGGGTGACGGGTTCAACGCCGGGGTAGCTCTCTCGCAGATCGTCGATCAAGCGCTGAATCTCCGCTCCTGGAGCGAGGTGGACGCGAACGAGCAGATCGCCGTCGACGAGGCGCGCCTCCTTGAAGTAGCCGCCGTGGGCCGATACTACCGACGCGAACGGAGCGTCCGCCAGCCGCGCTTCGAATCGGGTCGCTCCGCCGTCGGTACCGAGAACGCTCACGGCCTCCCAGTGGGGCACCTCCTCGGCGTCCGCGAGCCGCTCGACGGCCGACATCGCCCCGTCGCGAGCGATCCCGTACAGCAGGTGCGAGCCGTCCCCGACCGGGATCAGTCGGCGGAACTCGGCCGTGCCCTCGACGCTCCCCGCGAGCCCGAGCGTCCGGAAGAACTGACGCAGCCGGAGGCCGATCTCGACGACCTCGTCGCTCATCATCGCCCGCTTGCGATCGGCCGCGGAGATGGCGTGACCCACGATCTCTCCGAGCTGGCCGACCACGTCCCGCTCGTCCTCGGTGAACGCGTCCTCCCGGGCCGAGTAGACGCCGATCAGACCGTAGAGCGTCCCCTCGTGGACGACGGGGATCGCGGCGCACGAGCGGTAGCCGTAGGCCGCCGCCACGTCCCGCCACGGCTCGAAGTCGGGGTCCGCGAAGACGTCCCTGGAGACCTGCATCTCCGTCGTCCTGACGGCCGTCCCGGCCGGGCCCCGCCCGCCCGTTCGGTCCGGATCCGTCGTGAGGTCGCCGGTTTCCATGTAGCCGTCGACGCCGGCTTCGGCCCGCGGCGCGATGTCGCCGGTCTCCGGGTCGACCTCGGCGATCCAGGCGAACTCGTAGGATTCCGACTCGGCGAGGTGTCGGCAGACCGCCTCCTCGATCTCCTCGCGCGTCGAGCGTTCGAGCACGGCGTCCGTGATTTCTCGGACCACGTCGTGGAGGTTGTTGAGCGCCGCGAGTCGATCCTGCTGGCGGCTCAGCTGCCGTTCGCGTTCGTTCCGTTCCGTGACGTCGGTGATGAACGAGTGGAGCAGGTCCGCTTCGATGAGGTTCCCGCGCTCCCACATCCACCGGACCTCGCCGTCTCGGGTCCTGATCCGGTAGGTCACTTCGTAGGTGCCGTCGGTCTCGAGCGCGTCCGCGACCTCGTCGTAGATCCGCTCGCGCTCGTCCGGGTGCAACACCTCCTCGCCCCAGGAGACGTCCTCGACCAGCTCGTCGGCGGCGTAGCCGGTCAGTTCCTCGCACTCGCCGTAGACCGCGGTGAGCGGCCACGAGGGATCGACCTCGGAGAAGCAGACGATCCCCGGAAGGTTCTCGACGAGCGACTGGTACCGTCGCTCCCGCTGGCGCCGCTCGGTCACGTCCCGGAGGACGCCCGCCGAGCCCAGGTACCGCCCGTCGTCGTCGACCCGAACGGCGAGGTGGTTCTCGACGGGGATTCGCTCGCCGGCGGCGGTCTCGACCTCGAATTCGAGCGTGGCGCTGGCCGCGTCGCCGTCCGCGAGGAGCTCGGCGATGAGCGCCTCGGCCCGCTCGATGTCGGCCGCGTCCATCCCGGTAGAGACGTGGCGGTCGAGCAGCTCCTCGCGCTCGTAGCCCAACTCCTCGACGAACGCCTCGTTGACGAACCGGACGTACCCGTCCGCGTCGAGCTCGTAGACCGGATCGCCTACCGCGTCGACGATGCGCTCGAATCGCTCCAGTTCCCGTTCGCGTTCGACCCGCTCGGTGATATCGATCGCGACGGCGATGACCTCGCACACCTCGCCGTCGTCCGCGTCCGGCGGCTCGTCACCCGACCCGTCGACGACCGGCTGGTAGACCGTCTCGAACACGACGCCCTCCACTTCGCGAATCGTGCGCAACGGCTCCCCCGCGAGGGCCCGCTCGAGGTCGTCGAGGATGTCGCCGTAGTCCTCGTACAGTTCGAATAGGGACGCGCCGACGAGCTGTCCGGGTTCGAACCCCAGCGTCCGGAGGCCTTTACCCTCCGAGAGCGTGATCGTGCCGTCCTCGTCGAAGCCGAAGAGAATCACCGGAACGTTCGACACCACCGTGGCGAGGTGCTCGGCCGTGCGCTCGATGGTCCGAAACCGATCGCGCGATCGCGAGCCCCCGGTCGGCGACGGGGGCGCCTCGCCGCCCGCCCCGTAATCGGGCGGGCGGTCGTCGTCGATCCCCTCGGCCATCGGCCGCCACCAGACCCGCGCTCCGGAGCCGACCTTTTTCGTCGCGAGCGCGCCGTCGTCGACCAGCGTCGTCAGCCGCTCGTAGACCGTTCGCCGGCCGAGGTCGAGGGCGTCGGCGACCTCCGGCGTGGTGAGCGGTTCGCCAGGCTCGGCGGTCTCGAAGACCGCCAGCGTCTCCGCGTAGATGTCGGATTCCGCGGAACCTGATGGCACGTTTTCACGAACTCCCCGGTCTGTGAAAAAAGTTCCGTCGGCGGAATCGACGCGTCGGACGGGAATCTGCCGCGCCGTCGATCGGTCGACCCCGACAGCAGGCCCCGATTCCGGTCGCCCGCTACCCGTTTCCACCGAACTACCGTCGACGTGCAGGAACTGCCGGAAACCGCGCGGTGGCTCGGTTTCCGATCGGATGGAGATGGTTGCGTGCGAGCGGTGATAGATTGACGTACCCGGTTGACAGTAGTGTCACACGATGCCGGAGAAACACGCGAACAAAGCCAAGAAAGCGGCCGACAAGTTGCTCCGGACGCTGACGAACGAAGAATACGATGACGCGAGCAATCGCTTCCGTGATCGGGACAGCAATCGGTACGCGCGCGGTCCCCGCCACGGAGACGACGAGTAGCGATCCGATACGCGTCGTTCGTCAGACGCCGGTGCTGTACCGCAGGATGCCCGCGAAGCCGCCGAAGGCGTCGTAGAGCTGCTCGCCCTTCTCGAAGTCGGTGGAGATGAACTTCACCTCCGTGCCGCGCTGCTCGGCGATCTCGATGAGGTGCTCGATCGCGTCCTCGCGCTCGGCGTCCGCGGTCGCCACCTCGGCCCCGCAGTCCGAGCACTCGTGTCCGGGCGTCGAGTGTCGGCGGTCGATCACCTCGCGATCGGTCGACCCGCACTCGGCGCACTCGTAACTGACCACGTCCTTTCGGAGGTCCTCGCTGATCAACAGCGTCTCGACCGACCCCATCACGAGGTTCCGGCGAGTCTGCTCGAAGCCGTAGGTCGCCAGATCGCCGGCGTTGAGCTCCTTGAAGAACTGCTCCATCTCCCGCTTGTCCTTCATCACCTCGGCGTCGGCGAGGGCGTCTTCGGCGTTGTCCACGAGCTCCCGGAGGCCCGACTCGTCGGTGTAGGAGACGTCGAACTTGCCGATCACCGAGTCCTGCAGTTCGTGGTGGAGGTAGTCGCCGTCGAGGAACTCCTCTTTCGTCGGGGAGGGGCCGCCGACGAGGATCCCCTCGAGCTCGTGGCGCTTCGGGACGAACAGGTCGTTGGCCATGCCGGCGACCTCCTGGTAGAAGTTGTCGATCGCCTCCAGGCGCAGGCGGGCGAAACGCTGGGCGGACTGGCCACCTTTCCGCTGCTTGCCGGGGACCAGCGAGGAGGCCGACTTCACCGGCTCGATGCGTTTGCCCTTCAGCCAGCCCACGTTGGCCTCGCGCCGGTCGAGGACGACCAGTCCGTACAGCCCCTGGTCGGTGAGCATCTCCTCCAGGGGCTCGGTGAGAAAGTCCGAGTCGCAGTGGTAGCGAAAGGACTCGACGGGCTGGGGCGGGCTCTCGAGCACCTTCGTCACCATGTCGGTCTGGCCGCCGCCGGCGTCGACGGCGCCCGAGAAGAGCACCATCCCGTTGTCCGGCGGGTAGGTATCGTAGTAGCGCAGGCGATCCTTGATGCTCGTCAGCGCGTCCTGCACGTTGGTCCGGGTCTGCTTCGACTTGATGTTCGCCGCCTCGGAGTGTTCCTGGGTGACGTGGGCGACCACGTCGCTGACCTGACGGTCCTCGGGAACGTAGATCGTCACCAGCTGCGTGCCCGACCCCTCGTAGTTCTTGAGGTCCTCGATCACCTTCCGGAACTCGTACTTCTTCCGGTCGGAGTGGTCCTGGTCGCCCTCCTGACTCATCGTCCGAACGAAACGGAGCGAGGGCTAAGTACCTGTTGACACGTCGGCAGCGGGATTCTCGCCGATCCCGGTCTCGCTCACTTCGTTCGCTCGGACCGCGCCGGTCTCACGGGTCCCCCGGTCGCCGTTCGCTCTGCCGAGGATCGAGCGGAGCGAGATCCTCGCGGCTCGCGGGTCGTCCCTCCCCGCTCACACCTCCACGGTGCTCGGTCAAATGAGCGAGCGCCTCGCTCGCCAGAACCGTCCGACGCGCGTCCGACGGGGCGCCACGATTTAAGGTTGTCCCGCCACTCTGTTCGGGCACTGAATCATGTCCCAGGAGACGGTCTACGCCATCGCGAGCGGGAAGGGTGGCGTCGGGAAGACGACGACGACGGTGAACCTCGGGACCGCGCTCGCGCAGGCGGGCAAGCGGGTGGCCATCGTCGACGCGGACCTGGGGATGGCGAACCTCGCGGGCTTCGTCAGCCTCTCGCCCGACTCCGCGACCCTCCACGACGTCCTCGCCGGCGACGCGAGCGTCGAGGAGGCCACCTACCGCCTCGCGGAGAACATCGTCGGCGTTCCCAGCGGCGGCTCGCTCGAGAGCTACGCCAGGACCTCCCCCGAAGGGCTCGGCGACGTCGTCGACGCGCTCCGCGAGCAAGCCGACTACGTCCTGCTCGACGTCGGGGCCGGCGTGAGCCACGAGACCGTCCTCCCGCTCGGACTGGCCGACGCCGTCCTCCTGGTCACCACGCCGGAACCCGCCGCCGTCAAGGACGTCGCGAAGACCATCGAGCTGGTCGCCCGCGCCAACGGCGAGGTCGCCGGCCTCCTCGTCACCCGAACCCACCCCGCCGGCGACGTCCCCGCGGCCGACATCGCCGACCGCCTCGACCTCCCGCTGCTCGGGACGGTTCCCGAAGACACGGCCGTCCGCGGGAGCGTCTACGCCGGAACGCCGCTGGTCGTCCACGAACCCCGGAGTCCGGCGGCGGTCGCCTACCGCCGACTGACGGCCGAACTGACCGACGTGGACGTGGAACCGCAGCCGGCGTCCAACGACCGGGACGACGCCCCGTCCGACGGCGTCTCCGGCGCGATCACCGACGCCGAGTCCGACGGCTAACCGTCGACCGGCGACCCGCCCGCGCTCCACCCCTGCTCTCCTAAACAGTTTGGGACAATCGTGATGGAGGAGCCGAGTAACCGTACGTTCATGGCCACCCCCATGGACCTGGACGCGACGTACTCGCTACTGTCCGATGCGCGACGGCGCCACCTCCTGGCGTGTTTCCTCGACGCCGAGGTCTGGACCGTCCCGGACCTCGCCCGAGAGATCGCGGCCCAGGAATGTGAGCGAGCCCCCGACGAGGACCTCGTCCGACGAGTTCGCGTCGGCCTCGTCCACAACCACCTGCCGCGACTCGCCGACCACGGCGTGCTCGAGTGGGACGGCCGCAGCGGCGACGTCGTCCGCGCCGACCGCTTCGAGACGGTCGCACCGTTCCTGACGGTCACGGGCGACGGCGACGAGCTCGCGATCGCGCCGCCGCCGTCGGATCGGCGATAATCTCCCGCGAGAGCCGGTAAACGACCCGCCGCCGTCCCCCCGCGGCGGCGGGCGCGTTCGAGGGACGACGCGGTCCGTGGGTTCGAGATCGACCGTCGTCCCCCGCCAGTCCCCCGATTTCACTGAGCGCCCGGTTTCCGCCGAGCACCCGATTCCAACGCCCGGTTTCCGCCGAGCACCCGATTCCAACGCCCGGTTTCCGCCGAGCACCCGATTCCAACGCCCGGTTTCCGCCCGGATTCGTCGCCACTCGTCCGCCGCCATTCATTCTTGGCTGTGCCACTGCGTACGCGGTACTCGCGACGCTACCCTCGGCGACGGGTAGCCGGGGAACGACGTCCCCTCGGTTCACCGAGCGATCCGCGCTCCGCGAGGAGTCACATCGACCGCGGCGCCGCGACGCCGAGGATCGCGAGCGCGTTGGCGATCGTGTGCCGCGAGGCGGCCACCAGCGCGAGTCGCGCCGTCCGCAAATCGTCGTCGACGTCGTCGGCGAGCACCGGACACTCCCGGTAGAAGGCGTTGAACGTCTCGGCGAACTCGCGGGTGTACGTCGCCACCTGGTGCGGTTCCAGGTCCGCGGCCGCCTCCTCGACCACGTGGGGGAACCGGCCGATCGTTTCGAGCAAGTCGCGTTCGGCCGGCGTCTCGAGGACGCTCGCGTCGCCGTCGGCCGCCAGCGATCCGAGGTCGTCGTCCGGGTCCAGCCCCGCCCCGTCGAGGATCCCACAGCAGCGAGCGTGGACGTACTGGACGTAGGGAGCGGACTGGGCCTCGAAGTCCAGCGCGCGGTCCCACTCGAAGGTGATCGTCTTCGTCGGCTGCTTCGCGACGATGTCGTAGCGGACGGCGCCGATGCCGACCTGTCGGGCGATGCGCTCGACGTCCTCGTCGTCGAGGTCGTCGTCGCGGATGCGGTCGTCGAGGCGATCCTCGACCTCCCGGCGGGCGCGCACGACCGCCTCGTCGAGCAGGTCGTCGAGGTCGACGCCGGTCCCCTGTCGGGTGCTCATCCCCTCGCCGCCGGGCAGGTTCACCCAGGAGTAAAACAGCTGCTCGAGCCGATCGGTGTCGTTTCCGAGGAGCTCGAGCGCGCAGCGCAGTTCCTCGAACGTGAGTTCGTGGTCCTCGCCGATGACGGTGACCGCGCGGTCGTACTCGTCGAACTTCCACTCGTGGTGGGCGAGGTCGCGAGTGGTGTACAGCGAGGTGCCGTCTCCCCGCAGGAAGACGAGGTCCTTCTCGAGGTCGAACCCGGAGAGGTCGAGCTGCCAGGCGTCGTCCTCGAGAAACGCCTGGTCCAGCGCCTTGAGTCGCTCGACGACCTCGTCGGTCGAGCCGTCGCGCATGAACCGCGTCTCCTTGACGAACTCGTCGTACTCGACGGGGAGTCGGCCCAGGGTCTCGCGCATCCCCGCGAGCACCCTGTCGACGACGGTTCCGACGCGCTCGTAGGCGTCCTCGTCGCCCTCCTCGAGCCCCCGCATGATCGCCTCGATCTCCGCTTCGGCCGCGGCCACCTCGTCTTCGGGACCGTCCTCGAGGAAGCGGTTACCCTCGCGGTAGTACCGGACGAGCTCGTAGTCCGGCTTCTCCCGTTCGGGCTCCGGAAGGTCGGCCTCCTCGAACGTCTCGTACGCCCAGGTGAAGACGGCCATCTGCCGGCCGGCGTCGTTGACGTAGTAGTGGCGAGAAACGTCGTAGCCGGCGTAGGCGAGCAGGGTCGAGACCGCGTCGCCGATGATCGGATTCCGGGCCCGGCCGACGTGGACCGGCCCCGTCGGGTTGGCGCTCGTGTGCTCGACCACCACGGACTCCTCGCGGTCGGGCCGGGCGCCGTAGTCCGGGTCGGCGGCCGCCGCGAGCGTCTCGGCGTAGTAGGCCTCGCTCGGCAGGAAGTTCAGGTACGGGCCGTGCGTCTCGACCCGCCCCACGTAGCGGAGGTCGTCCGCGTCGATCTCGTCTGCGAGGTCGCCGGCGACCTGCGGCGGCGGGGCGCCGACCTCGCCGGCCAGCCGGAAGGCGACGCTCGAGGCGAGGACGCTCTCGACGTCGGCCGGCGGCTCCTCGATCCCGAGGTCGTCGGTCGGCAGGTCGCGGGCCGCAAGCGCGGTCGCGAGCGCCCCCTCGACCTCGTCGCGAAGCGCTGGGAACATAGGGGCCCGTATTCAGGGCGCGTGTATAGGAATGTCGGGTTCGGGTCGCGGTCCCGGCGTCGCCGACCGCCCGTCGCGATCGGTCCGCACCGCCGTCGACCGGATTCACAGCGTCTTCAGTCCGGATCCCGTCAGGGGAACGACGACGTCCTCGTCGTCCTCGACGAGCCCCCGCTCGCGGAAGTGCGCCAGCGCGGCGGGCGCGACCGCGCAGGTCGGCTCGACGTAGAATCCCTCGCGGTGAAGCCGGTCGAGGGCCGTCTCGACCGGGCCCTCGCCGACGGCGACCGCGGTGGCGTCGGTCGCCTCGATCGCGTCGACGATCTGGGATCCCCGGGCCGGCTCGCTGATCTGGATCCCGTCGGCGATCTCGGTCCGCACCTCGTCGTCCTCGACGACTCGCTCGCCGCCCACGGCCTCGACGATCGGGTCGTAGCCGACCGACTGGACGCCGAGCAGCCGGGGGAGCCGATCGGTGATGCCCGCCTCGACCATGAGCTCGAAGCCGCGATAGGCGCCCAGAAAGAGCGTGCCGTGGCCGATCGGGAGGACCAGCGCGTCGGGCACCGACCAGTCGCGCTGGGCGGCGACCTCGAACGCGAACGTCATCGTGCCCGCGTAGAACGCCGGGTTCCAGGCGTGGCTGGCGTACCAGCCCTCGCCGCGCTGGTAGGGAGCGTCGTCGCCGCGTCGGCGGGTTTCGTTCGCGTCGGACCCGGACTCGGCCTCTTCGATCGGGGCGCCGGCGTCGACGGGTTCGGCCGCGTCGTGGTTCCGTCCGTCGCCCTCGACGGCCTTCAGACACGCCGCGGTGACGTCCTCTCTGGAGCCCTCGACCCGAACCGGGCGGGCGCCCGCCCGCTGGATCGCCATCAGCTTCGACTGCTTGACGGTGTCCGGCACGTAGATGTCCGCCGGCAGGCCGGCGCGGGCGGCGTAGGTCGCGATCGACGCCCCCGCGTTGCCCGAGGAGTCCTCGATCACCTTCTCGACGCCGAGTTCCGCTGCGCGCGAAAGCGTCGTCGTCGCGCCGCGATCCTTGAACGAGCCCGTCGGGAAGACGTACTCCAGTTTGAACTCGACGTCCCAGGACGGGGCCTCGACGAGCGGGGTGAACCCCTCGTGGAAGGTGACGTGCTCTTCGATCGGCAGGAACTCGAAGAACGTCCACAGACCGCGGGAGGTGTCGAGTCGCGAGAACGGGAGCGGCTCCCCTTCGGGGTAGGGCCGCTCGACGAACTCCAGGGCGTGGCCGCAGGCGCAGCGCCAGGGCTCGTCCGGGCCGGCGTCGTACACCGCGTCACAGGCGGGGCAGGTGAGGTCGGATGGCATCGTCAGTAGGTGTCGACGTCGGTGCCGACGGAGCAGACGTACTCGCCGGTGGCGACCTGCGGGAGCCGGCGGGTCCGCCAGAGGATCCCGTCCTCGTCGGCGGTCACCTCCGCCTTGGGCTCGCCGAACGGCGTCGTCACCGCGAACAGCGTCTCGCCGGCGCGCACTCGCTCGCCGAGTTCCCGCTCGAAGGAGACGAGTCCACCGGCCGGCGCGCCGTGCTGGGTGAAATCGCCCGCCCGGGTCTGGGCTTCGAGTTCGACGTCGCCCGCGAGGAAGTCGTAGTACCGGAGGACGTTGAAGATGCCCTCGACGCCCGTCTCGATGCTCGACTCGTCCCAGCCGACGCAGCCGCCGAGCTCCGGATCGACCGTCGGGATCCCCTCGTCGGGGGCCGCGCGGGCCAGCTGGCCGTCCGGTCCCTTCTGGTCGAGGACGTGGCCGGCGCCGAAGGCCTTCGCCAGTTCGAGACACTCCTCGTGCAGGCGGTGTCGGGGGCCACAGCGCACCCGCACCTCGTCGATCATCCGGCTCGTCGAGCCCTGGTGGAGGTCGAGGATCAGGTCCGCCCGCGTGGCCGCCTCGAACGTCGCGGCGGCGATCCGTTCGCTCGAGGTCCCCGCCTCGTCGCCGGGGTAGGTGCGGTTCATCTTCCGGTCGTCGATCGGGTTGCGGTGTTCGGCCACCTGGAAGCCGTGGTAGTTGACGATCCCCACGACGAGTATCGTCCCCGAGAGCTCGGCGGGGTCCAGTTGCGGGACCACCCGCTGGAGGACGCCCACGCCGTTCAACTCGTCGCCGTCGCTCACCGCCTGCAGGTAGAGGGTATCACCCGGCTCGGCGCCGTTGATCACGGCGACCGGGAGGCCGAAGGGACTGCCGTCCCGGGTCTCGCCGACCTCGAGGCGGCCCGTGTCGACCTCCCCCGGGCCCGCGCTCGCGGTTCCCAGCGTCGTCATGGCAGGGACGATGGGGTCGCGTGTCTTTACTGGTTCGGTCTCCGGGGGTCGCGCCGCGTCGGATTTCCGGCGACGGCGCGCTCATCGGTTCGTCGGTCACGATGAGGTCGGGGGCGCACCCGCCCGAAGCAGCGTCCTCGAGCGCGTATCGCCCTTCGACGTCGCGGAACTCCCGCGGGGATCGCGCGATCGACGATCGCGATCCGACCCGGCGAACTCGGCCGTTCGGCCGGCTACGCGTCCCCGCTCCCGTCCGAACAGGTGTCGATCCCGAGCGTCGCGTTCAGCCCGCAGTAACGCGTCGCCGCGTTGAACAGCAGGCCCGCGCCGACGAGCCCCACCGCGACCGAGACCGCCCGCCGCCCGTCGATCGCCGCGTCGACCGCGACGGCCACCAGCAGCGTGCCGAGTATCGCTCTGAACGTTCGATCCAGGCCGCCGACGTTCTTCTCGGGCGCCATGTTCGACGGTTCCGGACCGGGCATGATAAAGCGCACGTTCCGGCGGAACCGAGTCGAGCGGCCGCCGGTTCAGAGTAACGGCCGCCAGTAGTAGGGGCTGACGAAGCCCTCGATCACGGCGGCGATCGCTAGCAGGATGCCGACGCCGACGAGCACCCAGAACGCCCGCTCCAGGTCGTCGGCCAGGTCGGCCCGCGTGGCGGGTCCGCGCCAGGTTCGCCACCAGCTGAGCCCGAGGAAGATGCCGACGGCGCCCGCGACGAAGATCGCGGGGATCTCGAAGATCCCGTGGGGCGTCACGAACGCGAGCAGCTCGGCGGGTTCGGCCTCGAGTCGGCCGTAGATCCCGAGGACGAGCCCGTTGAACCAGAGCGAGCCCAGCGCGGGGATCGCGAGGACGACCCCGCCGAAGGCCATCGTGAGCGCGACGGTCCAGTTGTTCCCGAAGAACTCGAGCGCGGCGACGGGCGCGACGTGGCCCTCGAGGCGACCGGCGATCGAGGCCTCGAACTCGCCGACGAACGGGCCGGCGAAGACCCAACCCATCACCGCACCCGCGACGAGCGCCAGCGCGGCCGCGGCGTGATGGCCCGGCGTCGCCCGGACGAAGGCGACCAGCTCGCGCCAGCCGCGCCGGAGGCCGTCGACGAATTGACCGCGGAGCGAGCGCTCGACGGGGGCCGGCGGGGCGATCGCGCCGCGACCGCCGCCGTACAGCGTCGTCTTCAGCAGGTCGAGCGCCGGCAGGACGAAGAGCGCGAAGACGAGCCCCGTTGCGCTGCCCGCGCCGACGCCCCCGAGCAGCGAGAGCAGGGCGCCGACGCCGAACAGCGCCGCGAGCGCGACGACGTAGTAGAAGACGGCCTCGGTCCGGTTGTGGCGCACGAATCCGGCCGCGTTCGACACCGACCGCGCGGCGCCGACGCGGTCGACGACGACGCCGACCGGCGCGAAGGCGAAGACCGCCCGGATCGAGATCGCGGCCGCGATCCAGCCCAGTACCGACAGCGCGACCAGGAGGACGCCGACGACCGCGCCGATCGCGCCGAACCCGAGCAACGTCGCGCCGAGTCCCCCCAGGACGACCGCCGCGACGGTGATACCGATCCACAGGAGGAACTCGAGCAGGTAGAGCCCGAGGAACGTCGGCCAGTGGCGCCGAGTCCCGGCGACGCCGGCTTCGAGCCCCCGCTCGTCCCGGAGCCGGGCGAAACACGCCGACAGCTGGCCGGCACCGATCGCCGCGTAGGCGACGAGCACGACCGTCACGAAGGCGATCCCCGTCAGTGCGAAGATCGTCCCGATCACGGGCGTCAGCGCGGGTTCGAGCGCCGCCAGCAGATCGTCCATCCACGCTTCGAACGCCGCCGGGTCGGCGTCCGCGTCCGGCGGCTCCTCGAGCGCCGTCAGCTCCTCGCGGAGCGCCGCGGTCCGGCCGGTCGCGGCGAGGTAGGCGTACGCCAGGACCACCCCGGCCAGCGCGGTGACCTGGCCGATCGTCGCGACGGCCGCCCCGAGGACGTAGAACGGGAGCAGGTCCGACGGACGGTTCCTGAAAACCCTGCCGACGGCGGTGACGGCGGCTCCGAGGCGCATGGTGGCGGTTCGACGAACGGACAATTAAACGATCCGAAGCGAGGTGGGCCGCGCGGGGATCGTGTCGATTTCGTGAGCGTGCGCGCCTCGATTTCGGGACGAGCACGCCTCGACTTCGGGGACGAGCGCGTCTCGACTTCGGGGACGAGCACGCCTCGATTTCGGGGCGAGCACGCCTCGACTTCGGGGACGAGCGCGTCTCGGTTTCAGGGACAGACGCCCCGTCGGGAGCTGGATGCGAGTCGAACGTCGTCGAGGGTGACCCGGAGCCGAGCGCAAGCGGGAGCGGGAGCGATCGTGGGCCAGGTCCACCGCCGTCGTAGGTGGTCGCCCGGCGGGTCGATCACCTACGAGGATCGACACCCGACGATCTCACCGCCGTCGAAGACCGGCGCTCGTCGGACCCACCGCCGTCGAAGACCGGCGCCGGCGACCCGCTCGCTGGGAGACCGAACGTTTTCTTCCCGCCGGATCCAATGCGGTCGCATGGTCCGCATCGATTCCACCGACCGGGCCGCCGACGACCACCGATCGACCGGTCGCCGCCGGTTCCCGCGAGAGGCCCGCTCTCTGACCATCCTACCGCGATCGACTGCGGCCGCTGGCTGGGGGCGGCATGCTCGACGGAATCGGTGAGACCGTCGCGGCCGCGATCGACGGACTCCGCGAGGACGTCGCCGCGATGGGCGAGCGGGATCCGGCGGCGACGGGATTTCTGGTGGTGGCGCTCACCTACCCGGGCCTGCACGCCGTCTGGGGCCACCGCGTGGCCCACGCGCTCTGGCATCGCGGCCACCGACTGCTCGCGCGCCTGTTCGCCCACCTGGCCCGAGGGCTAACCGGCGTGGAGATCCACCCGGCGGCCGAGCTCGGTCGGCGGGTGACGATCGATCACGGAATGGGCGTCGTGATCGGCGAGACGGCCGTCGTGGGCGACGACGTCCACCTGTACCACGGCGTCACCCTCGGTGGCGACGTCAACGCCCGCGTGAAGCGTCACCCGACCGTCGAGGACGGCGTCACGCTGGGCGCGAACGCGACCCTGCTCGGCGACGTCACCGTCGGCGAGAGCGCCACCGTCGCGGCCGGTAGCGTCGTCCTCGACTCGGTCCCGGCGGGGGCAACCGTCGCGGGCGTGCCCGCCGAGCGGGTGGATTGAACCCGCCGAACGCCGGCCGAACGTCGCGGGCCGAACGCGAGCTCGAGCGCGAGCGCGAGCGATTTCTCGGCGCTGTTCGATAACTTCCCTGAGCCGACGGTCGCCTACGCCCACGAAGACGAGGTACCCGTGGTCGCCGCGGTCAACGAGGCGTTCGTCGAGACGTTCGGCTACGGTCCGGAGACGGCGATCGGCAGCCCGGTCGACGAGCTGGTGGTGCCGCCGGACCGACGCGAGGAAGCGAAGGAAGTCCTCGAGCGCGAGGACCGGCGAGAAGCTCGACGCCGAGCTCGTGCGGCGGACGATCGAGGGCAGCCGCCACTTCCGGTTGCGAACCATCGGCCTGGATCTCGACGAGGGGCCCGACGGCTTCGCCGTCTACGTCGACGTCGGTCGTCGGCGCACCGGGGAAGTCGATCTCCGACGAGAGGCCGACCGCTAGGGAGACTCCGGTCGGTCGGCGGCGTCAACCGGTTTCCGGGTCGATCGTGACGTTCGGTTCGCGGCCCCGGGAGACGATCGATCGTCGGTCGCGTAAACGGTGATAAACGGACGTGTCGATGGTGCAGACTCTCGTCCCCGCCCAAACGACAATACTTTTCCACCGCCGACCGAAAGCACCGATTATGGCTGACGAGCTCAACAAAGGGTTGGAGGGTGTGCTCGCCGCGGAGTCGGAGCTCAGCTCGATCGACGGCGACGCCGGTCGGCTGATCTACCGCGGTTACGCCATCGAGGACCTGGCGCGAGGCGCCAGCTACGAGGAGGTCGTCTACCTGCTCTGGCACGGCCGCCTCCCCGACCGGGACGAGCTCGAGGCGTTCACCGACGAGATGGGCGAGGAACGCGAGGTCGACGACGACGTCCTCGAGACAGTCCGCGCGCTCGCCGACGCCGACGAGTCCCCGATGGCGGCGATGCGGACCGCCGTCTCGATGCTGTCGGCGTACGACACCGACGCCGACGCGAAGCCCGACGACCGCGACGCCACCCGCCGGAAGGCCCGCCGGATCACGGCGAAGATCCCGACGGTGCTCGCGGCCTTCGACCGGGTTCGCCGCGGAGAGGAGATCCTCGACCCCGACCCGGAGCTGGGGCTCGCGGCCAACTTCCTCTACATGCAGACCGGCGAGGAGCCGGACGAGGTCGCCGCCGAGACGTTCGACCAGGCGCTGATCCTCCACGCCGACCACGGGCTCAACGCCTCGACGTTCACCGCCATGGTGATCGGCTCGACGATGGCCGACATCTACTCGTCGGTGACCGGCGGCATCGGCGCGTTGTCGGGACCGCTGCACGGCGGCGCCAATCAGGACGTGATGGAGGTCCTCTTCGAGATCGACGAGAGCGACCTCGACCCGCGCGAGTGGGTCGAGCGGGCGACCGAGGAGGGCCGGCGCATCCCCGGCTTCGGCCACCGCGTCTACAACGTGAAGGACCCGCGGGCGAAGATCCTCCAGGAGCGCAGCGAGGAGCTCGCCGAGAGCGGCGACCCGAAGTGGTACGAGATCACCTCCACGATCGAGGAGTACCTCACCGAGGAGAAGGGGCTCGTCGAGAAGGGGATCGCCCCCAACGTCGACTTCTACTCCGGCTCGGTCTACTACCAGCTCGGCGTCCCGATGGACATGTACACGCCCATCTTCGCGATGAGCCGAGCGGCGGGCTGGACCGGCCACGTCCTCGAGTACCAGGCGGACAACCGCCTCATTCGGCCGCGCGGCCGGTACGTCGGCCCCGAGGATCGGGAGTTCGTCCCGCTGGAGGAGCGGTAAGCGCCCGCGGCGCGTTCGATCGCGTCCTCCCGACGACCGCGGCCGGGGCGACGGCTACGGCTCGGGCGTCGCCGACCGTTCGACGCGACCGCGGCGAGCGCGACCGAACAGGTAGCGCCAGGCCGCGACCGCCAGCGTCGTGCCGGCGGCGTTCACCAGGATGTCGCGGCGGCTGAAGTGTCGGTGCGCCAGCGTCAGCTGGACGAGTTCGAGCGCGACGCCGTAGCCGACGGCGACGACGAA
The DNA here is from genome assembly GCA_007119345.1 of Halovivax sp. Taxonomy (GTDB): domain Archaea; phylum Halobacteriota; class Halobacteria; order Halobacteriales; family Natrialbaceae; genus Halovivax. The sequence continues at coordinate 19,093 of SKPV01000219.1, forward strand.
GACCGCCGACAGGACGGCCCCGTCGGACCGGGCACGGTCGGCGAGCGCGGACGCGAGCGACGCCGCGAGTCCGGCGTAGGCCAGGAAGTGGACGTACGACCCGACCGGGAGCACACCGAAGGGGCCGAACTCGCGCAGGGACGCCGGCAGCGGGACGACGGAGAAGACGGCGATGATCGCCGCGACGCCGACGACCAGCATCCACCGGACCCGACCTCCAAGGAGGGACAGCAGGGTCTTCGTCATCGGGTAGACAACGGCGCCCAGGGGGTAATACCCCGGCCTGCGGGACGGGCGTCGGCGGGTCCGATCCGGCGCGGTCGGTCGAACGACCCGCCGGCTCTCAGGTGCCGGGCGTCCTCGGGAACGACGGTGACGCGAGACCCCCGAATCGGCGGGGCGTCGCCGCGATCCGAGGCGCCCGACGCGGTCGGCCCGGTCAGTCGCCCCCCAGACTCCCGCGCTCTTCCATCATCCGGGCGGCTTTCCCCGCCCAGTCGCTGTAGAGGTAGCCCGCGGTCACGACGAGCAGCGCCCAGACGAAGTAGCACACGATGCCGATCGCGATCCCGAGCGGTCCGAAGCCCAGGTGGACGGCGGCGACGTACGAGAAGCAGAGGTAGAAGAGAAAGAGCCCGCTGACCCGGGCGGCGAACGGGATCTTCGTCTCGCCGGCGCCCTGGAGCGCCCCGGCGATGACGATGTAGGCGACGAGGAACGGCGCGCCGATCCCGTAGGCGACGGCGAAGGTGACGGCGTGCTCGACGGTCTCGGGGTCGTCGGTGAAGATCCGGACGAACTGGTGGGCTTCGATCGCGAGCGCGACGCCGATGACGCCGACGGTGGCGAGCCCGAGGCCGGCGATGGCCCACCCCTCGAAGCGGGCCTGTTCGGGCCGGCCGGCGCCGAGCGACTGGCCGATGACGATGCTCGCGGCGACGTTGAATCCGCGCGAGAGCGGGCTCGTGATCTGCTGGTAGAGCCGCCGACCGACCTGGTAGGCCGCGTTGACCTCGGTGCCGAGCAGGAGCAACAGCGAGTTGAACGGGAAGTCGATCGCCGTCGCGACCATCCCCTCGGCGACGCGCGGCGTGCTGACGGCGACGAGCTGTTTCGCGATCACCCAGTCGGTGGGACGGACGAGCGAACCCTGGCGGTAGGGGCTCGCGATGACCGCCACGAGGACGACCGCGGTGAAGACGTTCGCCACCGCCGTCGCGATACCGACGCCGACGATCTCGAGCCGGGGTGCGCCGAACCATCCCAGTCCGAGGACGACCGAGCCGGTGACGTTCCCGACGTTCGCGACCACGTTGACCACCATCGGCGTCACGGTGTCACCGGTGCCCTGTAGCGCGCGGGCGGCGATCAGCCCCACGTGGCGGGCCGGCGCCGTCGCCATGATGATGACGAGGTAGATCGAGCCGTAGCGGACGACCTCGGACTCCGCGCCGAGCACGGCGATCGCGTACTCGCTCAGCAGGAATCCGAGGATCACGAACGGAATTCCGGCGAGCGCGCCGATCGCGATCGCCTGCGTGATCGCTTCGTCGCGCGTCCGCGTCGCGCCGCTGCCGGTGTCCTGACTCGAGAGCGCGATCGCGCCGCCGCCGAGCCCGAGCCCGATTCGCAGCGGAAGGCGGGCGTAGAGGTCCGCCAGCCCGATGGCCGCGATCGCCGCCGGCGAGAAGAGCCCGGTGACGATGATGTCGACCGTCCGCATCAGCGTCCGCGTCGTCTGCTCGGCCATGATCGGCCACGAGAGCGCGAGCACCCGCCGCCAGACGGCGAACGTTCGCGCGCGGACGCTCCGATCGGCCATACGTTTCGAAACGTCGACGGGACATTGAGTGTAGCGATAGCGGAACGCCCGCCGCACCGATACCGAAAAGGGATCGCCCGTGGAACGCCAACCCGTGACCGAGTTCGACCGCGTCGTACCCGAGTTCGAACACCTCGTCTTCGTCTACGGGACGCTAACGGACCCCCAGCGGACGCGGGCGGTGCTGCCCGACGAATCGGGGACGCGGTCCCGCGCGGGGACCGTCGGGAAAGACACCGAGCGACCCGGCGCGCCGGACGAGCCGTTCGCGTTCGTCGGCGAGGCGACCCTGTCGGGGCTCCGCCGCGTCGAGGGGACGTATCCCACCCTCGCGCCGGGCGACGCCGTCGACGGCCGGCTGCTCACCGTCGACGAGGTGGGACTCGCGACCCTCGACGCGTACGAGGGCGTCGACCGAGGGTTGTACGTTCGGGTCGCGGTTCCCCTCGAGGCCGCCGAGGGCGGGGCGTCCGAGGGCGGACCGGAGGAGGGGGCGGGCGATGGCGGTCCGCCGGTCCCGACCGACCGGGCGTGGCTCTACGTCTGCGATCCCGACCGACTGGGCGCGGACGCGACCTGGCCCGGAAGCGGGAGCCTCGAAACGCGGATCCGCCGGCACCTCGACCGAGTCGATGCGACCGTCCGACGCCGGGACCGACGGCCCCCCGCGACCGGCGAATGACGTCCGTCCGCTCCCCGTCTGACACCGGAATTTCCCCGTCGCACTCTTGCGATTTTACTTTCACTCCGCCCCCCTCATCTTTAAGTTGTCACCGGCCCCCGATACGAACGCACGTCACACGCCGTGCATCCCTGTATTCCCTCTCGCGTACCGGCTCGCGAGCGCAGTCGTTCGACCCTGTCACCGGGCAGCGCCGGGTTCGGCGCCGCCCGGACTACGAATCCTTAACAGGCACTGCCGAGTACTCGCGGGCATGCTCGATCTCTCGGATATTCTGGACGCTCGCGAGCGGGTTCGCCGGACCGCACGACACACGCCGCTCGAGTACTCCCACACCTACTCCGCCATGACGGGCGCCGAGATCCACCTCAAGCTGGAGAACTTCCAGCGGACGGGCGCGTTCAAGATCCGCGGAGCGACCAACCGGATCGCGACCCTCTCGGAGGGAGAGAAGGACAAGGGCGTCGTCACCGCGAGCGCCGGCAACCACGCCCAGGGCGTCGCGCTGGCGGCGACCCGCGTCGGCGTCGACTCGAAGATCGTCATGCCCGAGCACGCGCCCAACGCCAAGGTGAGAGCGACGCGCAACTACGGCGCCGACGTCGTCCTCCACGGCGCCGACTACGACGAGGCGGCCGAACGCGCCCACGAGATCGAACGCGAGGAGGATCGCACCTACGTCCACGCCTTCGACGACGAGTACGTGATGGCCGGCCAGGGCACCATCGGCCTGGAGATCCTCGAGGACTGCCCCGACGTCGACACGGTCGTCGTTCCGATCGGCGGCGGCGGGCTGATCAGCGGGATCGCCGCCGCGGTGAAAGGCGAGAACCCCGACGTCCGCGTGATCGGCGTCCAGGCCGAGGGTGCCTCCAGCGCCGCGCCCTCCCTCGAGAAGGGCGAGCTGATCGAGCTCGACGGCGTCGAGACGATCGCCGACGGGATCGCCACGCGAACCGTCGGCGAGACCACCTTCGAGCACATCCGCGAGTACGTCGACGAGATCGTCACCGTCTCCGACGCCCAGATCGCCGTCGCCATGGTCTACCTCCTCGAGCGCTCGAAGACCATGGTCGAGGGCGCCGGCGCCGTCCCCCTGGCCGCCACCATCTTCGAGGAGTTCGCGTACGACGACGGCGAGGTGATCGTTCCCCTCCTCTCCGGCGGCAACGTCGACATGAACACCCTGACGACCGTCGTCGTCCGCGGCCTGGTCGAGATGGGCCGGTACCTCAAGGTCCGCACCGTCCTCAAGGACCGCCCCGGCTCGCTCGAGGATTTGCTCGCCATCGTCAGCGCCCACCGCGCGAACATCTACTCGATCCACCACGACCGCACCTCCCGGGACATCGAGATGTCGGACACCGAGGTCGAGCTCGAACTCGAGATGCGCGGCCACGACCACATCGAGGCGTTCCTGGAGGATCTCAGGGGCGAGGGGTACGAAGTGGAAGTGCTGGTCTAGGTTCGGTCGACGACGGGTAGTGCGACGGCTCGATCGCGGGCGCTGCGGTTGCCTTCGTGATCGGCCGTGTGACCGTCGTTGCTCGCACCGGTGAGAGTCCCACCGCAACCGACGCCCTCGCCCGACCCCGACACCCACCACACACGTATCACGTTCCGGACAAAAACGCGCTTCAGCGAACGATTTTGTGTCGATCCGCGGTAGGTAACCACATGGCATCCGACGCGAACGAGGCCGCGGCCGACGGCTTCGTCCCGGTCGCCGACCTGGACGAGCTCGAGGCCGAGGGTCGAAAACTCGTGACGCCCGACGGCACCGCGATCGCCCTCTTTCACCACGAGGGCGAGGTCCGGGCCGTCGACAACCGCTGTCCCCACATGGGCTTCCCGCTCACCGACGGCACCGTCGACGACGGGATCCTCACCTGTCACTGGCACCACGCCCGCTTCGAACTCTCCTGTGGCGACACCTTCGATCCGTGGGCGGACGACGTCCGGACCTACCCCGTCGCGGTGCGCGACGGCCGAGTCCACGTCGACCCGAACCCGCCGCGAGAGAAGCCGCCGGCCGAGCACTGGGCCGAACGCCTCGAGACCGGGCTCGAGGAGAACCTCCGACTCGTGGTCGCGAAGTCCACGATCGGGCTGCTCGACGCCGGGGTCGACTACGCGGATCCGATGGCGACGACGGTCGAGTTCGGCACGCGCTACCGGGAGATGGGGTGGTCCTCGGGCTTGACGATCCTCGGCTGTACGGCCAACCTGACGGACGACCTCGAGCCCGAGGACCGCAAGCGAGCGCTGTACACCGGCGCGCGCCACGTCGCCGACGACTGCGCCGGCGAACCCCCGAACTTCGACCAGCCGTCGTTTGCGACGAGCGAGGTGCCTTTCGCGCGCCTCAAGTCGTGGTTCCGGGACTGCGTCGAGGTCCGCGACGCGGACGGCGCCGAGCGCTGCCTGCGGACCGCGATCGCCGCGGGCTACGAGGCGGCCGCCGTCGCGGAGATCGTCGTCGCCGCCGCCACGGACCACCCGTACCTGAGTTCCGGTCACGTGCTCGATTTCGCCAACAAGGCGTTCGAATCCCTCGAGCACGTGGGCTGGGAACTGGCCGACGACGCGCTCGCCGCCCTCGTGGATCAGCTGACCACCGCCGCCCGCAGCGACGAACTCTCGGCCTGGCGCCAGCCGGTCGACCTCGTGGCGCTGCTGGAGGACGTCTACGGTGGCGACGTCTCCGCGACGAGCGGGCTCGAAGCGCTGGCAGCCGCGGGCGAGGGGAAGACGTGGGAACGGCCCGCGGACTTTCGCGAGACGCTGCTGTCGGACGACCCCGCGGCGATCGTCGACGCGCTGGCCGACGCCGCGAGAGGCGGCGCCGGGACCGAGGCGCTCGCGGCCGAGGTGGCCCGCGCCGCCGCGACCCGCGTCGCCCGCTTCGGCACCGCGAACGAGTTCGGCGACTGGAACACCGTCCACCACACGTTCTCGTACGCCAACGCCGTCCACGGCTTCGCGCGCCGGACGGACGCGATCGAGTGCTATCGGGGCGTCTTCGACGCCGCGACGAGCGTCTACCTCGACCGGTTTCTCAACACGCCGCCGGCGCCGCTCCCGGAGCCCGGCGACCACGAGACCGGTCGCGACCCGGAGGCGATCCGCGAGGACCTCCTCGGAACGTTCGACGAGGAGGGGAAGGTGAACGACGCGGGCCGGCTCGTCGGTGAACACTTCGACTGCGGCGGCGACCCCGCCGACCTGAAGCGCACGCTTGGCCACGGCCTCATGCGCGAGGACGCCGGCTTCCACACGCTCCAGAACGTGGAGGCGGCGTTCCGTCAGCTCGAGCTCGCGGAGACCGAAGCCGATCGCCGCCTGCCGCTGATCGCGACGGCTCGATACGTGTCGGCGCACTTCCCGACGAGGCGGGAGGCGGAGCAGACGTTCTCGATCGCCGCCCGCCTCAATCGGGGCGAGACGATCCACGACGAAGCCTGACGGGCCGAACGCTCGTCGAGGGACCGATCGGAGGAGAAATCCGTCCGCGCCAGCGTGTAGCCGTAGTGGCATCGAGGGAGTCGACGACCGCCGCCCCCGTACGGCGCCTCCTCGTGGCCGGTGTCGACGCGCAGCGGAATCCGATCCTCGCCGTCGATCTCGGTCAGCTCGCGGTGGGCGAGTTCGTTCGTGACGTCGCCGCCCTCGTCCCCGGGAGTCGCGTATCGCGTACGACGTGGGGGATACCGAGTTCGGTGAGGGCCCCTCTAACCGATGCGGAGTTCGGCCAGCCTTCGGCCCGGTAGCGTTCGAGCACCGGCCGCGGTTAGCTCTCGAAACGGAGACACATTCGATGTGAACGGGCCTGCAGAGAACCAGTCCGTATCGCCCGTCGCCGTTCACGTCCACCTAGAACGGCACAACGACGTCCGTCGGCTCTCCCTCGTGCGCTAGCGGTCCGCAGGATAGTGGAGCTTCCCCTCCTCGTCCCACTCGTAGCCACCTTTTTCGAGTTCGGTGCGGGCCGCGTCGACGTCGAGGTCGAACCGCTCGACGTCTGGATTGTACCAGGCGGCGTTGTGTTCGGCGATCGGCGAGTGGGCGACCGTTCCCATGCCGTCGCGGATCTCGTCGACGTAGCGCGATTTCGGGACGGCACGGCCGAGCGCCCGACGGACGTGGACGTCGTCGAGGGGCTCGCGACGCGTGTTGTACGAGATGCTCACGAAGCCGGTGTGGTGATAGGGGACCGTCTCGAGCTCGTTCGCGTTCTCGACGAGTTCGATCGCCGATCCCCGCGGAACCTCGTCGACGGCGTCGAGCCGACCCGCCTCGAGGTCCCGAAACAGCGCCGAGGAGTCGGCGTTCGAGAGCCTGACCAGTCGGTCTACGGCCGGTGGATCGAAGTGCGCCTCGTACGCCTCGAGTCGGAGTTCGTCGCCGTGGTTCCAGTCCGCCAGTCGAAACGGACCGCTACCGACGGATTCGTCGTCCGCGTCCACGACGGGGTTCGAACGTCCGTCCCAGACGTGCTTTGGGAGGATGGCGACCGACGAGAGGGCGGTGGCTCGAAACGGCGCGAAGGGCTCTGCCAGGTGGAACGTGAGTTCGTTCCCGCTCACGTCGATCTCGTCGATCGGTTCGAGGAAGCTGTTCGAGTAGTCCGCGAACAGCTCGACGGAGAACTTCACGTCCTCGACGGTCACAGCCTCGCCGTCGTGGAACGTCGTGTCGGAACGGAGTTCGACGATGTACGTACGCTCGTCGGTCATCACGGGGTCGCCGGTCGCCGCCCACGGAGTCGGACGACCCTCGCGATCCAGCCGATAGAGTCGATCGTATAGAAGTTCGACGACCCGTCGGTTGCCGACCGTGATCGGGTCCAGCGGGTTGAACGAGGAGAGTGCTACCGTGGATCCGATACGGAGCACGTCGCCGTCGACCGGCTCCGCCTCGACCGCGTTCCAGAACGAGGAGAGTCCCTCGCCGAGCGACGGCCCGACGTTCGAAATGTGGCCGGCATCGTAGGTGTGCACGCCCCCCTCGTTCGCGACGAACGTACGCGGTTGCTCGTTCGCGAGCACCGCCTGGGCCGCCTGGACGGTTTCCCGCCGTTCCTCTCGATCGAGTTGCGTCGCCTGCGTCTCGACGAGTTCGTCGTAGGCCGGATCGTCGAATCCCGGCGCGTTCTGGCCACCCGCCTCGTCGTTTCCGGAGTGGTGGAGATTCGTGAGGAAGACGTGCGGATCGATCCGCTCCGGCGTGCCGCCCCAGCCCAATAACGACGCGTCGAAGTCGTGCGAGATGAGGGTCCGTTCGACCTGCTCTTCGAACGGAACTTCGACGACGTTCACCGCAACGCCGAGTTCCTCCCACGTTTCGACCGTCAGGTGGGCGAGTTCGTTCCGGTCGGCGTTCACCTCCACCGTCGGAACGACGAAGTCGATCGCCTCCACCGGCGGTCCCAGGTCGACGCTCGGCCCCTCGTTCGGGTCGTCATCCTGCTCGTCGTCGGTTCGATCGACGACACCGCCGTCCTCGCCGTCATCCTCACCATCGGCCTCGTCATCCCCACCACCGGACTCCCCGTCGTCGGTCTCCTCGTCACCCGTCGGGAATCCCGAGCAGCCGGCCACCGAAGCGGCGACGCCGGTGACGCCGGCAGCACCGAACCGGCGGAGGAGTACTCGCCGCGAGTGTCGTCTAGACATTTATACGTAAACCAGTCAGCAGAACGCGTTAAATCGTGTGGCCGGGCTCACCGTCGTAATAATCGATAATGGGACGCTCGGAACGACGCATCCGCGGCCATTCGAGCGACGCGGGAGGTGAACCACCATCCTGGTAGCCGGAACCAGTTCCGTTTAGGCCGACCGAGCCCTATCACCCCGCGTGGAGCGTCACGTCTACTACGAGGGCGACGACGACCCCGAGAAGTGCACGGCCCGCCGCCTCGAGAAGTTCGACCGGGCGATCCTCCACCGACGGATGAAGGCCGTGCCCTACGGGGTCGTCCTGAATCCCCACGCCGAGCGGGCGTTGTCGCCGGCCGACCGCGATGCCGCCCTCGACACCCTCGTGGCCCTCGACTGCTCCTGGGAGTCCGCGGAGGCCGCGGCATTTTCGATGCCGGGCGAGCACCGGGCGCTGCCGTTTCTGGTGGCGGCGAACCCGGTGAACTTCGGCCGTCCCTTCACACTCACGACCGCGGAGGCGCTGGCCGCCGGGTTGTGGATCCTCGGCGAACCCGACGCGGCCGAACGGCTGCTCGAGCCCTTTCGCTGGGGCGAGACGTTCCTCGAGTTGAACGAGGAACCCCTCCGCCGCTACGCCGCGTGCGAAGACTCGACGGACGTCGTTGCCGTACAGGACGACTATCTCGCCGACGAGTGACGGCGCCGTCGGGCCGGCGAGCCGACGAAGCTCGGCGTTCAGCCGGCGTCAACGAGCCGACGAAGCTCGGCGCTCGGTCGGGGTCAGCGCGACCGAACGGAAAACCGAACCGACCGGGACGTCCTATGCCGACGCCTCGACTTCCTCCAGACTCTCCAGGGCCTGGATGACGTCCTGGCGGTAGTTCTCGACCGGCGAGTCGTAGCGCTCGCGGGCCATCTGGGCGTACTCGTTGGTCGGCGCGGTCGAGGCGCCCTCGGGATCGTCGCGGTCGGCCTCCCACTCGCGGAAGGACTCGATGCGATCGAGGGTGCGTTCGGCGGTTTCGACCACCCAGCGGTCGCGCACCGTCTCGTCGACGACCGTGATCGACTCGGGTCGCAGGGAGACGTTGATCGTGCCGTCGTCGGGCTCGTAGGTCCGGGGCTTGCCGACGACCGCGACGTACGCCGGCGGCTCGGCCTCCCGGAGGACGGCCGCCGCCTCGGGCTGGTACTGGCCGGCGTAGACGAAGAACGTCCCCGTCGGGTCGACGACGCGGCCGCGCCAGTACTCGCTCTCCTCGCCGACGTCCTCGGTTTCCGTGAGGGTGCCGACGGCGAAGACGCGGTTGGCGCGGTCGCCGGTCGGGAGCAGCGCGTAGTTGGGCGCGCGCTCGTCGTCGCTCTCTTTGAAGGTGTACGTCGAGTCGTTGAATTCGGAGGCGAAGACGCGGCGAGCGACTTCGCGCGTGAGGTCTGCCTGGCTCATGTCACATCGACCTCGCTCGGATCAGCAGGGGTTCCGGATCCGCCGGCTCGGCGAGCGCCTCCACGTCGTCGGCGAGCACGTACCGGCCGAAGGTGGGCCCCTCGACGCGGTAGTAGGTGCCGATGATCGCGTCCGCGATCTCGTCGGCGACGACCGTCGTGTCGAGGGCGTCCATGGCCATCTCCTGGGCCTCGTCGAGGCTGATCCCGGTGAGGTTCTCGGTGGCCGCCTCGTCGAAGATGACCTCGTGGGCGTCGATCCCGTCGTCGACGACGCCTTTGATCCGCAGGTCGAACTCGCCGTCGACCTCGCCGTGTTCGGAACAGCGGCCGTTCTGGAGGACGCGGGTACAGTCCTCCTCGGGGCAGCGCTTGATCAGGCCGGAGCCGCTCTGCATGGCGACCATCGCGCCCTCGATCTCGGAGGTGTCGTCGCCGACCTCGATGTCGTCGTCGAGTTCCTCGATGACCGTGGTCTTGTTGAGCTTCACCGAGTACCGGCCCTGGTACTCGTCGGTGACGACGTTCCGGAGCTCGTAGACGCCGCCCTCCTCGAGGGCCGGCAGGTCGGATTTGGCCCACTTGGTGAACTTGATCGTCCCGGTGGGGTCGCCCAGGAGGCCGACCTGGGCGACGGAGTCGCTGCGGGGCTCCCAGAGCTCGATCACCTTGGCGGTGATGTCGACCCACTGCTCGGGCTCGTCGATGTCGCCGATGTCCGCGTCGTCGCTGGTGCCGCCGGCGATGTCCTCGCGCTCCAAGCCCGCCTGTTCGAGGTAGTGGTTCGTGACGCTCCGCCGTGCCTCGTCGATGGGGACCTTGTACTCGTCGACGAGCGTGTGCAGGCGCTCGGCGACGTCGTCGACGGTGACGTCGATGTGGTCTGAAAACTGCTCGTGTACGTCTTCCGCGTGATCTCGTACGTCGCTCATGGCGTTCTCGCCTCCGCTTGCGTTTCGGTGGGAGGCATAGCCGGATTCGCGCCCGATGGTATTTAAACTGCCGCCACCGGGGCGAAAGTGATCGGCCGGACGGGCCGCCCCGGTCGGCGGACCGTTCACCGGCGACGGGCCTAAGACGGCGGCGCTCGAATCCCGACCAGAGAATGACGGACCGGCGGCGACTCGAGCGGTTCCTCCGCTCGAAGCTCGAGGAGGCGGGCAGTCAGTACGAGGCGCTCCGACGCTCGACCGGCGAACAGCTCGAGGAGGCCCGCGAAGCCTACGAGACCGCCCGGAACGCCCGCAGCATCCCCACCGACGAGGAGGGTCGGGCGAAAATCGTCTGCCGGCGCTACGCCGAACGCCGCGCCGCGATGCTCGACGAGGAGTTCCGCCCGGCGTGCTTCGAGGACGGCCACCCCGACTGCGAGGGCTGCGTGGAGGACGTCCGGTCCGGTCGGATCGAGACCTGGGGGAACGACGACTCCGCCGCCGGAGAGTGAAGCCTCCGGCCGGCGGTTGCACCGACCAGGCGATCCACGCGCCGTTGGCGCCGCTGGCGGCGGGATCGCGCGCGGTCGAGCCCGTTTACCGTCGGCAATCAGGCCGTCTGCCTTACTCACCGGTCAGACGGTCGGTCCTACTCACCAGTTAGACGGTCAACCCCGCCGACTCCTGGAGCCGTTCGAGCCCGGTTTCGGCCTCCGTCCGCGTCCGCTCCAGGGGCTCGACCACCTCGGTCGGCAGGTCGAGGCGTCGCGAGAGGACGAGCAGCGTCTCGAGCTTCGTCAGCTCGAGTCGCTCGATCGCCCGACCGGTCTCGGTCGTGCGCCGGTCGGCGAGGTTCGGGTCCGGGACGTCCGCGACGAGCTCGTCGTGATCGGTCAGCAGCGCCTCGAGGACCTCACTCTCCCGGGGCTCGAAGTCGGCGTCCTCGAGCCCGTCGAAGACCGTCTCGAGCCGGCCGACCTGCTCGGTCGTCGTCTCGGCGTGGCCCATGAAGTGCGACTCCAGCTCCTCGTCGGTCGACGCGTCGGCCAGTTCCGACAGGCGCCGTTCGAGTTCGTACTCGATCGTGAGCAGTTCCCGCAGCGTTCGGACGAAGAGATCGCGATCGGACTCGATCATACCTCGACGCTCGCCGCCGGCCCGCAAAAGGGTTCGACCGGCAGGGGAAACGTCGCCGCCTGCGGTCGGCGACCGAGCCGACGCGGACCGGACTGCCGCGGGCGGAGCCGAACGCGGGGCGGATCGACGCGGGCCGAGCCGCCGCAGGGCGAACCGCCGCGGGTGGGACCGTTGCGGAGCCGCCGCCCGCACCGATTCCGCCCGATCACCCCCGGATCGAACCGCCGTCGATCGGGACCTCGGCCCCGTTGACGTAGCTCGCGCGCTCGCTCGAGAGGACGGCGACGACCTCCCCCAGTTCGCGCGGCTGGCCGATCCGGTCGACCGGAATGTTCGCGGCCATCTCGGCGAGTCCGGCCTCGTAGTTCTCGTAGTCGCCGCGCTCGACGCCGGTTTCGACGAGTTCGCGCACCCGGTCGGTCTCGATCAGGCCGGGCATGACCGCGTTGACCCGGATCTCCGGGGCGAACTCCCGGGAAACCGTCTGGACGAGGCCGCTGAGTCCGCGGCGGACGGCGTTCGAGAGCAACAGGCCGTCGAGGACCTCCTCGACGGTGCGAGAGGTGATACAGACCACCGATCCCGCCTCCGAGGAGAGCAAGTGCGGGTGGGACGCCTCGATCGTCCAGACGGCGCTCATCACCAGCTGGTCGTACGCCCGGTACCACTGCTGGTCGGTCGTCTCGAGGAACGTCGTGCTCGGCGGGCCGCCCGCGGAGGTGACGAGGTGGTCGAGACCGCCGAACGCCTCGACGGTCTCCTCGACCAGACGGTCCACGTCGTCCGGGTCCGTCACGTCGGCCCGGACCGCCAGCACCTCGCCGTCGCCCGCCTCGTCGACGTCCGACTTCGCGGCCGCGAGACGCTCCTCGTCGCGCCCGCAGATCGTCACGTTCGCGCCCTCCGCGGCGAGCGCCGTCGCGCTCGCCTTTCCGAGGCCGGCCGAACTGGCGGTCACCAGCGCCGCGTTTCCGTCGAGTTCCAGATCCATGCGCGGGTGGTCGACCGCGAGCGTCAAAGCTCCCGGGGAGTCGGCAGCTCGCGCTCCGAACCCGACCGAGCGCCGCATCCGACCGACGACTCGTTCGACCGACCGACTGCCTGCTCGTTCGACCGACGAACTCGAGGCCGACCGACTGCCCGCTCGATTCGACCGACGAGCCGCCCGACCGCGCCCTACTCCGGGTGTCGCACCCGCACCTCGCCGGTCGACGTGACGCCGACCACCAGCTCGCGGTCGACCTGGCGGCCGCTGACGGCGTCGCCCGCGGCGTCGGCGATCACCTTCATCAGATCCGGCGCGGTGTGGTCGACCTTCACGCCGGCGTCGTCGCAGGCCTCGTAGACCAGTTGGGGGACGTCGTAGAGGTCGGTCTCGGCGGGAATGCGGATCCGGACCGGCGCGTGCAGCGCCTCGGCGAAGGCCACGGTCTCCCGGGCGCGCTCGACGTTGTCGCGGGCGCTGCCCTCGACAGAGGAGACGTTCGCCCGCGACGTGCCGAGCCGCTCGGCGATCTCGGCCTGGGACTCGCCGCGCTCGCGCAGCGCGAGCACCTGCGCCTGCCGACGGGTCAACACGCTGGCGTCGGGGTCGAATCCGATCTCGTCGAGGAAGGCGTCGATCTCCTCGGTCACGACCACCGCCCTCCCCGTACCACTCGCCCGTGCATGATCGACGATACGCGCTCCGTCCCAAAGCTTCCACGGTCCGGCGGGTCGGGCGCGAGCGGCGAGTCGGGCGCGAGCGCCGGCTCGCGTTCGACCGATCCGGCTCGCGTTCGACCGATCCGGTGCAACCGGCTTCGCGCCGATCCCGCGCCCCCGGGCCCAGTGCGCACACGTTCGGGAGCGGTTTGATGGGCGCAGCGCCACGAGCCGTCACCATCGAAGCGGCCGTAGCGTCGGCGCCGCGGTGCCGATCGCGGCGCCGCCGCCGTCGAGCCGGTCGACGCACGCGGCCGATCCGTCGACCGCCAGCCGTCTCCCGAACGATCCACCATGGCTTCCCCGAACGCTTGCCCCGTCTGGCGACCCGACGACTGCGACGGCGGCGCGAACTGCCCGCCCCGGTGTCCGCGCTACGTCGCGCCCGACGGCACCGCGTACACCGTCTACGATCGCGCCGAGTGCCCCGTCGAACCGCCGAGCGCGGACGAACCGGCCGGCGTCGACCCAGCCACCGCCGAGACGAGCCTCGTCGCCGTCGGGGCGGACGAGGTGGTCGGCGTCGCCGCGTTCGACGGTGCGACGGCCGGCGGAAGGGTCGAGCTCGAAGCCGGGGCGGATCCGGCGGTCGGGACGGAGCTCGCCCGGCAGCTCGTCGCCCGCAGGGCGTCCGAGGCGGACGACGACCCCGACGGCGACGGTTGGTTGACGATTCGCGGGCCCGCCTCGTCGCTCTCGCGACTGGCCGACGAGCTCGGCGACGCGAGTACGGTCTCCGACGGGACCGACCCGAGCGCCCGCGCCGAACTCGACGTCGACCTCACCGCCGACGCCGCGAGGCGGACCGCCTTCGCGCCCGCCCGGCGGGCCGACGTGACCGCCCCGCCGGACGTTGCGGCGCTCGTCGACCCGGAGACCGTCGCCGTCGTCGGTGCGACCGACCGCGAGGGCGCGATCGGCCGCGTGGTGGTCGAGAACCTCCTCGACTCGTTCGACGGCGAGGTGATCCCGGTCACGCCTCGCCACGACGCCGTCTGCGGACTCCCCGTCACCGACTCGGTCGACGCGCTCGAGCAGGGAGCGGTCGACCTCGCCGTCGTCGTCCTCCCGAGCGACGCCGCCGTCGAAGCGGTCCGGGACGCCGCCGCCGCAGGCGTCGACGCGGTCGCGGTGCTCTCGGCGGGGTTCGGCGAGAGCGACGACGAAGCGGGCGCGGGTCGGGAGCGCGAGCTCGGCCGGATCGCGGCCGAGAACGACCTCGCGCTCGTCGGGCCGAACGCCCTCGGGGTGATCAGCACGCGCTCGGGCCTCAACGCCAGCTTCGCCCCGACGGTTCCGACCGCGGGCGGCGTCTCCGTCCTCAGTCACTCGGGGGCGATGATCACCGCGATCCTCGACTGGGCCGCGGCCGAGGGGGTGGGCGTTCGGGACGTCGTCTCGGTGGGCAACGGCGCCGGGATCGGCGAGGAGGTCCTGCTCCGCCACTGGGGGCGCGATCCCGAGACGTCGGTCGTGCTAGCGTACCTGGAGGACGTCGCCGACGGCCGGACGTTCGTCGAGGCCGCCCGCGAGGTGACGCCGTCGACGCCCGTCGTGGCGCTCAAGTCGGGGCGCAGCGAGGCGGGCGCCGCGGCGGCCGCCTCCCACACCGGCGCGCTCGTCGGTGACGACGCGGGGTTCGACGCCGCGTTCGACGCGGCCGGCGTGATTCGGGTCGGCTCCCAGCGGGAGCTCTACGACCTCGTCTCGCTGTTCGAAACCCGGCCGCTGCCGGCCGGCGACCGGGTCGCGGTCGTGACGAACGCCGGCGGGCCGGGGGTGCTCGCGACCGACGCGGTCGCCGCCGCGGACCTCGCGGTCGCCGAGTACTCGGCGGAGACGACGGAACGGCTCGCGGACGCGCTGCCGGACGCGGCGAGCGCCGCGAACCCCGTCGACGTGCTGGGGGACGCGGACGTCGACCGATTCGTCGACGCGCTGGAGATCGTCCTCGCCGACCCCGGCGTCGACGTCGCGATCGTCGTCACGACGCCGCACCCGCTCGTCTCGCGGGCCGACCTCGCGCGAGCCGTCGGCGACGCCGGGCGCCGATACGGAAAGCCGGTCCTGACGTGCTTCTCCGGGGGCCCGCTGGACGAGTCGGTCCGGAACGCGCTCGCCGAGGCCGGCGTGCCGAACTACCCGGACGCCGACCGGGCCGCGACCGCGCTCGCCGCCGCCGCGTCGTACGTACGCGACCGAGGGGCCCGGCATCGGGAGCCGACGTCGATCGACGTCGGTCGGGAGCGCGTCGACGGCCGGCTCCGAGCGGCCGGCGAGGACGGGCGAACGACCCTCGGCGTCGAGTCGATGGACCTACTCGACGACTACGGGGTGACCACCCCGGAATCGACCCTCGCCCGGTCGCGGGCCGAAGCGATCGACGCCGCGCGGGCATTCGACGGTCCCGTCGCGATGAAGGTCGCGGCTCCGGAGGCAGCCCATAAGACCGAGGTCGGCGCGGTCGCGATCGACGTCCCGGTCGACGAGGTTGGCCCGACCTACGACGAACTCCTCGACGGCGTCCGGGACGCGGTCCCCGACGCGACCGTCCGCGGCATCCTCGTCCAGGCGATGGCACCCGACGGCGTCGAGTGCCTGGTCGGAGTCACGCGTCACCCGCGGTTCGGGCCGCTCGTGACGTTCGGCCTCGGCGGCGTCCTCGTCGAACACCTCGAGGACGTCGCCCACGGACTCCCACCGCTCTCGAAGGCGGACGCGCGCGAGCTGATCCGCGACATCGAGGCCGCCGGGATACTCGACGGGGCGCGCGGCCGCCCGCCGGCCGACCTCGACGCCCTCGCCGACGCGCTGGTTCGGCTCTCGCGGCTGGCCGTCGACCAACCGGCGATCCGTGAGTTCGAGGTGAACCCGCTCGTCGCGGCGCCCGACGGCGCGTTTGCGGTCGACTTCCACGCGGAGCTCGTCGGTGAGGATGGGAGTGGCCGACCGGGGTGACGGGGAACCCGAGGCGCGTCAGTAGAGCATGCTCTCGAGTTGGACCCGCCGGCGGTCGAGATCGATCGCCGGCTCCACGTTCGGGTCGGCCAGCAGCCGGTCGATCGCGAGCAGCGGGTCCGCACCCGCGCGTTCGGCCGCCTCGAGGGCGGTCTCGATCTCGGCGCGATTGAGCGCCAGCGACTCCAGCAGCCCCAGCGCGAGCGCGAGGGCGACGCCGCCCTCGCCCGCCGGAAACGCGTCGCTCACGGTCGAAAAGTCGGGATCGGCCTCGCCGCCGTCCGCGGGACGGACGGCGAGACAGCGCGGACAGATCGCCGCCGCCTCGGACGTCCCGGGCGCACACTCCCGGAGGTCGGCCGGGACGGGGAAGGCGATCGACGAGACGTCGCACGAACAGTCCATCGAACGAGAGATCCTCTCCGGGCCGATCAGTCGTCGCCGCCGGGGACGCCGCCCGCGGTCGATCGCTCGAGTTCGTCGGCCACCACCGGGTCGTCTTCCCGCTCGGCCGCCGCCTTCTCCTCGTCCTCCTCGGCTTCCTTCTTGTCCTTGATCTTCTTCAACCGGAAGATCTCCTCGCGCTCTTGCTCTTCGAGCTTTTGCTCGATGTACTCTTTGTTCTCGTAGAGATCGGGCAGGAGTTTGAACTCGAGGGCGTTGACCCGGCGCTTGGTCGTCTCGATCTCCGCCAGCATCTTCTTCATCGCCGTCTCGACCTCGGCGGCGAGGATGATGCTCTCGAGTAAGTTCTCGTAGGCTTCGGCCGCCTCGTCGATCCGGGCGGAGGTGCCGAGGACGCCGTAGCCGCGCTGATCGAGGCTCTTCGTGACCCGCGAGGACTCGATCTGCGGGACGACGACGCCCATGATGTTCTTCGACTCCGTGGTGATCTCGGGGTGTTCCTGCAGGGCCGCCGCGGCGCCCCGGACGGCGACGTCGCCCTCCATCGCCCGGGCCATGTTGATCTTCTTCTGGGCCGCCTCGTAGTCCTTCGAGAGCTCCCCGCGGACGTCCTGGGCGCGGTCGAGGATGTCCATGAACTCCATGATCAGCCCGTCGCGTTTCTTCTCCAGGGTGCCGTGGCCCCGCTCGGAGAGGTCGATGCGATCCTCGATCGCCATCAACTCCTTGCGGGTGGGCTTGACGTCCTTGGCCATGTTACCGGTGGCTTGCGCCCCCAGGCGGTTAACTGTTTACAGATCGGTTTCGAGGACGGTGACGGCCCGGAACGGCTCGCGGGGATCGACGGCCGGCGTTCGACGAGCGTCAGCCGATCGGGGCGACGGCGAAATCGACCGCGACCGGGAGGTGGTCCGACCGCGGCCGGTCCGAGCGAGGTTCCAGCGTCCGGTAGCCGCCGACGTCGACCGCCCGCGACACGAAGACGTAGTCGATGCGATCGCCGACCGAACCGTCGAAGCCGTGGAACGTCCCCGCGGGACCCTCGCGCTCGTCGGCCCCTCGACGGGCGTCGGCGAGCTGGCCCGCGATCAGCGTGCGGTAGGGGGGCGACCCCGGCGGACAGTTGTGATCGCCGACGAGGACGACCGCGTCGCAGTCGGCCGACCGGAGGCGCTCCGACGCCCGTCGGCGGAGCAGCCTGGCGGACTCGAGGCGTGCACGCTCGCCGCGGTGGTCGAGGTGGACGTTGCAAAACCAGTAGCGCGTCCCGGCGTCGCGCTCCCGGACGTCCGCCCACGTCGCCACCCGCGGCAGGTCGGCGTCCCAGCCGACGCTCGGCTCCGCGGGAGTCTCCGAGAGCCAGAACGCGCCCTCGTCGACCCGCTCGAATCGATCGGGGTTCCACGCGACGGGAACGAACTCGCCCTCGCGCTCGCCGTCCCGGCGCCCCACGCCGTGCCACTCGAGACTCGAGAGCCCGTCTCGCAGATCGTTATACTGGCCCGCCAGCGGCTCCTGTAGCCCCAGCAGGTCGGGGTCGAGCCCTTCGATCGTCTCGACGACCCGCGAGCGTCGCTCGGCCCACCGGTGGTCGTCCTGGGACGCGTCATAGCGAACGTTGAACGTACACGCGCGGACCGGATCGGACGCTCTCGACACGATTCGGACGTCGACGGCCGAGCGCTTGACGGTTTGGATCAGCCCAGAAAGAGATCGACCATGTCGCTCGTGTCGCCGCCCTTGTAGAGCTCGGCGAAGCCGCAGTTGGTGCACGAGATTACCCGAAACCGCCGGTTCTGGATGTCGAGGAACTTCGAGAGCCCCGTGCCGGTCGTCGCGATGTCGTCGACCTCCGTCTCGGTGTGGCCGCACTTCGGACAGCCGCGATCGTCCTCGTCCATACCGCCCGTACCGAGCGAACGTGACAAGTATTTTTTGTTGGCGGGGCTGAAAAGCGAGTATGGCAGCTTCGGCGATCGTGCTCGTCCTCGCGGTCGGCGTCGCGATCACCGTCGGGCTCTACCTCCTGCTCGACAGAGAGACGTCGAACCCGCGAGTCGTCGACCGCGAGACGGCCACCCGTGAGGCGAAGGCGCGGGGCGGTTTGGGCGTGAACGCCACGGCAGAGGGGAATCGGAACCCCGATGCCGCCGCGGCCGCTCGAAATCAGCGCCGCGACGACGC
This sequence comes from Halovivax sp., assembly GCA_007119345.1. Taxonomy (GTDB): domain Archaea; phylum Halobacteriota; class Halobacteria; order Halobacteriales; family Natrialbaceae; genus Halovivax. The sequence goes on from SKPV01000219.1 coordinate 38,023, forward strand.
CACGGTGACCCGGAACCGGGACCGCGACGACGGCGATGACGACCGCTTCGGGTGGATCGACGACGAACGGCGCGGCCACGAACGGTCGTTCCGACTCGACGATCCATCCGACGAACGGCGCGACCGCGACCGGCGGTAGCCGACTCGACGATCCATCCGACGAACGGCGGCGAATGCTTGCGATCCGGCGATCGACGACGGCGTCCGTCCGCGAGAATCGCGGCCGTTCGGCTCCCCGGCGAGAATCGTCGCGTCGAAAAGAGAGTGCGGCGTCGCGATCAGTCGGCCGTCGCTTCGACCTGCTCGGCCTCGTCCTCGCGGTAGTGTTCCGCGATGAACTCCTCGTCGATGCGGTTGAGCTCCTCCTTCGGAAGGGTGCTCAGCAGGTCCCAGCCGATCTCCAGGGTGTCCTCGATCGAGCGGTTGGTGTCGTAGCCCTGCTGGACGAACTCGTTCTCGAAGCGGTCGGCGAAGTCGAGGAACTTGTTGTCGCGATCGGTCAGGGCCTCGCGACCGACGATGTTCACCAGGTCGCGAAGGTCTTCACCCTCCGCGTACGCGGCGTACAGCTGGTCGGAGACGTCGGCGTGGTCCCCGCGGGTGAGCCCCTCGCCGATGCCGTCGTCCATCAGTCTGGACAGCGACGGGAGGACGTTGATCGGCGGCTCGATCCCCTGACTGTTCAGGGATCGGTCGACGATGATCTGGCCCTCGGTGATGTAGCCGGTGAGGTCCGG
>SKPV01000257.1 GCA_007119345.1 Halovivax sp.
AAGGGGCGATCGTCGGCGTCAAGGTTCGGGCCGAACTGGCGGGCGTCGACCTCGCGGCGACCGCGCGGCGGATCGAGGCGGCGGGCGGCTCGTTCGTCCACGTTGACGCGATGGACTCGGAATCGGTCGTCGCGGACGTCGCCGACGCGACAGACCTCTTCGTGATCGCTAACAACGGCGTGCGCGACGATGCGACGGTCGCCGAGTACGTCGACTACGGCGCGGACGCCGTGAGCGTCGGACGAGCGAGCGACGATCCGATCGTTCGGCGCCGTGTCGCGACGGCGGTCGGAGAGCGATTACCGACTGGGGCGCCGACGCCCTGAGTTCGCGCGCGGATCGACGGCTTCCGCCACGTCCCGCGGAGGCCAACAGCTAAGGAACGGACGCCGAGAGTGGTGAGTATGGATCACCCGGCGGATACCGCCCAGCTCGCGCTCCTGTGCGAGGTCGCCGGCACCCCCAAGCCGGGAAACGTCGATCGCGACCGGGACCTGGAGGGCCTGCGCTTCGAGCACTTCCTCGCCGGCGCCGTCGGTGCGCGAGGCGGCCTCGAACTGGCCGCGAACGGGGCCGCCGTCGGAACGGCGTTCGAACGCGCCGTCTCGGGAATGGCCCGCCAGCGCGGCGGCAACACGCAGTTCGGCGCACTCCTGTTGCTCGTCCCGCTCGTTCGCGCAGCCGCCGACGATCTCGATCGGCCGGTCTGCGAGGCGGTCGTCGCCGACACGACGGTCGCCGACGCCGCGGCGTTCTACCGGGCGTTCGAGCACGTGGACGTCTTCGTCGGGGAGCCGCCGACCGGCGCGGATGCGCTCGACGTCCGTCGCGGCGCGGCGGCGGTCCCGGCCGTTCGGGACCGGGGGCTCACCCTCCGTGACGTGCTCGCGCTCGGGGCCGACGCGGACGACGTCGCGCGGGAGTGGACGACCGGTTTCGAGCGCTCGTTCGAGGCCGCGGAGCTGATCGCCGACGCGTCCGGGTCCGTCCTCGACCGGGCGGCGGCGGCGTACCTCCGGTTGCTGGCCGATCGTCCCGACACCCTCGTCGCGAAGCGACGGGGGATGGACGCCGCGCGGGAAGTGCAAGCCCGTGCGGCGTCGCTCGTCGAGGCGGACGCGTTCCGGGTGGATCGTGCGGCGGTGGCGACCTTCGCCGACGAACTGGTGGCCGACGGGATCAACCCCGGGACGACGGCCGATCTCACCGCCGCCGGGCTGTTCATCGCCCTCGAGCGCCAAGCGGTGGACGTATGAGCGGAGAGGACGGCGAACGCGACGACGCACCGGCCCCCGTCGAGTGGCCCGTCGAGCTCGCGGGCGTCACCGAGAGCCTCGTCGCGACCCTGGGGCCGAACGACCGCTGGAACGTCGCGCCCCTCGGGCTCTTCGCCGGCGATCCCGTGACCGCGACCACGTGGGGGAACACCCGGACCCGACGAAATTTCGCGCGCCGCGGGGGCGGATACGTGCAGTTCGCGCGCGATCCGGTCGACTTCGTCGACGCCGCCCTGTCGATCGTCGAACTGGACGATCCGATTCTCGACTCGGCGGACGCCTGGGTGCGAGTCGACGCGAGCAGCGTCGCCGAGGGGAGCGAGGACGGAACCTCGTGGGAACGCTGGGCGCTCCGCCCGGTCGAGGAGACGGTCCGGCGTGAGCGCGTGCCGACGATCGACCGCGGGTTCGCGGCCGTCGTGGAGGGAACGATCGCAGTTTCCCGCCTCGGGGTTCCCGGGTACGACGACCGGGACCTCCGGGATCGACTCGAGTGGTGCGCGTCGATCGTCGACCGGGCCGGCGGCCCACGCGAGCGAGAGGCGTTCGCGAGACTGTGCTCGCACGCGGAACTCGATCTCGCGGCTGCGCGCGAGAACGAATGGCTTTAGGCGGCGCTCGGGAAATCCATTCGTATGGCTATCAAGCCCGCCTACGTCAAGAAGACCGCCACGCTGCTCCTGGAGCGATACCCGAACGCGTTCACCGACGACTTCGAACAGAACAAAGATAGCGTCCAGGAACTCACGAACATCGAATCCAAGAGCGTCCGGAATCGGGTCGCCGGCTACGTGACCCGGAAAAAGCGCGCAGCCGCGCCGGCCTGAAACGGATTCTCGATCGGTGCCGACGACCGCCGAGCCGACGGCTCGCCGGCGAACGAACGCTGCGGAGACGGTATGCGGACTCGAAGAGACGAGCGGTCGGGCGTCCGCGATTCCGAGGAGTCGGGGGACCACCGGTTTCGGCGGCTCGACCGTCGCCGTCGACGGTGCGCCGGTCAGTGCTCGCCTTCGGGCCAATCGAAGTCCATCACGAGCGCGAGGACGACGGCGACGGTTCCGAGGGTGATCGAGAAGAACGCGACCAGCACCTGTTCGATGATGTAGCCGTGATCGAACAGGACGAAATACATCTGATAGAGAAACAGCAAGAGCAAGCCGATCCCCACGACGAGGACCAGCCAGTTGATCGGATTCCGTTCCTCCAGTGCGCTCCCGGTCGTGCGTGTCTTCGTTTCGGCCATGGTTGCGTGTTCGGCGATCGGCGTTCGCGATCGGACGGCGTCGGTGATCGTTCGACGACGGTCCGCCGCTGGCTGCTTCCGACCCCGTTCGTTATCGGGTAGCTTTCGCTCGGATCGCTTAATCCCTTCTATCTACAGCCCCGAGAACTTCCGCCGGGCCGCGAACTCCCGCCCGACTTTCGTCCTCTCGATACAGTTGCCCGGCTTTCGTCGTCTCGATACGAACGTCCAGCCGTCTTCTCGATACGCCTGTCCGACCCCACGACACCCTGCATACGTCGGTGGGGACGCCGAAACCAAACCGTTTTCCTCGCCCGGTCCCTCGACTCCTCAAATGGTCGTACGCGTAGGCGTCCTGGGCGCAACCGGCGCCGTCGGACAGCGTCTCATCGAGCTGCTCGATCCGCACCCCGAATTCGAACTCGCTGCGCTCACCGCCAGCGAGTCGAGCGCGGGGAAAACGTACCGCGAGGCGGCGAAGTGGCGCGCGGAGTCGCCGATTCCCGCCGACGTCGCCGACGTGACCGTCACCGAGACCGATCCGGGGGCCGTGGCGAACGACGTCGACCTCCTGTTCTCGTCGCTGCCGTCGTCCGTCGGCGCCGCCGTCGAACCGGCGTTCTGCGAGGCGGGCTACGTCGTCTCCTCGAACTCGTCGAACGAACGGATGGCGCCCGACGTCCCGCTGGTGATCCCGGAGGTGAACGCCGAACACGTCGACCTGCTCGAGGTCCAGCGCGACGAGCGCGGCTGGGACGGCGCCCTCGTGAAGAACCCGAACTGCTCGACGATCACGTTCGTCCCGACGCTGGCCGCGCTCGAGGCGTTCGGCATCGAGCGCGTTCACGTGGCCACGCTCCAGGCCGTCTCCGGCGCCGGATACGACGGCGTCACCTCCATGGAGATCATCGACAACGCGCTCCCGCACATCGGTGGGGAAGCGGAGAAGCTCGAGACCGAGTCGCGCAAACTCCTCGGGACCTTCGACGGCGCCACGCTCGACCACCACGACGTGGAGGTCGCGGCCTCCTGTAACCGGATTCCGACGCTCGACGGCCACCTCGAGAACGTCTGGGTCGAGACGGCGACGGACCTCGACGTCGAGCAGGCCAAGACCGCGATGGCGGAGTATCCGTCGATCGGCCTGCGCTCCTCGCCCGACCCGCTCATCGAGGTTTTCGACGAGCCCGATCGACCGCAGCCGCGCCTCGACCGCGACCTCGGTGACGGGATGGCCGTTTCAGCCGGCGGCTTCCGCGAGTCGAGATTCGGGCTCCAGTACAACTGTCTCGCCCACAACACCATCCGCGGCGCGGCGGGAGCCAGCGTCCTCAACGGCGAGTTGCTCGTCGAGAACGGCTACCTGTAAGGCCGGCGGTCGTTCGGATCCGCCGTGTGCGATCTCGCGCGTGATGATCGTCCACCGCGGTCGACGGACGTTCCGAATCGCTTAATCGACGGGGCGTGGCAGAGACCCGTATGCAGATTGGCGTACTCGGCGCCGGCACGATGGGCCACGGCATCGCGCAGGTCGCGGCCCGGGCCGGACACGACGTCGCGATGCGGGACGTAGAACGGGATCGGGTCGAAGACGGGCTGGACGCGATCGAGACGAACCTCCAGGGCGGGGTCGAACGCGAGAAGTTGACGGCCGCGGAGATGGCCGAAACCATCGACCGGATCGACGGGACGACCGACCTGGAAACGGCGGTCTCCGGCGCGGACCTCGTGATCGAGGCCGTACCGGAGGACCTCGAGTTGAAACGCGAGACGTTCGCGGAGGTCGAGACGCACGCGCCGGCCGACGCGATCCTCGCGTCCAACACGTCATCGCTCTCGCTGACGGCGATCGCCGGCGCGCTCGAGCGGCCGTCGCGCGCGATCGGGCTCCACTTCTTCAATCCCGTCCACCTGATGGACCTCGTCGAGATCGTCGTCCCGGAACAGGCGGACGAGGAGACCGTCGGCTTCGCCGAGGAGTTCGTCGCGGACCTCGGAAAGGAGCCGATCACGGTTCGCGATTCGGCGGGCTTTGCCTCCTCGCGACTCGGGGTTGCGCTCGGCGTCGAGGCGATCCGCATGCTCGAGGAGGGCGTCACCTCGCCGCGCGGCCTGGATCGTGCCATGACGGTGGGGTACAACCATCCAATGGGGCCGATCGAACTCACCGACGTGGTCGGCCTGGACGTGAGACTCGACATCCTGAAACACCTCCGCGACGAGCTGGGGGAGCGATACGCGCCGCCCCAGCTGCTCCGCCGGAAGGTGCGCGCGGGGAAACTCGGAAAGAAGACCGGCGAAGGATTCTACGTCTGGGAGGACGGCGAGATCGTCGGCGTGAGCGATTCGGTCGCGATCGCCGGCGGAGGTGTCGACGATGACCGATGACGAGAAGGGAGAGGACGTACTCGACGCCGAGTTCGAGACGATCCGCGTGTCGATCGGCGAGCGCGTCGAGGGCGTGGCGACGGTGACGATCGACCGCCCCGACGCCCGGAACGCGCTCGACGCGACCGTCAGGAATGAGCTCAAGCGGGCGCTCCCCGCCCTCGAGGCGGACGATCGGATCCGGGTCGTGGTTCTCACCGGATCGGACGAGGCGAAGGCGTTCGTCGCCGGAGCCGACGTCGCCGAGCTGCGCGAGCGGGACCTCGTCGAACAGCGCGAGAAGAGCAAGCGCCCGCGGGTCTACGAGATCGTCGACGACCTCGAGCTCCCGGTGATCGCGCGGGTCAACGGGCACGCTCTCGGCGGCGGCTGCGAGCTGGCGACCGCCTGCGACGTTCGCATCGCCGACGAGCGGGCCAAGCTCGGTCAACCCGAGATCACCCTCGGGCTCATACCCGGCGGCGGCGCGACCCAACGGCTGCCCCGGTTGATCGGCGAGGGCCAGGCGATGCGGCTGATCTGTTCCGGCGAACTGATCGACGCCGCGGAGGCCCACGAGATCGGCCTCGTCGAGGAGGTGTGCGCGCCGGACGAGCTCGACGACGCGGTCTACGACCTCGCTGCCTCGATGGCCGAGAACAGCCCGCTGGCCCTCGAGTACGCCAAGCGCGCCGTCCGGGCCAGCTCGCGGCTGCCGCTGGATCGGGGCATCGACTACGAGTCCGAGCTGTTCGTCCAGCTGTTCGCCACGGCGGACAAGAACGAGGGAATCGACGCGTTCTTCGAGGACCGCGAACCCGAGTGGTGCGGTCGGTGACCGAGTGGTGCGGTCGGGGGCTCGCGGTCGGTCCTTACTTCCCAGTGAGCGCGTCGCTCGCGGGCGCGAACGGGAGCGGCGTGCCGCGGTCGGCGTCCCTGGCGCGCTCGTAGAGCATCGCGGCCGCCGCGACGGTCTCGACGGCCGTGCCGCCGCTGTCGAAGATCGTCAGTTCGTCGTCCGCGGTCCGGCCGGGTTCGACGCCGGCGACCACCTCGCCGAGCTCCGCGTGGACGTGTGACTCGTCGATCGCGCCCGACTCGACCGCGGCGATGAACGAGCCCGCGTCCCGTCGCACTCGCTCGCGGAGGTCGGGTACGTACGTCGCCCGCTCGACGGTCCGGACGTCCAGTTCGCGCTTTTCGGGGTGGTACTGGCCCATCGCGGTCACGTGCGCGCCCGGTGCGAGGTGGGCGTCGTCGACCACGGGTTCCGCGGCCGACGTGGCCGTGATCACGACGTCCGCGTCCCGGACGGCCGCGTCACTCGATTCGACGGCCGAAACGTCGGCCGACAGGCTGTCGTCGAACTCCTCGGCGAACGCCTCGCGGTGATCGCGCGTCGGCGAGTACACGCGCACCGTCTCGAAATCCCTGACCGTCGCGGTCGCCCGCACCTGCCCCCTGGCCTGGGGACCGGAGCCGATCACGGCCAGCGTCGCCGCATCCCGTCGGGCGAGCGCGTCGACCGCCACGGCCCCGGCGGCGCCCGTCTTGAACGGGTTCATCGAGACGCCGTCCAGTAGCGCGAGCGGTTCGCCGGTTTCGGCGTCGAAGAGCGGGGTGAGAAACCACGCGTCCTCGCTCGCGAAGCCGGCCGCGTACGTGTACCCGCCCATCGCGCCGGTTTCGGGCAGGATCGCGCCGTAGCTGGTCAACATCCCCGTCGGGTCGCTCCGGCGAAACGTTTGGCGCGGCCTCGCCGGTGCACCCTCGCCGCGTTGCCGGTAGCCGTCGCGGACGGCGTCGACGTAGTCCGCGGGCGACGCCAGGTCCTCGAGGTCGTCGATCGAGCAGAACAGGCACTCGGCCATGTCGTCGCCGAGGGACCGCAGAGAGAAAACGAATTCGGCGGTTCGCGTTCGTCAGTCCGCGTTCATCGACGGCGGCTGGTTCGTCGATCCGCGACTCGCTCCGACCTCCTCGGAATCGTCGAGCGGTGCATTGACGAACATCGCGTGACCGATCAGTAACGAAGCGACCAGCGCGCCGACCGGGACCGCCGTGGTCGTCGGGAGGCCCACGACGACCAACGCGGCGGCGACGCCGACCAGCGAGACCGGAATGAGCCCGAGGACGAGATCGTAGTAGCGAGCCATAGCTACTACATACTATGAGAAACATGTATATAAGGATTTTCCATATTCGAACCGTATTTGATTCGTGCCTCACGAATACACGAGTCGGTGAATCTGCATAAGTTATGGAGAGCCAATAGCGAACTTCGACCGCGACGTCCGGACCTTCGACGACTCACGAGCACGATATCGTGACGGACCGCGTCGACTCCGGGTGACACTCGATCGGCGGGACGTCACGGCGGACCGGCCCGTCGAACCGGGCGGGCGATCCGTCGGCGGGCGCCGACGGTCGGGACGGTCACCTTCGGAACGCGAGTTCGTACCCGCCGCGGACGATCACGAACGCGACCAGGCCGAATCCGACGAAGACGACCATGAACGACCACGGGACGCCCCCGTCGACGTGCGACGAGCCGCGAATCAGGAACCCGACGTTCGAGGCCGCGAGCCAGCAGATCGCCGTCCGTCGCACGACCGCTACCGGGTCGCCGGCGTCCGCCCGACGGTAGTTTCCGGCGACGGCGGCGACGACGAACCACCCCAACACGAAGGGAGCTGCGGCCTCGACCACCGCGGGAACGTCCGCGATCGAGTATCTTTCGTGGCTCGATCGACCGGCCAGGACTAACCCGACGATGACGGCGACGTCGAGAGCCGCCAGCCGGAGCGCGTCCGGTCGCCTGTCGGTGCCGACAGAATCCCGTCCGAGAGGCATGTCGGAACGTCCGCAACGCCACCATATCGGTGTCCCGATTTCGACCACTCATCGGGCCAGTCGCCACGGCAACCCGACGAGTAACATCAAATTTTCGATTGGTTCGGAAAGCAGCACTAATATACCGTGACGGCGTACCCCATCACAGATGGGCGTCGTCGACGAACGACACGAAGGGTGCGACGGCTGCGGCAGAACCGTCGCGTTGAACGAGCTCACGACGGTGTCGATGCCCGACGGGGACACCTTAGCGTGCTGTCCGCAGTGTGAACCCCACGCGCGAACCGCGGCCGACAAGCTGGCCGAACTCGACACGAACCGCGACGAGTGCGACGGCTGCCAGTCCGAGTTCAAGACCGCGTCCCTGGACGACGTCGTACTCACCGATGGAACGGTGCTCACGCTCTGCCGGAGTTGTCTACGCGAAGTACCGGGCCGAAACAGAGGTGACCGCGCGGCCGCCAACTCGGGCGACGCCGAAACGGCCGAGATCGCCCGACGAAAGGATCTCTGCAGCCAGTGCCACGAGTGGGTCGACGACGAACTCTACCGGGTGACGCTGCTCGACGGCCGAACCGAGGAACTGTGTCCGTTCTGCAAGGAGTCGGCCGAGAACGACGGGATCGTCACCGACGTAAAGATGCGCAGAGCCGAAGCGCGAGAGATCCTCGACGTCGAGCCGTCCGCTTCCCCGCGCGAGATCAGACGGGCATTTCTCACCCAGATCAAACACGCCCACCCGGACCGTCGGAGCGGGAGCCGGGAAGCGTTCAAACTCGTCAAAGAAGCCTACGACCAGCTGTCCTGAGCCGATCGCGTCCCCGCCAGTTCCACGAGAATCCGACGATATCGTCGCCGACCGGCGAGTTCGCCCCACGGTCTCCGTGCGAGCGGTCACCCGCGTCCGGCGGGGCCTGCCCGCCGTGGCTCGATCACTTCGAGCCGACCTCGCGGCGGACGAACCCGATCGTCGCCGGATCGAAAAAGTAGGACGTGTCGCACACCTCGCATGTCGCTTCGAGCAGCTTCCCGTGCTTGTGGAGCTTCCAGAGCTTCGTCTGACCCATCTCGAGTTCGAGAGTTACCGGGTGTCCGCAATCGGCGAGCGTGCACGGGAATCGGATGTACCAGTTCGGGACGGAGAGCGCCCCGAGGGGCGCGAGTTCGGAACGTAGGCGACAGAGCAGATTGAACACCGTGAACGACGGGTTCTCCCGATCGATCGTCACCCCTTCGACGTCCTCGATGAATCCGCCGCCGAGGTCTTCGGATTCGTACAGCGGGAGGACCGGAATGCCCTTCGCCACCGCGTATCCAATCTCCTGGTTGATCCACTGGCTGTCGACCGACGCCGCCGTCAGAACGGCGACGACGACGTCGCTGTTGGCGAGGCGGCCCTCCAGTCGCTCGCGGGTTCTGCCGGTTTCGACCTCCTCGAGGGCGACGTGGACGCCGAACGGGAAATTCTTGACCGTCGAGAACAGCTCCTGGACGAGCTCCAGGTCGCCCGGGTCGTGAGAGACGAATACCTGTTCTCCGGTCATCGTCGGTTAGTGTAGAAAGCAGGGATACCGTTATTAATGTATCTACCTATCTCGTGGCGGTTTCGGCATCGAATCAAATGCGGTTCGCTGATAGCCGACGATATTGACCCTCAGATGGCGCGCCGAGACCTGACGAATCAAAGCGGGTCGACGAGATCCGCGAGCGCCGCTTCGGGGTCGTCCGCCTTCGCGACGCCGCTCGCGAGTAACACGCCGTCGGCACCCAGATCTCGCGCCGCGACGACGTCGTCACCGGTCGAGATGCCGGCCCCGCAGAGGACCGGCACCGACCCGTCGACCGACCCGGCCGCGGCGACCGCGTCCTCGACGATCTCCGGGTCCGCCGTGCTCACCGGCGTGCCCGTCCCGATCAGCTCCGGCGGTTCGACGGCGACGGCGTCCGGACCGAGGGCCGCGGCGGCGCCGACCTGGGCCGGATTGTTCGCGCAGACGACGCTCTCGAGGCCGGCTCGATCGGCCGCGCGAACCGCGCCGTCGATGCTGGCGAGCTTCAGGCGGCGCTCGGAGTGATTGATGAGCGTCCCGGCCGCGCCGGCGTCGGCGACGGTTTCGGCGAGCGTCGCGCCGGTGTTACTCCCTGGTTCGATCGGATCGACGTGCTGGGCCCAGGTCTCGACGCCGGTGTCGGCGACGCGCTCGAGTGCCGGCGCCTGGGGCGCGACGGCGATTCTCGCGTCGGTCCGTTCGGCGACCTCGACGGCCGCCTCGGCGACGGCAACCGGATCGCACGGATACGTCTTGCAGTTGACGAGGACGAACATACTCGTATCCGCCCGCCGCCGCTACGAAAAAGGTTCCGAGTCGAGCGACCGCGCCCGCCGTCGTCGGCTCGATCGTTCCGCACTCGACGCTCAGTCCTCGCGTGTTAGGTCGTCGCTCAGTCCTTGCGTTTGACGACGTCGCCGAGGGTGTAACTCCCGGACGAGGAGCCGCCCTCCCACTCCGTCTCCTCGGACGAGCCCGCGTCGCCGGTGAGGGTGACGTCGAGGAATCGTTCGAGCTTCGACTGGACGTCGTCGCTCGGGAGCGTTTCGCCGCGTTCGAGTTTGCGTATCAGGCTCGCCTTCTCGTTGAGTTCGTTCGCGAGATCCGACTGGCTGAGCCCCTTCTCTTCCCGACCGCGCCGAATTCGGTCGTCGTAGTCGGCCGCGAGCTCGTCCATCTCGTCGAACATGTCCGAGCGGCGGCCGCCGCCCGACCGGCTCGAAGCGCCGGTGGACGACGATCGCCCGCTCGAACCACCGCTCGAGCCGCTCGAGGAGCTCGTCGAGTACTTGGTCGACGTGCTCGAGGTGGACCCCGGCGTTTTCACCTCCGTGCCGAAGTCGGTACAGTTAGAACAAACGTCGAGTTTCGCACCCTCGATCTTGACCTTCTTCGGGGCCTGCGTCTCGGCGCCACACATCTCGCACTGGACCATGTCGGTTCCTATATCGTGGCGCGTGATAAAGGATACGCCCGGACGGAACGGCCCGGTGCGCGTCGGTTCGCCGTCCCGTGAATCGATCGCCGCCTATCGGACGGGCCCCTGTCGCCGGGTCCCCGGTGCCGTGGGAAATCCCTCGCTCGAGCGCTCGATACGTCTCGGTCACTCCAGCGCCGTCATCGAGTAATAGAACCGCTGGAGCGCCGTGAGGTGACCGACGACGGCGAGGAAGATCAGGAGCCAGCCGATCACTCCGTACCCGGCGAAGGTCGATTCGACCGGATACGCGAGGAAGCCGACGAGGCCGATGAGCGCCAGCCGGTCCGCCCTGCCGACCAGCCCGCCGTAGACGCGGTCCAGTCCGACGGCCTGTGCCTGGGTGCCGAGGTAGGAGGTCAGCACGACGCCGGTGACGGCGAGAAATCCGAGTACGTAATCGCCGATGCCGGCCGCGAGGCCGCCGATGATCACGATGTCCGCGTAGCGATCGAGGACGTGATCGAGCAGATCGCCGGCGGGCGAGGCGACGTTCTGCTCGCGGGCGAGCGCGCCGTCGACGACGTCGAGCCACCCGTTGGCGAACACCAGCGCCGCGGCGACGGCGTACCACCAGCGGGCCGCCGTTCCGCCGAGGTAAAACGCGCCCGCGGCGAGGACCGCCGCGACGAACGCCAGCACGCTCACGCCGTTCGGCGTCATCCCGACGCGATCGAAGCCGGCCACGAACGGCCGAAGCGCGCCCGTCACGTACGGGCGGAGGCGGTCGAGCGTCACGCCAGGTACCCCACGAAGTCGACCTCGCCGGCGCTCGGCTCGCGGTCGCCGCGGACGACCTCCCCGAGGGCCCTCGCGACCGCGTCCGGAGCGCGGTCGGTCGTGTCGATCTCGTAGACCGATTCGATCCCGTGGACGTCGACGGCCTCGGCCAGGATCACGTCCAGCGCCTCGCTTTCCGCGTTCTCTCGGGCTTTGGCGTCCGTCTCACCGCGGGCCGTGAGTCGTCGGTCCAGGACCGTCGGCTCACACCGCAAGACGGCGACCCGATCGGCCGGGAGGTGGTGGGCGAGGTGCGACTCGAAGACGACGTCCTGGCGGCCGCGCAAGTGGGATGCGAGCGCGTCGAGATCGGCGACGACGCTGTCGCGCTCCTCGTCGACGTCGGTGTACAGGGACTGGCGCTCGATCACCTCGTTCAGGTGGACCACGTCGTAGCCGTCGAACCGATCGGCGAGCTCGGCGGTGGCGGTCGTCTTCCCGGTTCCCGGCGTACCCGTGACCGCGATCCTCACCGGTCGGACACCTCCGAGTTGGCCCGAGCGTTCGCGTCGTCCGCGAGGTCGAGGGCGGCGAGCGCGCCGTTCAGCGTCTCGACCGCCCGTCGGGTCTCCTCGTCGGTGCCGCACGTGATCCGGACGCACTCTGGGAGGCCGAAGCTCGTACAGTCGCGCACGATGACGCCTCGCTCTCGCATCACCTCCGCCACCGACGTGGCGTCCCCGACCTCGACCAGGACGAAGTTTCCGTCGCTCGGCCAGACGTGCGCGTTCGCGTGTTCGGCCACGTACTCCCTCGCCCACCGCGCCGACTCGACGGTACGGCTGACGTGCTCGTCGTCCTCGAGGGCGGCCGCGCCCGCCCGACAGGCGAGTTCGCTCGCTGCGAACGGGGTGTTCACCCGCGCGTAGGCGTCCGCCCACTCCGCCGGAACCACGGCGTAGCCGAGTCGAACGCCGGCCAGGCCGTACGCCTTCGAGAACGTTCTGAGCACCGCCACGTCGTCCCGAGCCCCGAAGCCGTCGCGTCCCTCCACGAGCGCGACGGCGCTGTCCGTTTCGGCGAACTCCCCGTAGGCCTCGTCGACGACGACGAGCGTCCGCTCGTCGGTCTCGGTCGCGATGCGCTCGACTTCGGCGAGGGGGATCGTCGACCCGGACGGATTGTGGGGGCTGGTGAGGTAGACGATTCGCTCCCCGTCGTAGGCCTCGAGGACCGTCCCGGCGTCCTGCGCGAAGTCCTCGTCCTTCGAGAGCGGGTACTCGCGAACCTCGCCGTGGTGGAATCGGGCGCTCATTCCGTAGTAGGTGAATCCCGGTGCGGGCACGAGGACGGCGTCCGCCGGATCGAGCAACGCCCGGGAGAGGTAGTCGATGGCGCCGTCGCCGCCGTTGGCCAGCCAGATCTGCGCAGCGTCGACGTCCCAGCGATGTGTGAGGGCGGACGCGAGATCGGTGTGAGCAACTTTCGGGTACCCGTTGACGCCCTCCGCGGCCCCCTGCAGGGCCTCGACGGCCGCGGGCGACGGACCGTGCGGGTTCTCGTTGGACGACAGCGTCACGAATTCGGACGGGTCGCGGCCGAGCTCGCGGGCGACCTCCTCGATCCCGCGCCCCGGCTCGTAGGCGACGTGGTCCGACAGATCCCGTGGCTTCATACGCGCATCCTGTCACCCGCGACTATTAAGGTGTCCGCAACCACCCCGGAGCGTCGCGGGACCCGACGCGCGCTCAGAAGAAGTCCTCGAGCCCGGACTGGTCCTCGTCCTCGGCCGCCTGCTCGGCCGTGTCCGGGGACGAATCGTCGTCGGTCTCGGCCGCTTCATCGCCGCTCCCGGGATCCTCCGTCGATCCGCCGGCGCGGCCGTCTCCGGGCGCCGTTTCATCGCTCTCGCCTTCGTTCGTCCCCGACGGCTCGTCGTCCGCCGAACCGGCGACCGACGCGTCGAGCGTGTGCTGGCTCCCGTCGTCCGCGTCGTCACCGGAGGCGTCGTCGTCGCGCCCGTCGCTCGGGTCACGGGTTCGAGAGGCGTCGAGGAACGCGTCGCCGCCGTGTTCGACGACCCGCGCCTCTCGGCGCTCTCCGGCGTCGGCGACGATGTTCTGGACCTTGTTGGTGTCCTTACCGCTCCCGGTGACGAACGAGACCTCGGCCTCGTCGAGCTCGTATGCGGCGGTCATCCGGACCGTGAGCTCGCGGTTCCGACAGTGGTGGGTCATCGCCGAGAGGTACGGAAGGAGGTCCCGCCTGGCGGTGGCCACGCTCACCCCTTCGCGCTCGGCGATCCGCTCGGCGATCGCGTCTCGCGTGTCGCGGGTGCTGCGGGAGCGCCCGAGCTTCGACCAGTAGCTGGGCGGGCCGTACCGGGTCCAGCCGCCCTTGTCCTCGCGCCGGGAGGCCGCGACGCCGGCGGTCATGTTGTCCGTCGCGTACCGCCAGTAGGAGTAGTTCTGCGTGGCCCGGACCCGCCCGAGCCAGCGATCGGCGTTCGAGAGGTAGCCGTAGGCGTCGGCCAGCTCTCGGCCCCGGTAGTCTTTGGGCACGTTGTCCTCGATCCAGTTGATGAGGTCGTCCGGGGTCTCGTCGACGTCGTAGGACGCCTTCAGGGCGCCTTCGGCGTCTTTCTCCTTGATCAGGGCGTCGAGGAAGTCGAAGATCCCCTCGGTGCGATCGCGCTCGCCGGTGACGACGTCGTCGGTCGTGAGCGTCTCGGCGTCCTCGGCGATCGCCTGGAGGTCGTTGACCGCCGAGCGGAGGTCGCCGCTCGTCGCGTCGGCGATCGCCGCCAGCGCATCGTCCTCGAACTCGACGCCTTCTTTGCGACAGATGTCCCGGAGGACGGGAACGATCGACCGCGCCGAGACGTCGCGAAACTCGATCGTCTCGCAGGCGTTCCGCAGCGACTGACTCATGTCGTAAAACTCGTTCGCCACGAGAACGATCGGCTGGTTCGCCGACTTCACGACGCGGGTCACCTCGCGGGAGCCGCCGTAGTCGGCGTTGCCGTGGAAGTTGTCCGCCTCGTCGAGGATCACCAGTCGTCGACCGCCGCTCCCGCCCGTGAGCGTGCCAGATTTCGACGCCTCGCCCGCAACGCGCTCGATGACCTCGGCTCCCCGGTGGTCGCTCGCGTTGAGCTCCATCACCGGCCACCCGAGATCGTTAGCCAGCGCGTGCGCGGCCGACGTCTTCCCGACGCCGGGGCTCCCGTGGACGATCGCCGCCTTCCGGTGGTCGTCCCAGGTTTGGGCCCACTCGCGCAGCTGGTCGCGGGCCTTGTCGTTTCCCCGCACCGCCGACAGCGTCGTCGGGCGGTACTTCTCGGTCCAGTCGGTCATTGCGTACGGGTTGGGACGAGTCGCGTTTAGTGGTTGCGGAGCGTCACTCCTCGTCTACGGACTTCAAGTCGAGCCGTCGTC
>SKPV01000079.1 GCA_007119345.1 Halovivax sp.
CGAGCGCGAGCCGGCGGGCCTCAGGGTTCCGTTCGGGGAGCGCGGATCGGCTCGCGGCGGCTCGCCTGCGGAGGGCGGCGCCGGCGCGTCCGGACGCGTCCCAGAACGTCGCGGGCAGGAACAGGACCAGCGCGGCGAAAAGCAGCGGCGGGAAGAGGCCGACGGCGACGGACAGTCCGAGGCCGACGACGGCGCCGAGAAACGCGAGGACGTGGACGGTCCGCGCCCACCCCGCGGTGAGCAGGAGCAGCGGCGACGAGAGCAGCAGGCCGTACCAGCCGTAGGTACCGAGTTCCAGCAGGATCGGGTAGTCGGCGAGGCGGTTCCCCAGCAGGATCGTCACGTGATCCTGTCGGAGAGCGTAGTCGAGGGCCTCGCCGGTCGGCCAGCTGTCGCCGCGTCGCTTCTGGGCGGCGTTGCTGGCGAAGATCGCGATCAGGTAGCCGAGGATCGCCGCCGTCGCCGGCGTCGCGACGAGGTCGCGCTCCGAGCGCCGCGAGCGGAGCGCCCACCGTTCGGCGAGCGGGAGGAAGACCGCCAGCAGCAGGAGGTCCCGCAGCAGCCGGTCGCCGGCGTTGAGGACGTGCGGGTTCCGCCAGTGCAGCGAGATCACGAGCCCGGCCGCCAGCAGGGCCGCGAGCTGCGGTCGGTAGCCCACCGCGAGCGCGACCGCGAGCGCCGCCGCGATCGCGAAGAGGACGACCTGGAACCACGCGTCCCCCGAGAGGGCGTGCAGCGAGTACTCGGCGGCCCAGGTCGACTCCGCGAACCGGAGCTCGCGCGGGTAGGCGCCGTCGTCGGTGTAGAACGTTCGCAGGTCCCGCGAGCGGTGGAGGACGTCGAACAGCAGCGTCAGTCCGAGCAACGCGCGAAACGCGGCGAGCGCTCGCGCGTCGACGCCGAGGCGACGGTCCAGGGCATCTCGCAGGCGATCGCGGTCGAGGGAGGGGAGGGGGCGGGCGGGCATGATCGTTCGCGTGGGCGGTCCGGGGAGGGCGGGCGGCGGTCGATTCGGTTTCGCTCGTGAAATGATATCGGTCCTATAAATCTTTTCTGCACGCATCTCCGCCGAGCCGGCAAGCGGACCGGGATGTGATCGGGGTCCGGCGTCCGTGACCGCCGGAACACCCGCCGTCCAGCGCCAGGAGTCGCCCGAACCCGGCAACACGAAGGGTTTTTTGCGCGACGGCGCCCGAAGGCGAGTTAATGACCGGGAACGAGACGTGCGAGGACGCAGGTCGTGACGGCGGGGAGGAGCCGGCGACGGACGGCGGTGAGCGAACCACCGGTTCGCGAGCCTCGTCGGAACCCCGATCCGACGGGGGCGCCGCGGCCGGCGCGGACGACGTCGCGCTCGACCCGTGGGGCTCCTCGACCGTCTCCGACTACCGGAAGCTGTTCGCCGAATTCGGCATCGAGGAGTTCGACGAGGTCCTCGCAGAGGTTCCCGAGCCCCACTACCTGATGCGCCGGGGCGTGATCTTCGGCCACCGCGACTACCGACCCGTCGCCGAGGCGCTCCGCGAGGGCGAGGACGCGGCGGTCCTCTCCGGCTTCATGCCCACCGGCGACCCGCACATCGGCCACAAGCTCGTCTTCGACGAGATCATCTGGCACCAGGAGCGCGGCGCCGACGCCTACGCGCTGATCGCCGACCTCGAGGCGCACTCGGCGCGCGGGCTCTCGTGGGAGGAGATCGACGAACACGGTCGGAACTACCTCCTCTCGCTGCTCGCGCTCGGGTTCGACCCCGAGGAAGGGACCCTCTACCGCCAGTCGACGAATCGCGAGGTCCAGGACCTCGCCTTCGAGCTGGGTATCGAGGCCAACGTCTCCGAGCTCGGGTCGATCTACGGCTTCGACGGCGAAACCGACGTCTCGCACATGCAGTCGGTCGTCACGCAGATGGCCGACATCCTCTACCCGCAGCTCGAGCGGCCGAAGCCGACCGTGATCCCCGTGGGGCCGGACCAGGACCCGCACGTCCGGCTGGCCCGCGACCTCGCCTCGCGGATGCGAACGTTCGGCGTGACGACCGCCTACGCGAGCTTCGAGGCCACCGAGGCCGAACTCGAACACGTCGGCGACGCCTACGAGTCCCGGGAGGCGTACGCCGAGGATCCCGACCAGCCCCGCTGCGGAGAGGCCGCCGAGTGGCTCCGCGAGGAGCGCGACGCGTCCGATCCCGACGTGGAATCGGCGATCACCAAGCTCGAGAACGCGGGGATGGAACCGCTTCGACCCCGCACCAGATTCCTCGATCGGCGGGCGACCGACGAGGCCTTCGAGGCGCTGATCGACGCGATCGAGGGCGAAAAGCGCGTCTTCGAGGAGCACGTCGACGCATTCGACCTCGATCGCGAGACGGCCGACGAGCTCGCCCGCGAGGTCGAGGTCGACCGCGGCGGCTACGGCTTCCTGGCGCCGTCGTCGATCTATCACCGGTTCATGACCGGTCTCACCGGCGGCAAGATGTCCTCGTCGATCCCGGCGAGCCACATCTCGCTGCTCGACGATCCCGAGGAGGGCTACGAGAAGGTGAAGTCGGCGACGACCGGCGGGCGCGAGACGGCCGAGAAGCAGCGCGAACTCGGCGGCCGCGCCGACGAGTGTCCCGTCTACGAGCTGTACGCGTACCTGCTGGCCGGCGACGACGACGAGTTCGCAAAGCGGGTCTACGACGAGTGCGTCGGCGGCGACCGCCTCTGTGGCGACTGTAAAGAGCAAGCCGCCCGGCTCATGAAGGAGTTTCTGGCGGACCACCAGGAGAAGCGCGAGGAGGTCGCGGACCTGCTCGACGCCGCGGACATCGAGCTGGAGTCGCCGCGACGGGGGTGAGAAACCGGCCGGTCGCCGGCCGGCAGCCGAGCCACGGACACCGCCGAGTCGCGACTGCCGGAGGTATTTGCCAGGGGCGGGCGGATGCGGGGAGGCGATCGCCGCACCCGAAGTCGAACGGGCCAGCGCGACGGGCGGCGGAGTCGCCCGCCGACCGAGGTAGCGGAGAGAATCGCCTCCAGGCGTGAGCCCGGGTATCCTTTGCGGCCGTGCAGGCGCTTAATACATCCTCGCGCCAACGAGCGGTCATGGCCGAACCCCACGTAGACGAGGATCGACGACGCCAGCACGCGTCCGCCGACGTCGCCCCGGAGCTGTACGCGTCGGAGGGATCGCGATGACCGACGCGGAGGGGTCCGTCGACGGGTGCGAGGAGGCACGAGTCGACGACCACCTGGAGGGGGTCCCCGCCGGCGCCGGCTGCACCGAGATCTGGGAGCACCTCGCCGAGCGGCGGGAAGAGTAGCGTGGCGCCGAGAGGTCCGCCGGAGCGGGGCGAGTCCCGCCGCGGGGCGTGGGCTTTTGCCACCGTAGCGCGAACTACCGAGCCATGACCGAGCGGAGCGGCGGGGAGCGAGACGGCGGGCGCGGCGGCCGGAGGGGATCGTCCGCCGACGACCGCGAGCCGCCGATCCCGACCGACCGCGAGTCGCCGGTGGGCGCCCCGGTGATCCGCGGCGACGCCGCGGTCACCGGCGAACGCGCGCGCCGGGCCGTCCAGTTCGATCCCGACGACCCGGAGAGCCTCGCCGCCGCTGCCGAGACCGTCCGCGAGTTCGCCGACGGGAGCGTCGACGCGGACAACCTCTACATGCTTCGCGGCGCCGCCGCGTGCGCCGCCCTCGTCCGCGGCGTCGGCTCCTACAAGGCGGCGGCCGAGCGCGCCGGCGGCGAGGCGACGGTCTCGTTCATCCGCAAGTGGGCCCGGGTTCACGACCTGCCGCGGTCGGTCCGTCGCCAGGTCGCCACCGGCGCGATCGCGCCCACGGCCGCGAAGCACGTCGCCCGGGTCGGCGGCGAGGACCGCCTCCTGCTCGCCTGGGCGATCCTCGACGGCGACCTGACGGTCCGGCAAGTCCGGAGCGTCGCGAGCGCGGTCAACGACGGCGTCCCCGTCGGCGCGGCCCTCGCCGAGGAAGGAATCCAGCTCGGCCGGATGGAGCTTCGCCTCCCGGCGGACGCCTACCGGGACCTCCGCCGGGAGGCCGCGATCGAGGACGTCCCCCCGGGAGAGATCGTCGCCGACGCACTGGCCGCGCACTTCGAGACCGAGGACAGAAACGCTTAACCGCGGCCTGCGGGAAGTACGAGCCGAGGGCCGGTAGCTCAGTCCGGCAGAGCGTCTGGCTTTTAACCAGACGGTCGCGTGTTCAAATCGCGCCCGGCCCGCTACGCGCCGAGCAATCCGCGAGGAGCGGAGCGACCACGAGCGATTTGAATCGCAGGGAGTCCCCGGACCGAACGGCACGAGCGGCCGTCCGAGCCGGCGTCGGCCCGGCGTCTCCGGACGGGATACCGCGTCCGCCCGCGACCAGAGCGGGTCGTAACGCTTTACGCCCGTGCCGGACTCGAATCATCCGATGGTCGATCGCCCACGGACGCTCAGGTTCGCCCTCCTCGTCGTCGCGCTCTGCGCGCTGGTGGGGCTCTTCGTCTGGTTCGCGACGGTAGAACCCGACCCCGAGCGCAATCACTACCCCGACGGAGACGACCTGGGAGGGGAATACGACGCCCACGTCGGCGATCGAGTCGCCGTCGGCGGCACGATCGTCGCGTCCGATCCGGCGGTACTGGAGGTCGATCACGCCCACGGGACGAGTCGTTACGAGCTCCGGAACCCGCCCGCCGTCGAGGAGGGGCAGTACGTTCGCGTCTACGCGACGGCCCGGCCGGACTACGAACTCGTGGTGGACGACGCGGTCGTGATCGACGGCTGGGAGCGCCAGTACATGTACGGAATCTCGATCCTCGCCGCCCTGTGGGTGGCGGCTCGGACCGCCAGGCAGTGGCGGTTCGACGCGAACCGCCTCGGCTTCGTTCCCCGGCCGGACTCGGCGTCGTCGACCGCCGGGGACGGACGTTCGATGGCGACCGCCGACGGCGGTGATCGCGATGGCTGACCTGCTCACCCACGTGCTGGTCGCCTACGTCCTCGCGACGCTGGCGTCGATTCGCTACGAGTGGATCTCACCGGCGCACGTCACCGCCGCCATGGCCGGAGCGATGATCCCGGATCTCAACCGCCTCGAACTCGTCGTCCCCCCGGAGCTCGTCGAGCCCGCCGTCGGGATCCCCATCTCGTGGACCGCGTTCCACACGCTGGGCGGTTCGCTGCTCGTCGTCGCGATCGGGGTGCTGTGCGTTCCGCGCGAGTACCGCCGCGGGGTGGCGGCGATGGCGCTCCTCGGGATGGCGTCCCACCACGCCCTCGACCTGCTGGTGACGAATCCGACGGGACACACGTACCCGGTGCTCTGGCCGCTCTCGGCGTACCACCCGCCGACGCCGGGGCTGTACCTGAGCAGCGATCGGTGGCCGGCGGCCGTCGCCGGCGTCGCCGCGGCGGCGGCGTGGTACCTCCGGTATCGGCGGTGAAACGCGCGAGAATCGCGATCGCGAGAGCCTTACGCGGTTTCGAACTCGTCGGGCGGTAGCAGCGCCGCCACCTCGTCGAAGGCGAGCGCTTCGATCAGCGCGCTCGTCTCGCCTTCCACGAGCGCCAGGCCGATCTCGCCGGCCACGTCGGCGACGGCCAGTCCGTCCGTCTCCTCGGCGCGACTCTCGAACGCCGCCACCGCGTCGCCGATCAGTTCCGTCTGGGCCTCCTCCATTTCGGCCTGCGCTTCCCCTTGATCGATGTCGCCGTCCTCGACGCGCTCGAAGACGTCCGCCTGGATCTGCTCGAATTCCTCCTCGTCGACGTTCACCGCGAGGGCGACGGTCGGTTCGTCGTCGGTCAGCGCCGCGTTTTCGGCGTCGTTCGTGTCGTCGTCGCTGCCGAACGTGGACAGGCAGCCGGCCAGTGACGCGGCGGTTCCGGCGCCGCCGACCTGGATCAGCCGACGACGGGGGAGCGGGTTCGTCATACAATCGTGCCTGGAACGGCCCACCTATACGCCTTCGGATTCTCTGGCGGAACCATACTCCGATCCGAGTGAATGTTTTTCTAGAGTACGGAAACTCCCCGACGGGGGCGGTCGTCGTTCAGGCGGAGTACTCGACGTCGGTGACGATCACGCGCAGCGCCTCGACGTCCTCGAGAACGGCGCCCCAGCCCCCCGCGGTGTGGCGCTGCTCGCCGTCGTCGATCACGAGGTTCACGACGCCGCCGAGCAGCGAGCGCCGCGGGAGCCCCTCCGCGGTCGGTCCCGTCTGGTACGTCGTCTCGACGACCTCCCCCGAAAGTTCGACCGGCTCGCCGGTCTCCACCGACTCGCCGACCACGGTCGCGCGGACGGTCGCGCCGTCAGCCAGGAGCGCCTCGAGGTCGCGGACGCAGGCGCGGACGTCGACGTACGTCCGCGGGAGGTCGTCGCGCCGCTCGGAGTGGATCGTCTCCCACTCGTTCCACAGCGACGATTTGAAGAAGGTGTGAAAGACGTAGGCGTGGGTCCGCTCGTCGACGATGATCCCGTACTCGTTGACCGAGCGCTCGTGGGGCGCGAAACAGACCGTCCGACGGTCGACGATGGCGACGAACGGCGATGGCAGCGTCCGGAACCGGACCTCGGTGCAGGTCTCCTCGAAGCGGTCGGTCGGCGGCGCCGTCGCGTCAACGGACTCGTCGGTGTAGCACAACTTCACGAATGCGCCCCGGTCGCGGGCGGCCCGGAGGTGCGGCGCAAGCGCCTCGAACTGGGACTCGTTCGCGCACAGCTGTACCTGGTTGGTCGCGCCTTCGATCTCCGTCGCCGCCCGATCGAGTACGGTCTCGAATCGGTGGACGACGCTGACGGCGTAGTCGTCCATCGTCGGTTCGGCCCACCGTTCTTCGATCGTCTCCGCCGCCCGAGAGAACCGGGAGGCCCGCGACTCGAGGTCCTCCGTGACGCTCGAAGGGTCGCGTACCCGGGCGTGCAGGCTCCCCTGCTCGTAGACCTCGACGTACCCCTTCTCCTCGAGGTCGCGGAGCACGTCGTAGATTCGGGGCGCCGGGACGCCGCTTCGGTCCGCGATCTCCGCGGCCGAGGCGGCTCCGACGTCGACCAGGGCGACGAGGGCGTCCGCCTGGTAGGGGGAGAGGCCGGCGTGTTCCAGGGCGTTCGTGAGATCGTTATCGTCCATCGCTATTTCGAGAGAGACAGGCGCGTTACGTAAATGCTCGTCGCGTCCGGGTTGCGCCGAGCGCGGTGCGGCCGAAGTGGCCGCGCGGACCTCGTTCTCCGTCGTCCCGATGGTCCCCGGACTGCGGGAGGGGTGCCGCGCCGGGTCGCAACGCCATCGAGGGAGTCGGAAATATTATTTTAACGGGTATAGTAAACATTCTATGACAGTCACTCGATCGGGAACGTTCGCCGCAGCGACGGCTCGCGAGCTACCTGCACCCCACGACCCCGAAGGCGGGACGGCCCGGGCGGTCGCGGGCCGATGGAGCGCGGTCGTATGATCCGGCACGATGCCGCGGGGAATCCGTTCCTCGGCGGCGAGCTCTTCGATGCCGTCCAGCGGGGCGGCGTCTTCGACGATTCGAAGCAGTTCGTCGACGCCGTGCCGACGACGAGTCCCGACCGCATCCGGCGTCGGTTCGCGGCCCGCCGCGACGACGCGGGGTTCGACCTCCGGGCGTTCGTCGAGGCGCACTTCGACGTGCCGCCGGCCGCGGCCGCGGCTGGCGAGAGCGACGGCGGCCGTGATCGCTCGATGACGGCCCACGTCGACCGCCTCTGGTCGCGGCTGCTCCGGGAGCAGACGCCGCGGGGCGAGTTCGACACGCTGATCCCGCTCCCCGAACCGCACCCCGTACCGGGCGGACGCTTCAGGGAGGCCTACTACTGGGACAGTTACTTCGTCGCGGAGGGGCTGGCGGCGAGCGGGCGACTCGACGCGGTGGCGGCCGTCGCCGACAACTTCGCGAGCCTCGTCGAGCGGTTCGGCTTCGTCCCGAACGGGAACCGGACGTACTACGCCGGCCGCTCGCAGCTGTCGCTGTACGCCGGGGTCGTCGACGTGCTTGATCGCCACCGCGGCGCCGACGCCGTCTCGCGGCACTTGCCCGCACTTGAGGCCGAGCACGCGTTCTGGATGGACGGCCGCGATCAGGTCTCGCCGGCTCGCCCGGCGCACCGTCGGGTCGTCCGGCTCGACGACGGGCGAGTGCTGAACCGGTACTGGGACGATCGCGGCGGGCCGCGGCCCGAGTCCTACCGCGAGGATCGGGAAACGGCGGCGGCCGTCACGCCGGCGGAGCGGCCCGCGCTGTACCGAGATCTCCGCTCCGCCTGCGAGTCCGGGTGGGATTTCAGCAGCCGGTGGCTCGCCGATCCGGACGACCTCGCCTCCGTCGAAACGACGAAGATCGTCCCCGTTGACCTCAACGCGGCCCTCTACGGCCTCGAGTGGCGGCTGGCGGACTGGTTCGGTCGCGCCGGCGAGCGGGAGAAGGCCCGGCGCTACCGGCGCGCGGCGGCCGAGCGCGCCGAGGCGATCGACCGGTGCTGCTGGGACTCGGCTCGCGGGTTCTACGCGGACTACCACGTCCCGTCGGAGCGACCGACGGAAACGTGGTCGCTGGCGGCGGTCGCGCCCCTGTTCTTCGGCGCGAGTTCCGAGGAGCGAGCCGCGTCGGTCGCGGACGTCCTCGAGCGGCGGTTCCTCGAGGCCGGCGGCCTCCTGACGACGCTGACCCGGTCGGGCCAGCAGTGGGACGCGCCCAACGGGTGGGCACCCCTGCACTGGATGGCCGTCGTCGGCCTCCGGCGCTACGGATTCGACGAACTGGCCCGCGAGATCGCCCAGCGGTGGCTCGCCCTGAACCGGGCCGTCTTCGAGGCCGAGGGTCGGCTGGTCGAGAAGTACGACGTGACGAGCGCCGCGGGGACCGGCGGCGGTGGGGAGTACCCGCTGCAGGACGGCTTCGGGTGGACGAACGGGGTCGCAGTAGCGCTCGCGCGCCTGCTCGGACGGGAGCGGCCGCTCCTTGATCGGCCGTTCGTCCGGGAGTGAGTCTGTCGGTGACGGTGTGAACGCAGCCGACGACGACGCGGGCGCGATCGACCAGCCCGAGCACGATCGGGGATCGCGGCCCCGGATCCGGTCGTCGTGCCCGGAGTCCTCCGCGATCACTCCGCTTCCGATCGCGCCGGCGCCTGCGTCAGCCCGTGGCAGATCGCGTCGCCCGTCTCGCCGTCGAAGAGATGGACCTTCGAGCGGTCCAGGACGACATCGACGCGCCCGTCCTCGGCGACGTCCGCGTCCGGGACCACGCTCATGAGCAGCTGGCCCTCGCCGCGACCCTCGGCGCTCGTCTCCACGTCCTCGTCGAACAGCAGGTAGACGAAGATCTCGTCGCCCATCGGTTCGAGCACGTCGGCGACCATCGTGAGCGTCCGAGAGGGAGCGTCCGCCTGGTCCCGGTTGCGCGCGAGATGGACGTCCTCCGGGCGAACGCCGAGGGTGACGGCCTGGTCCGGCTCGACGCCGTGGCTCTCCGGATCCAGCTCCAGGCTCGCGTGCGTGGACTCGAAGCCCGCGTCGGTCACCCGCCCGGACAAGAAGTTCATGCCCGGCGAGCCGATGAAGCCGGCGACGAACAGGTTGGCCGGCTCGTTGTAGCACTCGAGCGGCGGCGCGATCTGCTGGAGCTCGCCCGCGTTCATCACCGCGATCCGGTCCGACATCGTCATCGCCTCCGCCTGATCGTGGGTGACGTAGACGATGGTCGTGTCCAGCTCCTTGTGCAGGCGCTGGAGCTCCGTCCGCATGTGGACGCGGAGTTTGGCGTCGAGGTTCGCGAGCGGTTCGTCCATCAGGAAGACGTCCGGGTTGCGCACGATCGCGCGCGCGATCGCGACGCGTTGGCGCTGGCCCCCGGACATCTCGTCGGGCATCCGGTCCATCATCCCTTCGAGCTGGACGATCTCGGCGGCGCGCTCGACGCGCCGGTCGATCTCCACCTGCTCGTACTTGCGCAGGCGGAGGCCGAACGAGATGTTGTCGTAGACGTCCATGTGCGGGAACAGCGCGATGTTCTGGAAGACCATCGAGACGCCCCGGTCCTTCGGTGGGGCGTTCGTCACGTCGCGATCGCCGATGACCACACGGCCTTCGGTGGGCATCGTAAGCCCGGCGATCGTCTCCATCGTCGTCGACTTCCCACAGCCCGAGGGACCGACGAAGGTGACGAACTCGCCGTCCTCGATTGCCAGGTTCATGTCGTCGACCGCCGTTACCTCGCCATACCGTTTCGTGATCTCCTCGAGTCTAACTCGTGCCATGGTTACTCCTTTACCGCTCCCGCGGTGAGGCCGCTGACGATCTTCTCCTGGGCCACGATCACCAGGATCGCCACCGGTAAGACGGCGACGACGCTGGCTGCAGCCATCAGGTTGTACAGCACCTCGTACTGCCCCTGGAACCGGAGGACGCCCTCGAGCATCGGCGCCCAGTTCCCGGCGCGCCCGTCCGTCATCAGCGAGGAGAAGAAGTACTCGTTGTAGACGGCGATGAAGGTGAGCACGCCCGCGGTCGCGACCCCCGGCGCAGACAGCGGGACGATCACACGGAAGAGCGCGCCCAGCCGGGTCGTCCCCTCGACGCGGGCGGCGTCCTCGAGACCGTCGGGAATCTGCGAGTAGAACGTCATCAGGATAAAGATCGACAGCGGCAGGAACAGCGCCGAGAACGGGATGAACATCGCGTACGGCGTGTTGTACAGCGAGCCGTCCTGCACCACCGGTCGGAGGACGTCCACGTTCCGGTTGAACAGGCGGTTCAGCGGGACGAAGAACGACGCCGGCGGGAAGAACGACACGATGAGCACCAGCAGCAAGAGCGGCCCCTTCCCCCGGAACCGGAGCCGGCCGAAGACGTAGCCCGCCAGGCTCGCGATGACCAGGACGATGACGGTGGTCACCGTCGCGATCAGGAAGCTGTTGAACATGTACCGGTGGAAGGGGATCGTCGTGAAGACCTCGACGAAGGCGCCGGGGTTCGTTCCCATCGTCAGGTCGCCCTCGAGGACGAGCCTCGGATCGAACCCGCCCGGCGTGAGGAAGACGGTCGAGAGCTCGCCCCGCGGGGTCAGCGCCACCATCGCCAGCCAGTAGAACGGGAAGAGCGTGGTGACCACGAAGAAGATCGCCGCGGTGTAAAACGCCGCCCTGTAGGCGCGCTCGGGGTTTCGGATCCAGGCGGCCGCCCACGCCTCGACGATCCCGCGGTCGATCTCCGGCTCCTCTCGCCGGTCGATCCGACCGAGTTCCGGCTCGTCGCGCGTCGCCACGTCAGATCACCCCCTCCCTCGCGTCGCGCAACTTCCACAGGTAGACGCCGACGAACAGGGCGATGAGGACCGCGGTCAGGAACGCGATCGTCGCAGCCGTCGCCCACCGTCGCGTCTGATCGAGCGAGATTATCACCATGCAGGTCATCGACGGCACCGTCGAGCAGCCGACCGTCGCGTCGATCAGCCCGTAGATGCGCATCGCGTCCATCGTCCGAAACAGCATCGCCACCAGCAGCACCGGCAGCACGATCGGCAGGGTGATGTGCTTGAACCGCTGCCACGGCGTCGCACCGGCGACCTCCGCGACGTCGTACAGGCTGCGGTCGACGCTCTGTAACCCCGCCAGGATCAACAACGCCATGAACGCCGCCGTCTTCCAAATATCGGCTACCAGAACGATGATGAATCCGTCCCGACTGCTCGCCAGCGGGTTGCTGCCGAACACGCCGAGCCACTGCATAAAGTCCGCGCCGAACCCCACGGTCGGGTTGAACAGCAGGAAGAAGATCATCCCCTGGATGACGATCGGGATCGCCCACGGGATGATGATCGCGACGCGCACCCAGCGCCGACCCCGGAACTCCTGGTCGATGACCAGCGCCTGGCCGAACCCGAGCAGCGTCTCGAACAGAACGCTCAGGACCGCGAACGCGACCGTCACGAACAGCGCCTGCCGGAGGAGCGGACTCCCCAGCTCGAGGAACGGGAACGCGCCGGTCGTCGACACGTCGAGCACCTGACGGGGGATCCGCGCCTCTCCGGTCAGCACGGCGACGTAGTTGTCGAGGCCGACGAACCCGCCGAACGGATCCGCCCGGCGCGTCTCGTCGGCGAGCAGCGAGAAGCGCACCGTCTCGACCAGCGGGTAGAACGCGACGACCGCGAGGATCAGGAACGTCGGGACCAGCAGGAGGTAAGCGTACGCCTCTTCGCTCAGCGTCTCCATCCGATCCAGCGGCCGAGAGAGCACGGAACCGCCGGCCTCCTCCGACGACTGATTGGGTGCCATCGCCGCGCGCTCACACCTGCTCGCTCTCTTCGAGCTGGCCATCCAGGTCCGACATGGCCGCCTCTGGAGTCTTCTCGCCCCGGTAGGCGTCGTGAACCTCCTGGTAGACCATCGCGGACTGCTCCGGCCAGATGTCGGTCACCGGCCGCGGGACCGTGTTCTCGCCGGCGACCGCGAGCGTGTCGAGATACCGGCCGACCGGGCCGACGAGGTCCTCGTCGGCCTGCTGGGTGACCGACGGGTCCGGGGGGATGTTGCCGTTGAGCTCGAACAGGGTCAGCATCACGTTCTCGCTGGCGAACGCCTCGAGCACCTGCAGCGCCTCCTCCTGGCGCTCCGAGTTCGGGTTGACCGTCAGGTGCCAGCCGCCGAGGGCGGCCGCCGTCCCGCCCGTGCCGGCGTAGTTGCCCTGGCCCTCCTCGACGCCGTACGGCAGCGGCATCACGCCGAGGTCCTCGCCCCACTCCTCGTCGTCGCCGTTGATGACGATCGAGTACGGCCAGTTGCGGTGGAAGATCGCGTCCCCGTTGGTGAAGGGCTCCCGAGCGTCCTCCTCGGTGAACTCGACGAGGTCCGAATTGGCCAGCCGCGGGTAGTCCGGGTCCGCGTCCTCGGCGTCGGGACCGTACATGAACGACCGCATCATGCGGATCGTGTCGTACAGCGGCTCCTCGTCGACCGTGATCGGCCGGTCGCCGACGGAACCGAACAGGTTGTCGTGGTCGCCGAAGTACGCGCCGCCGAACGACGTCATCGTCTCGTTGAACGTACAGCAGGCCAGCCCCTCGTATGCGTCGGCCTGCGTCGTGAACGCGTACTCGTACTCGTCCTCGCCGCCGTGGTACTCCCAGACGTCGGCCGCCATCTCGGCGAACTCCAGCCAGGACATCGGCTCGGTTGCCCAGTTCTCGCCGTCGGGGTCGTAGCCGGCCTCCTCGACGAGGTCCTTCCGGTACTGCATCGTGGGGTAGTCCGGGAACAGCGGGAGGCCGTACAGGTCGCCCGTCTCCGGATCGGACGCCGTGTCGATCGTCGCCGGCAGGTAGTCGCTCCCGACGTACTCCAGCGTCTCCTCGGACAGAGCATCGCTCAGGTTGACCAGCTGTCCGCGGAAGATGAACGGCATCGTCCACCCCGAATCCATCATGAAGATGTCGGGGCTCGATCGCCCGGCGTCCAGCGCCTGCGTGTACTCGGCCAACCGGGAGTCCGTCTCGAAGTCGCCCGGCAACACCTCGATCTCCACGTCCTCGTCGAGACCGGCCTCCCGGAGGGCTTCCTGGATGTCGTCCGAGATCTCCTCGAAGTCCGCGTCCGCCGAGAGCTGGATCGGTCCGCCGTCGCCATCGTCTCCACCGAGGCAGCCGGCCACGGTCGCCGCGGCCCCCGTCGCTCCCGCCGCCTCGACGAAGCGTCGCCGAGAGATCCCGTTCGACTCGCCCGCTCCGGTCCGGTTGGATTGTACCATAACAGGTGTTGTTAATAATCCCCGTAGTTAAATGTTCACATTAGGCAATTTCGTTACAATTGACCCGTCACCGGGGCGGACGAACGACTTATGGCGGTCTCGGCGAAACCGAGGGGTGACCGCGGTACTCCCGCCCGTACGACCATGAACTCGAACGACGGCGGCGCGGACCGGAGCGACGCCGACGGGTGTGACACGCCGACGCCGGACCACAGCGGCGAGGAGCGGCGACCGTCGGCGCGGCGGCGCGGGTCCGACGATGGCCGCCTCGCCTGGTCCGAGGAGATTCTCTTCGGGGGGATGGAGCTCACAATCCTTTCGACGCCGGCGTTCGCCGCGCTCGTCACCCTCCAGGGCGTCTACCCGGACGCCGCTCCCCTCGCCGGGCTGCAGGCGCTCGCCGTCGGGAGCGTGGCCCTCGCGGCGTTCCGCACCCGCGCCGTCGACGTCGGGCCGTGGCCGCGCCGCGGGGAGTTCGCCTCGCTCCCGCTGCGGGTGACGTACTTCAGCGTCCTCTTCTTCGCGGCGACGATGGGCGTCGCCGTGGCGGCCGCCGCCGCCGGCACGTGGTGGGCGACGCTCCTGGGCGGCGCGACGCAAACGATCGGGCTCGCAGCGTTCCCAACGGTCTACGGCCTTGTCCACGGCGAGCCGCTGCGGGACCCCGTCGCGCGGGCGTGACCCGCCCGGACGTATTTGTACCGGCGATCCCTTCACTCGGGCGATGAACCCGCTCGCACCGATCCGGGCGGCCCTCGACCGCGTCCGCCGACCGGAGTACACCGGCGAGAACCGCTGCTGGCCCTGCACGGTCGCCAACGGTTCGATCGTGCTCATCGCCGCGACGGCGCTGGCCCTCCTGCACCCACTCGCCTCAGCCGCGGCGCTCGCGATCGGCGCCGCGCTCGTCGCGCTTCGCGGCTACGTCGTCCCCGGAACTCCGGCCCTCGCGCCGGCGCTGACGTCGGCGCTGCCGGTCGGGGGCGACGAGCGGCCCGACTCCGACTCGCTCTCGGACGGGGCCGACGGCGAGGCGGTGCTCGCGGCGCTGCTCGAGGTGGGTGCGGTCGAGGCCGAGGACAACGAGATGCGCCTCGACGACGCGTTTCGCGCGCGGTTCGCCGAGCGGATGGCCGAGCTGCGC
>SKPV01000268.1 GCA_007119345.1 Halovivax sp.
ACGTCGTGTGGGCGTCGCCGTGGCTCCGCTTCCCGATCACCAGTACGTCGTCGACGCCGCGCTCGGCGAGTTCGATAGCGGTCCGGGCGCCGGCAGCACCCGCACCGATCACGAGCACCGACACGTCGATCCGGTCACACTCCGGAAATGTACCGCCGTCGCCAGCGCCAGCATCGATCTGATCCATACGGATGGTAGGTTCCGAAGCCGTTTCAACCCCTCGCGCGCGTGCGCGAGAAGCGAGAATCGGCGAGTCGGTGAGGCGAATTGGCGAGTCGGTGAGGCGAACTTCTCGACCCGGAGAGGCGAACTTCTCGACCGCGGAGGGGGCGTCCTCGGCACGGACGAACTCACCGACAGCGGCTACTCGGCGGCGACGTCGGCGAAGACGAACTCGCTGGAACTCCCGAGGGGATCGTTCACCGTCCTGGTCCGGGCGTCTTCGAAGCC
Source organism: Halovivax sp. (assembly GCA_007119345.1). Classification (GTDB taxonomy): domain Archaea; phylum Halobacteriota; class Halobacteria; order Halobacteriales; family Natrialbaceae; genus Halovivax. The sequence goes on from SKPV01000268.1 coordinate 451, forward strand.
GGCGTCGGACAGCTGTTCTAGCGTCCGATCGCGGCCTGGCGCCGAGAAGAACATCTCGCCGCCCATCCAGCCTCGTCGTACCGTCTCGAAGCGCCCGCCCGGCAGCGTCATCAACAGCGTCCCGCCGGATTTCGTCACGCGGGCGAATTCCCGGTACACCGCAGGGTGCTTCGCTCGCGCGACGTGGAAGACGGCGTGATAGGCGGTGATCCCGTCGACACAGTCGTCGACCAGGGGAATGGTCGACAGCTCGGCCTGGAGCAGCTCCGCCGCCGGCACGGTCCCAGCAGCCAGGTCGAGCCCCTCGCGGGAGAAGTCCAGTCCGACGCTGCCCGCCGGCAGGTTTGCGAGCGTCCTGGCGCCGTCCCCGCAGCCGACGTCCAGGATCGTCGGGTCCGGCGGACAGTCGGCGAGCAACTCGTCGATCAGGTCGGCGTCCGTACCGTCCGGATCGCGTCGCTCGGCGTACGTTTTCGAGACGCCGTCCCACGCGCGGCGGATTTCACCGGGGTCCATACGGATAGGTCGGCCCCAGGACGGTAGTACTCGCCGTCGACCGGTCGCCGGTGAAATCGCCGTCGGATCTCCGAATCCGTCACTCCGATTCGATCCGACCGCCGCCCGGCGGCAGGAAGCGCTTGATCCGGTCCGGATTCGCGGTCTTCCGGTCGAACGTCTCGTCCACGAACCGCTCGCGCATTTCCCGATAGATCCGCTTGGCCGTGTCGCCCCGGGCGTACCGGCCCGGTTCGACCGCGATGGTCGTCACCGCCGGCTCTTCGGTCGCCGTCGGGGGCCGCCGATCACGCGAGTCCAGGGTTCACCACGCGAGCGCCGAGGACGGGACGGGCCGGCGGCTACGCTCCACCGTCGGGACTGATCCCCAGATCCGAGAACGAGGGGGTCAACTCGACCGCATCACCACACTTCGGACACGTGTCCATATCGTTCCTGATGTATGTCCTCTCACAACTCGAACACGTGTGGAGGTCCGTCGACCGACGTTCGTCGGCGTGGGAATCGTGAGGCTCACTGCGGGACTCCGACAGATTGGCGAAATCTATCATTTGCTCGAGTATACGTGTTACCATGTTCGTACAGTATCGGGAGCATTGGCTCGGCTAATAAACGCGCCGTTCATTCACAACGCGTGGCGACGAAATACCGTCGCGTTTACACGAGTCACCACCGTCGCCCACTCCAGGGAACGGTCGGCGTTCGATCCGCGTCACGTTCACCGGTCGCTCACCGTTCGGCCCCTACGGATCCGACATCGGGGGGTGCCGCGCGGCCGTCCCACCTCGTGGGAGAGCGTACCCGATGAGACGAGCAATTCACCACCACCGGCGTCACTCGACGGTGACTCGTCCCGGACACCCCGTTACCCAGCACGCGCACCCGCCCCGGGTTGCACTGACGCGTCGACCGACCACACCAGCATCACCCGTCCGTCGACCGTCCGTATCAGCTCCATCCATCCGGCGAGATGGAGGCGCACCGGCGACGCGACGATCTCGCAATGCCGTGCTCGCTACCCGGAGTTCGAGTCGGTGCTCGACGCGCGTTCGAAGTTCGCCGTGCACGAAGGCGTTCCCTTCAGTCCCCGTTGATCCGACTGCCGCCCGGGGGCAGGAAGTGCTGGATGCGGTCGGGGCTGGCGATCTTGCGCACGAAGGATTCGTCGGCGAACCGCTCGCGGAACTCGCGGTAGATCCGCTTGGCCACGTCGCCCTGGGCGTACCGACCCGGCTCGACCTCGATCGTCGTCACCGCCGGCCCGTCGATCGCCGAGGGCGGCCCGCCGATGACGCGGGTCCAGGGTTCACACTGGATGCCGACCGCGACGCCGACGGGCGTGTCCCGGTGGTAGGTCCGGTCGCCGCGGATCGCGAAGCCGCCTTTCTCCAGGTACTCGCCGCTCTCCGGGGTCTTGGACACCTGACCGGCGTCGACTTCGTAGACGTCGCCGGCGTACCGGCCGTCCTTCCAGACCGAGGCGTACGAGACCGCGAACTGGGCGGCCTCCTCGACGCTCGTCTCCGGGATCTCGATGTCCGACGAGGACGCCTCGCTCGGGTCCGTCGCCTTCAGCACCGTCACCGGACCGCCGTGGGCCTGCGTGTGGAAGACGCGGTCGCCGGGTTCGAGGTACTTTTTGACCAGTTCCTCGTTCTGGTCGGCGTTCCGGCCGCCGATCACCAGGAAGTCGTCGCTCGTGTGGAACCACCGGAAGCGGTCGTACCAGGGTTCGTTCTCGCGGATCGGCACCGACCGCATCGCGAGCCAGTCCCGGTCGGCGCGCTCGTCCGCGTCCGCCGCGTCCGCGGCCTCGCCGCCGTCCGCTCCGGCCTCCCACTCCTCGCGGCGGCGCTCGAGCTCCGCGAGCTCCTCGCGGGTGTCCTCGATGGCGGCGAGCGCGCCCTCCTTTTTCGATTCGATCCGCTTGGCCTCGGTGTAGAGGCGGTCGGCGTTCTTCTCGACGCCGTGTCGGGCGTCCAGCGGGATCCGCTCGCCGTCGACCTCGACGGTGACGGTTCCCGCTTCGCCGTCGACGTCGACGACGGCCTCGGCGGCCGCGATCTCGCGCTCGGCGCCTTCCTCGAAGCGGGCCGCGATCTCGTCCCACGGGCGGTCCCGCTCTCTGGCGCCGCGAACCGTCGAGAGGATCTCGTCGACGAGCCCGTAGTTGGCGTACAGCAGCTCCGCCCGCTCGCGTTCGCGTTCGGCCTCCTCCTCGAAGCCCTCGATGGCACCTCGCTGCTGTTCGATGATCCGCTCGTGCTTGGCGATCCGCTCTTCGAAGTCCGGCCGCTGCGAGCCGGGATCCGGCTCGTCGTCGGCGACGTCGAGCCGGAAGAAGTACTCGTCCAGCGCTTCGGTGAAGTCTTCGTACACTTCGGGTTCCAGGTCGGCCGCTTCGTGCTCGTCCAGCGGGAACGGCGTCGCGTCGACGACCCGGCCCGTAGCGCCGGTCTCCTCGTCGTCGGCGTCTCCGTCATCGGCGGGCTCGACGTAGACGCGGGGATCGAACGCGCCGGTGCGCAGATCGATCGCGAGTCGTTCGACGGCCCCGTAGAGGCGTTCGTACTCGGCTTCGCCGGCGTCCGCGATGTCGAGGGCCTTCTCGACCCCGGCGCGCGTACAGAGCTCCTCCGCGTACAGCCCGCCGAAGTTGAGCTGGGTCGCCAGCGTGCGGACGACGTCCGTGTCGGAGGCGTCCATCTCCCGGTCGAACCGCTCGCGGGAAACCGAGAGCGGGTTGAGCCGCGAGTCGGGGAACTCGTAGCGGGAGCCGGGAGCAACGGTGCGCGACTTCAGGCGCACCGTCTCCAGGCAGTCGACGACCTCGTACTCGGCGTCGGTGACGGCGACGTTCCCCTGTCCGAAGAGCTCGACGATGATCCGGGTGGTGGCGTCCTCCCGCTCGAACACGAACTCGAGGATGCGATCGAACTCGAACTGCTCGACGCCCGCGAAGTCCGCCCCCGACAGCCGGTTGCGAAGCATCTTCGCGAACTGCGGCGGCCGACCCGGCGCGTCCGGGACCCGCTCCGGTGCGACGATGTGGGCCCGCTTGATCTCGCCGACCTCCAGCAGCAGTTCGACCCGACCGCGCTCGAAGTCCCGCATCTTCAGCCGAACGAGGTCGTCCCCGTAGAGGTAGACCTTGTCGACCTTCGCCCCCTCGTACCCCCCGAGTTCCCGGACGAGGGCGGCGAGGTCGACGCTGGTGAGCTCCCGCTTGGGATCCATACCACACACTGCCGGGTCGGAGCAAAAAGGGGTGTCGCTCCGGCGCTCGGGTTCGAATCGCTCGCCATCCCGATCCTTCGATCCGAATCGTCCGTCATCCTGATCGTTCGATCCGGACTGCCCAACATCCCGATCGTTCGTTCCGAATCGTCCGTCATCCCG
>SKPV01000188.1 GCA_007119345.1 Halovivax sp.
GGCGCGATTGGGATCCGTTCGGAACGCGCCCTCGCCGAAGCGGGCGAACTGGGTGCGCTGGCCCCACGTCCCCAGAAACGCGTTGTCGCTCGAGAGCAGGCCGTAATCGACGCCTTCCTCGAGCAGGGCGAGCCGGTCGTCGACGAGCCGGGCGACGGCGGCGGCGTAGTAGGGCCGGGCCCGCCAGGTGTGGGTGTCGACCCACCCGGTCTGAGGATCGCACTCTTCGTTCCAGAACGGACGCTCGGCGAGGGAGGGATAGCGCTCGCGCAGGTGTTCGATCGCCTCCCGTTCGCGTTCGAGTGTCCCACCGAGGTCAATCGTCAGGTCCTCGGCGTTCGTTCCCCGGCCCTTCTCGTGGACGGAGATGAAGTCCGCACGGACCGGCTCGCCGGTGAGTCGGTTCGTCCCCGAGTCGACGTGCTCGAGGAAGCGATCGAAGTGGATCGAACGGGTCCGGGCGGTTCCGGGTCCGCCGAGGGCGAACTCGCCGTCCGCGTCGGCGAGGCCCGCGGCGCAGGCGTCGTAGTGAGCGAGGAAGGCGTCGACGTCGTGTGCGAACTGCTCCCACCCGAACCCGACGTCCGGCTCGTTCCACCCCTCGAAGTACCACGCCTCGACTTCCGAACGGCCGTAACGCTCCACGAGGTGGGTAGCGAGGTCGCGTACCAGGCGTCGCCACGCCCGCAGTTCGCCGTCGTCGGAGAAATCCGAGAAGCGGTTCGAGGGGTTTCCCATCAGTTCGAAGACGGGGCGGATGCCCCGATCGACGAGGGCGTCGAGGCCCCGGTCGAGCCGGGCGAAGTCGTACTCGGGGTCGACTTCGGGGTCGTCCAACAGGCCCCGCACGCGCACGAGATCCAGGAGGTAGTGGATCCGGACGAACTCCATCCCGCCGTGGGGGATCGAGCCCAGGTACGTCAGCGACTGTTCCATGTCCGAATCCGAGAGCAGGGCCGCGGGCGTGAAGCCGGTGGAGCGCCAGACGCGCGGGAGCGGACCGCGGTCGGACTCTGCATCGACGGAGATCGTCATGGGCCGTAGCTGGCGGGCCCGGGCAAAAAGCTACCGGCGAACGCGAGCGCGAATTCTCCTTCTCGTTGTGGGTAACGATGTCGATGCTGATTCCGGCCTCGTCGAGGCTGTGAACGCTGACGAAAGGTACGGTCACCAAGCGGCCGACGGGGAAGATTCACGAACCGAGCGCCAGGAGTTCGCCATCCTCCGTCGCCGCGTAGACGACGTCCTCGACGGCGATGGCTCCCGACTGCCAGCCCGTCGGTGCGTCGGTCTCGTAGCGCCAGCGCTCGGTTCCATCCGGATCGACCGCGAGGATCAGGCCGCTCTCGGTTCGGTCGTCCCCGCCGTAAGCGATGACGATGTCCTCGGTCGCGATCGCGCGGTGTAACCACCCTTCGACCTCTACGGCCCACTCACGGCCGCCGTCGGTCAGATCGATCGCGACGACGAGCGCCTCCTCGCGCCCGCGCCGGGTGTGGACTGCGTAGCCGATGTCGTCGGGTACAGCCGGTGTCGACGTCCACTTTCCATCGGGCTCGGCCGTCCAGCGCTTGTGCCCGTCACGGCGACGGTATCCGTGGATCGTCGCGCGCTGCTCGCCGCCGATCAAACGATCGCCCGTGAACACGCTCCCCCTGTCGATGGCCGGCGGCGGCACCCCCAGGTCCGTGCCGGCGTCGCTCGTCCACACGCGCGACGGCTCGTCGTCGAACCAGCTGTCCACCGCGGTGTCGTAGGCATAGAGCGACCTCCGGCCGCCGACGATCACCCACTCGTCGTCGAGGCCGACAGTCAGGCCCGTCTCCGGCTGCCAGACGACCTCGCCGTCGGTCAGGTCCACCGCGCGGAGGACGTCCTCGCGCCGGTCGCCGACGAGCGCGAGCTCCGCGGTCAAGACGAGCGCGTCGAGCCAGGGGTTCGTCCCCCCGATCGTGGTCGAGAACACCTCCTCTCCGGTCGCGAGGTCGAACCCGCGAAGCCGGCCCGGAGACTCCTCCTCGTCCATCTCGCGCCCGCACGCGTACGCGACGCCGTCGTAGATTCCCGCGGTGCGGGCCTCGCCATCGACGCTCCAGCGCGCGTCACCGTCCGCGGCCTCGCGTGCCCACATCCCGTCGTCGCCGTAGCCGACGACGACCCCATCGGCAGCCAGGACGCCGTTGAGGCTCCCGTCTACGGTAGCGCGCCACCGTAGCTCGACGTCCTCGTGAGGTGGCGTCGCGTTCGGGTTGTACCCACCGTTGGCGGGACCGTACCGGACGAGCGGCCAGTCGCCCGGCTCGGGCGTCCAGGCGGTGAGCGTCGGTACGCTGTGACCGAGACAGCCCGGAACGCCGCCTGCGGCGACGATGGCCGTCGACGCCAGCACCCTCCGGCGCGACAGGGGCGCTCGTCCGTCGATCGGTTCGTGTTCGAAACGCACAGGACGAAGGTTCTCGGGGTGCGCGTAAAAATCCACTCGTGACTCACATCGTCGTTTTACCTTGCGAAGGGACAACATAGAGAGGAGGAGCCACCGACTCCAGCACGGGTACTCGCATTCGCGGAGCGGACGCCCCGCGCCTGAACGCCCGGACGACGCGTGCGATCGTGGACTTCGCGGGCGACCGTCCCGATCGGTGCGCCCGTCACTTACCATCACCCACGATCCGGATCGCGACCAGCGTCAACAACCCGACGGCGAGCATCACCGTCAGGAGTCCGAACGCCATTCGCCAGCCCGCGGCGTCTGCGGATGCCCCGACGACCGTCGTTCCCGTCGCACCGAGTAAGAGATAGAGCGTTCGAAAGAGACCGAATCCAGTTCCTCGATTCGACGCGTCCATCCCGTCCAGCATCCGCGATTGTAACACCGGCGTGGCGCTCATGGCCACCCCGGCGAGGAGCACTGCAGGAAGCGCGAGAGCGGGCGGTCCGCCGGCGGCGAGCGCTCCGTAGCCGATCACTCCGGCGAACAGCTGCGCCGTCGCGGTCGCGTCCCGGCCGATCCGATCGGAGAGCCACCCGCCGAGGGGTTGAGAGAGCGCGGACGCGGCGAAGAAGGTCGCGAACAGGAGGTTCGCCACGCCGATCGAGAACCCGAAGTGCTCGATCAGGAAGATCGGCAGAAACGCCATCGCGGCCAGTCCGACGAACTCGACGAGCGTCATCAGGAACGTCGTCCGGCGGACGTGCGGACGAGCCAGCAGGTCGGAGAGCGGTCCCGGAGCGAACAGCGCGCGGAGCGAGGCGTCGGGTCGGACCGGTGCGTTCCGGGTGCTCAGGCGGACGAAGAGTGTCCCGATCCCGACGGCGAGGACCGTTCCGAGCGCGATCGTCGATCGCCAGCCGTAGCGAACGCTCACGGCCGCCGCGACGATGGGAGCGATCACGCCGGCGAGCTGGCCACCGATGCGGTGCGTACCGATCGCTCGCCCCAGTCCGTCGGACTCCCGCGCGAGGAGTGCCGTCGCCGCGTTGTAGTAGAGACCGGCGCCGACCCCCAGGAGGATCGTTCCGACCGCGAACAGGGTGAACGTCGGCGCCCCCGCCAGCCCGAGCGCCGCTCCGGCGGTGATCGAAAGCGCCGCGACGACCACCGTCCGCTCGCCGAACCGATCGGCGAGGACGCCGCTCGGAAGTTGCGAGAGAGCGTACGCGATCCACATGCCGGTGAGTGCCAGCCCGACGGCTCCCCGAGAGACGGTGAACGTCTCGATGACGAGCGAGACGACCGGACCGATCACGACCTGCGCGAATCGAACCGCGAAGTAGGATCCGATACAGAGAGAAAGCACCGTGTGGCGTCCGCTCCACCACGAAAAACGCCCTCCGTCGCGATCTCGTTCGTCCTCGTTCATCGACGTGCGCTATACTGTTGGCCGTACCCACGTGAAGATTCTCGGGGTAAGTGGCCCCTTCGAACCCGGCGACCAGTGAACCGTCATCGTGGCGTGGGGTCCTGAGACCTCTAGCTGCACCATTTAATAGCGCTTCTGCGCACAGGCAACCATGACCGAGCTCGACAACCCGTACGCCGAAGGTGGAACCTGGCTTCGCGGAAACCTCCACGCCCACTCGACGGCCAGCGACGGCGTGCGCGCTCCCGAGCGAGTGATCGAAGATTACGCCGCGCGCGGGTACGACTTTCTGGCCGTTTCCGATCACGACACGTTTACCGACCCGTCGAGGTATCGGGACGAGACGAAGCTAACCCTCCTCCCGGCCGTCGAAGTCAGCGCCAACGGCCCACATCTCCTCCACGTCGGCGCGACGGAGGCCGTCACTCCCAACGAAGACCGCCAGGTGGTGGTCGACGCCGTCCGCGCGGGCGACGGGTTCGCCGTGGTCGCCCA
>SKPV01000097.1 GCA_007119345.1 Halovivax sp.
CGATCGACGACGAGGATCCGATCGACGACGAGGATCCGATCGGCGACGAGGATCCGATCGGCGACGAGGATTCGATCGGCGACGAGGATTCGATCGACGCACAGCGGTCTCGCTGACCGAAAGCTCACAACGGTCGATTACCGCCCGAACGCCCCGTCACCCCTAACGTCTTCGCCGCCGTGCCTTCGCTATCTCGAGCGGCACATGACGACGGACTCACGGACCGGCCCGGGCGGGAGCGTCTCGCGAGTCGGTCGCGGCGGGCGACGCCTGCTCGCGGCCGGCGCGCTGGGACTCGCGTGTATGGGATTGCTCGCCCCGTTCGTCGAGCCCGTCGGATCGATCTACGGCCGCGAGCTGGCCGCCCTCACGGCCGCGGCGATCGGGGCGACGATCTGGACCGGACGCGATCGTCTGCGCATCTCGAGTCGGGCGAACGGTGGGTCGGTCGAAACGGTCAGCGAGCCGTTCCCCGGAAGCCGGCTGTTCGCCAATCCGGGCCGCGTCACCGGCCGCGTCCGTCGAAACCCGTACCCGCTGGCGCTGACCGCCCTCACCGCGGCCGCCGTCGTCGTCTACGGCTTTCGGCTGGGCGCCCACCACCTCTACGGCGACGAGTACCAGGTCGTCGCGGCCGCGGGCGGCTACGTCCAGACCGGCGAGTTCGTCCGCTGGGACTGGGTGGGCAACGAGCCGCGGGACGTCTACGACCGCGCCTGGCCCCACACGCTGTTGGTCGCGGTCTCCTTCCAGGTCTTCGGCGTCTCCGAGTGGGCCGCACGCCTGCCCTCCGCCCTCGCCGGCGTCCTCACCGTCCCCCTCTCGTACTACGTCTTCCGGTACGTCACGGAGCGGCGGGCGGCCGCGCTGCTCGCGAGCGCCGCCCTGCTCCTCTACCCGCCCGTGATCGGCCTCTTCCGCTGGACGCGGATGTACGCGCTCGTGATCCCGCTGGTCTTCCTGCTCGCGTACCTCGCGTGTCGCGCGCTCACCGAGCGGAACCGCCTGGATCTCCGATCCGACCGCGCGAACCGCCTCGTCGAGGAGTGGCTCGATTTCGATCTTCGGATCGGCCTCCTGGCGCTGCCGGTACTCTATCTCGGCTACCTGATCCACGTCAACGTGCTCTTCGTCGTGGCCGCCGCGTACGTCTTCGTCGTCGTCCAGGCGCTCCACACCCGACAGCGGCGGTACGCCACCGCGACCGTCCTCGGAGCCGCAGGCGCGGTCGCCGTCGCCGGCCTCGTCAGGTACGCCGGCCGGTTGGCCGAGCTCGCGCAGTTCCTCTCGGCCTTCGAGCGCCGGAACGCGGAGTACGTCGACTTCCTCTTCCAGTACCCGGTGGAGACCGCCCTCGGGCTCGCCGTCCTCGTCGGCGGGCTCGCGGCCGTCGGCTCGGTGCGCGACGAGACGCTCCGCTCGAAGCTGCTCTTTTGCTACGTGCTGGTCGCGTTCTCGTTCGTCTTCGCGATCTTCGTCGCCGACCGCTACCCCGGCTTTCGATACATCGTCCACGTCGTCCCGTTCGCGATTCTGCTCGTGATCTACGGCTTCCTCGCCTTCGTCGAAATGTTCGACCGCGGGGCGATCCGGTACCTGCTCATCGCCCTGTTGCTGATCAACCTCGCCGTCCCGTTCTACGCCGGCGCGGAGGACGAGAACTACCGCACGCTGTACCTCGAGGACGAGCAGGACTTCGAGACCGCCTACGGGACGATCGAGGCGAACTACGACCCCGACGAGGAGGCGATCTTCGGCCAGTTCCTCCGGCGAATCTACCTGCAGAACCTCGACGAGGACGCCACCGTCGTCAGGATGGAGAGCGATCGGCGGTACGCCCCCGAAGAGTTCGCCGACGACCTCGAGAGCCACGGGGCCGGCTGGATCACCTGGGAGACCGGAAAGGACCACCACGTCGATCCCGCGATCAGGGAGTTCGTCGACGAGCACTTCGCGAAGCACCACGGCGCGGGCGTCGACGACACCGGCCTGGAGGTCTACTCCTTCGACGAGGAGACGCTGGAGGATGCGGATCTCGACGAACTTCGGGCCTCGGACGATGGATCTTGAGCGGGCGAGCCGTCGACGCGGTTCGAGGAGGTGATCCGACCCCGAGATCAGTCGACGAAATTCGACCCCGAGATCAGTCGACGCTCACTCCTCGATCCGGAACACCAGCACCTCGCCCGCGTCGCCCTCGTACGTCGGCTCCACCGCTCGCTCCCGACGGTCGACCAGCGTCGCGGGTTCGAACAGCTCCCGGTAGCGCTCGACCGACCGCGGCCAGGTGTGGGAGTTCGCCTCCCCCGCCGTCTCCTCGCAGATGATGACGGAGCCGCCGGGCGCGACGACGCGCCCGATGCGATCGACCGCCGCCTCGATCGCCGCCGGCGGCACGTGCTGGAGAACCGTCCACGAGACGAGCGCGTCGAAGAAGTCGGCCTCGAACGGGAGCTCCTGGACCGTCGCCTCGACCCACTCGACGTCGGGGTAGAGCGTCCGCGCCGTCTCGAGCTGGCGCGCGTTGGGCTCGATCCCGTAGTGTTCGGCCGACCGCTCGGCGATCCACGGCGAGAGCCGTCCGTAGCCGGGACCGATCTCGGCCGACCGCTCGACCGCGCGATCGAGGTCCGCGATCACGTCTCGCAGCTGCGATGCCTCGTAGTACGTTCGCGCGGCGAACGCGGGGCGATCCGCCGCGCGGCCGGCGAACCCGCCGAGTTCGAACGTCACGTACTCGTCCGCCCCGTTCCAGACGGACGGGTAGCGCTGGGCGGTCGCCAGGACGCCGTTGGGGAGCGCCTTGCCGAGCGCGAACGGGAGCACCTTCCGGGGGTGGTCGCGGGCCTTCTCGATGTGGTCGAGCATCCTCGTCCCGTGTAGGCCGCCGAAACCCATCAATCTCGCCGCGAGGAGGACGCGTAACGGTCCGTTGGGCCGACTAGGCCCTCCGTATCCGTTCGCGGCCGCTCCACCGCTTAATAGCCCGCCCGTGGTCGACCGGTGGTGACGGACCCTGGCCACGATGGCCGCGAGTGAACCCGAGACGCGAGGACGAACCGACGGCGCCGACGCCAGCGGGAGCGATGTCCGCGAGATTCCGAAGGACCGCCCCAGAGTGAGCGACGATCGCGAATTCTGGATCGACGGCGGCGAGGCCGACGCCCCCGAGTTCCGGAACGACCGCCCCAGCGTCGGGTGGGGGATGCTCGCGCCCGCGGCTCCGGTTCTCGGTCCATGAGCCCCGACGATCGAGACGCGACCGGCGGAACGGACGGCTCCGCGTCGGCCGTCACCGACGCGGTCGAGACGATCGTCTCCGGCGGCGCGCTCGTGTTCGCGAGCAAGGTCCTCGCGCTCCCGCTCGGCTTTCTCACGCAGTTCGTGATGGCGCGCTGGCTGCTCGCCGACGACTACGGGAGCGTCGTGCTCGCCATCGCCGTCGTCACGGTCGCGATCATGGTTGCGAAGCTCGGCATGGACGACGGGATGATGCGGAAGGTGCCGGAGTTCGAGGACCGCCGGGGCGAACTCCGCGGGATCGTTCGCGCCGGGATCCGAATCGGGACCGTCTCCGGACTCGCGGTCGCCGTCGCGCTGTTCGTCTTCGCGCCGACGATCGCCGAGGGCGTCTTCGACGACCCGGCGCTGACGCCGCTGTTGCGCATCGGCGCGGCGGCGGTCCCGTTCATGGTCCTCGGCAAGATCTTCGTCTACGTCGCCAGGGGACTGCGAGCCGCGGGCCCGTACGCCTACGTCTACCAGCTGCTCCGAATGAGCGGCCGGTTCGTCTTCATCGCCGCGCTCGTCCTCGGCGGCTTCGGCGCCGTCGGCGCGATGGTCGGCCAGACGCTCGCGCTGATCATCACCGGGATCGTCGGCGTCGCCGCCGCGATCCGGCTGCTCCCCGGCTGGAACGGCGCCGACCCGGTCCGAATGGATCGACACCTGCTGGCGTTCTCGCTCCCGCTGATCGCCATGCAGGGGATGGACTTCCTGATCGTGACGACGGACACGTTCGTCATCGGCTACTTCCTGCCGTCGGACCAGGTCGGCATCTACAACATCTCCTTCCAGCTTCGCAACGGACTCATCACCGTCCTCGTCGCGTGCGGGTTCCTCCTCCCGCCGATCCTGACGCGCCTCCAGGTGGACGGGAGTCTGGCCGAGCTGCGGACCGTCTACGCCGTCGTCACCAAGTGGGTCGTCTTCCTGACGCTGCCGCCCTTCCTGGTGCTGGTCGTCTTTCCCGAACCGATACTCGGCGGGCTCTTCGGCGCCGAGTACGCGGCCGGCGCGGCGACCCTCCAGATCCTCGCGATCGGGGCGCTCGCGGCGGCGACGATGGGCGC
>SKPV01000035.1 GCA_007119345.1 Halovivax sp.
GACTGACGGATCCGGTCGACGGCCGGCCGGGTTTCGACCGACGACGCGGGCGCCGGGTCACACTCGCACCCGTCGATCCGACCCGATCCGCGACGGCCGATCGCGCCGGTGAGATCCGGGACGACGGATTCGACCGCGAACCGAATTGGCAATACTTGACTACCGGACGGTCGAACCGTCCCCCATGACGGACAGCGACGTCGTCCTCGTGGAGGGTGTTCGGACGCCGCACGGCGAACTGCTCGGCTCGCTCGCGGACGTCTCGGCGGTCGAACTCGGCCGGACCGCCGTCGACGGCCTGCTCGAACGGGTCGAGATCGAGGGCGATCGGATCGACTGGGTCTCACTCGGCAACGCGATCCAGGCGGGAACCGGCCAGGTGCCGGCCCGCCAGGTGGTCGTCGAGTCGGACCTGCCCGACGAGACGCCCGTGACGACGATCAACGAGGCCTCCGGCTCGGGGGTGCGCGCGATCGCGCTCGCCGCCGACCGGATCGTCGCGGGCCGGGCCGAGTTCGCCGTCGCCGGCGGCTTCGAGTCGATGACGAACGCACCCTGGGTCCTTCCGGAGTACCGGAAGGGACGACGTCACGGCGACGTCACGCTGAAGGATTCGATGATCTTCGACTCGCTCTGGGACGTCAACCTGGATATCCACATGGGCGAGATCACCGAGCGGCTGATCGACCGGTACGGCGAGGGGCGAGCCGATTCGAGTGACGGCGGCGACGGCGACACCGACGTTCGCTACGACCTCTCCCGGGAGGCCCAGGACGCCTACGCCCTCGAGAGCCACCGGTGGGCCCACGAGGCGATCGAGGCGGGGGAGTACGACGACGAGATCGTCCCCGTCAAGACCGGTTCGGGAACCGTCGACCGCGACGAGGGGCCGCGTCCGGAGTCGACGATGGACGATCTCGCCGGACTCTCGCCCGCGTTCCGCCGCGACGGGTCGATCACGCCCGCGAACGCCTCGAAGCTGGCCGACGGCGCAGGTGCCGTCCTGCTCGCCGATGCCGAGGCGGCGGCCGACGCCGACCTCGAGCCGACGATGCGACTGGTCGACTACGAGCTCGTCTACCGCGAGCCCGACGAGTTCAACGAGGCCGTCGGCGACGTGGTCGAGGAACTGCTCGCGACGACCGGCCTCGACGCCGACGAACTCGACGCCTGCTGGATCAACGAGGCGTTCGCCGCCCAGTCGGTGTACGTCATGCAGCGACTGGGGATCGACCGCGAGCGGATGAACCCGCTGGGGGGCGCGGTCGCATACGGCCACCCGATCGGCGCCTCCGGCGGGATGCTGGCGGCGTCGCTCGCCCACCAGATGCGTCGAGAGGACGGGGTCGAGCGCGGGCTCGTCGGGATGAGCCAGGGTGGCGGCGGCGCGATCATGTCGCTCTGGGAGCGGATGTAACCCGGCGGACGCCGACGTGTCGAACTGTCACCGACTGCGGCCGCCGCCGATCTGACCACTGTCGGCTCCCGCTGCCGAGGGAAACCGTCGTCGATTAGGCCGCAAGCGAACGCGTCCGTTCTCCCGGACTCGCTCGTTCAGACCGACGTCGTTCCCGCTTCAGTGTCGTCGAGCCAGTCGTCCAGCTCGTCTTCGAACTCCGTCCAGGTCGTCCGAAGCCGCTCGTACTCCTCGCGGGCGGCCTCGGCCCCGTGGTAGGCCGCGATCGACTTCACCCGACTCTCCATCGCCCACAGGCAGGCGTCGTTCTCCTCGTACCAGTCGTACCCACACTGGACGAACAGCGAGTGGAGCAACGACCAGAAACCCAGCCCGAGTGGATTCTGCTCGGTCGGCTCCGGAGCGGCCGCTAACGACTCGTCGAACTCGCACCGGTAGTCGAGTGCCAGTCGGGACGTGAGGGGTTTGTACCGATACTCGTACTCGCCGCCGACGGGGCCTTTCGCGTCGCGTTGCTGAGCCAGGAGACTCTCGTAGGATTCACCGTCTTCGATCTCGTCGTACCGCGTACACTCCCACGATTCGAGTCCTTCGAACGCTTCCCACTGATCGGCCTCGGCGTCGAGCAGGCCGTCGGGGTCGCCGTCGAAGACGAGGCGGACGAGGCCGCCGTCGACGCCGACGTCGTACTCGGCGACCTGTCCGTACGCCCAGAACCAGCCGCGATCCCAGTACTCTGCGTTCTCGTAGCGCTCCCAGGCATCGGGGAGGTACGAGTCGGTGAACCGACGCTCCGCCGCCGCGTTCCCAAAGTGCAACTCGATGGTCGTACCGACCATAGGGTGTCGTTGGTCGGCGGTTTCAAGAAGGTTCCCAGAACTCGAGTTCTGTCGGATCGCTGTACTACCGCCCCGGAACGAGTCCCGAGCGACTCACTCCTCGTCGATCGGCTCGTACGTGTTCTCGGCGGTCGGGAACGCCCCGGTTTCGACCTCCTCGACGTACTCTTCGACGGCGCCGCGGACGATCGAGTCGAGGTCGGCGTACTGCTTCGAGAGCTTGTACCCTTCCGCGCCGAGTCCGAGGACATCGTTCGTCACCAGCACCTGCCCGTCGACGTACCTGCCGGCGCCGATACCGATCGTCGGCACGTCCACCGCCTCCGAGATTCGCTTGGCGACGGGTTCGGTCACCCCTTCGAGGACCAGCGAGAAGATGCCCGCCGCCTCCAGACGCTGGGCGGTGTCGACCAGTTCGTCGCCGAACGACGACTCGGCGCCCTCTCGTCCCTGGATGACCGGGCCGCCGAGTTCGTTCATCCGCTGAGGGGTGAGTCCGATGTGGCCCTGGATGGGGATCCCGAGTTCGGTACAGCGGTCGACGATCTCGATCGTCGTGTCGCCGCCGGGTGCCGTCTCCAGTTTGACCGCGTCGGCACCCGCCTCCTTGAGGAAGCGACCGGCGTTCTCGACGGAGCTCGCGAGGTCGGTGCCGTAGGAGAGGAAGGGTAGATCGCCGACAATCATCGCCTCCTCCGTGGCCCGGACGACGCTCGCGGTTCTCGCGAGCAGATCCTCCATCGTCACCGGGAGGGTGTCGTCGTATCCCATGTGGTTGTGGCCGGCCGAGTCGCCGACGAGGATGAGATCGACGCCGCCCGCGTCGACCTGCCGGGCGATCGGTGCGTCGTAGGCGGTGAGCATCGTCAGCGGCTCGCCCCGCTCGTATTTGTCGTACAGCGTCCGGATCGTCGTGCGGCTCATGCGGGCGCCAAGAACGCAGCGAACCGTAGTTTTGCCGACTCGCAGTGACCGGTGTGTCGCGCGATGGAGTCGTCACAGCGACCGGGATGGGTGAGCAGACCGGCGGTCGGAAAAGGGTGGTCGACCAGGGAGGCGACGGTCGTCGATCGGAGAAGGGGGTCGTCGACCGGAGTGAGTCCCGGGGCTCAGTCGTCGCTCGGTGCCGCGGCGCCACCCTCGCCGCTGACGCCGGTGCCGGGCCCGATCTCGATTTCGAGTTCGTCGAGCTTCTCGTCTGGGACCACGCCGTCGACCCAGCCGCGGTGCTCGTAGTACTCGGCCTTCATCTCCTCGAGCTCGCAGTACTCACCCTCGCTGGCGCCCTGGCCGCGGATGCCGTCTTCGAGGAATCTGTCCGGCAGCGAGTCGTCGGTGCCGTCGAAGCCGGCGAGGTTGTTGTAGTAGCGTTCGAGGTTGTAGATCCGCTCGCCGGCCTCCAGAAGCTCCTCTTCGGAGACGTCGAGGCCGGTCATGCCGTTGAACTGGAGGACGTACTCTTCGATCCCCTCGGCGAAGGCGTTGAACTTGCAGATGTCGAACGAATCGCTGATCGCGTGGAGATCCTGGAACGCTGCGGTGAGCTCGCCTTTACCCTCCCACTCGTAGGGGTCGACCTTCTCGGGGATGCCGAGGATCTCCGCGGCGGGCGTGTAGCCCCGCAGGTGACAGGCACCCCGGTTCGAGGTGGCGTAGCCGATGCCCATTCCCTTCATGCAGCGCGGGTCGTACGCGGGAATGGTCTGGCCCTTGACGGCCAGCGAGTTGTCGTGGGCCCCCATCCGCTCGGCGACGCGGTCGGCGCCCTCCGCCAGCAGGTCCCCGAGCTCGCCCTCCCGGTTCGCGATCCGGGTGATCATCTCGATCATCGTCTCCTGGTCGCCCCAGTCGAGCCCGTCGTCCAGCTTCCCCTCCTCGGTCATCTCCATCGCCATCGCGAGCATGTTGCCCGTCTCGATGGTGTCGATGCCGTGGTCGTTACAGCGGTCGATCATCACCGCGATCGAGTCGCGGTCGTCGTTCATCGA
>SKPV01000187.1 GCA_007119345.1 Halovivax sp.
TCGAGCGCCAGACCGCGAGCGAGACGATCGCCGAGAAGGCCCGCGCCTACGGGATCGAGGGCGTCCGGGTCGACGGGACCGACCCGCTCGCCGTCTACGCCGTGACGCGGGCCGCACTGCGAAAGGCGAAGAACCCCGTCGACGGCGAGCGGCGGCCGACGCTGATCGAGTCCTGCCAGTACCGACTGGGGCCGCACTCGACCGCCGACGATCCCTCCGCCTACCGCGAGGAGTCCGACGGCGACGAGTGGCGCGACCGGGACCCGCTGAAGCGCCTGGGACGGTTCCTCGAGCGCGACGGGATCCTCGACGACGCCCTGCGAGCCGAGATCGACGAGCGCGTCGAGGCCCACGTCGCCGCGGCGATCGAGGAGGCCGAGGCGGTGACCGCCGATCCCGAGGCGATCGTCGAGCACGTCTACGAGGAGCCGACCGACCGGCTCCGGGAGCAGCTGGCCGACCTCGAGGCGCTGCGGGCGGAGTACGGCGACGAACCGTTGAGGGGGGAAGCCGAATGAGCGCCGCAGACGTCGCCGGCGGGGACGCCGAGACGGAGCGCCTGACCCTCGTCGAGGCGGTTCGCGAGGGGCTGGCGGCGGAACTGAGCCGTGACGAGCGCGTGATGGTCCTCGGCGAGGACGTCGGCACGAACGGCGGCGTGTTCAGGGCCACGGAGGGGCTGCAAGAGGCGTTCGGCCCCGACCGCGTCGTCGACACGCCGCTGGCGGAGTCGGCCATCGTAGGCTCGGCCATCGGCCTGGCGCTCTCGGGGATGCGGCCCGTCGCCGAGATGCAGTTCATGGGTTTCGCCTCGCCCGCCTACGACCAGCTGGTCAGCCACGCGGCACGCATGCGGAGCCGCAGCCGGGGGCAGTACGCGGCTCCCATGGTCGTCCGCATGCCCTACGGCGCCGGCATCGACGCGCCCGAGCACCACTCCGAGTCCCGCGAGGCCGCCTACGTCCACGAGCCCGGCCTCAAAGTCGTCACGCCGAGCACGCCCGCCGACGCGAAGGGGCTGCTCGCCGCCGCGATCCGCGACCCGGACCCCGTCATCGTTCTCGAACCCAAGCGCCTCTACCGCGCCTTCCGGGGCGACGTTCCGGCCGGCGAGCACGCGGTCCCCATCGGCGAGGCCGCGGTCCGACGCGAGGGCGCGGACGTCTCGCTGTTCACCTGGGGCGCGAGCACGCAGCCCGCCCTCGCCGTCGCCGAGGAGCTGGCCGGCGAGCGCGGGATCGACGTCGAGGTGGTCGACCTGCGATCGCTGTCCCCGCTCGACCGCGGGACGATCGCCGACTCGGTCAGGAAGACCGGCCGGGCCGTCGTCGTCCACGAGGCGCCGCAAACGGCGGGCGTCGGCGCCGAGGTGGCCGCCACGATCCAGGAGGAGGCCCTGTACTACCTCGAGGTGCCGGTAGAGCGCGTCACCGGCTTCGACGCGCCGGTGCCGCTTGGCTCGCTGGAGGACTACTACCTGCCCCAGGCGGTGCGGATCCGGGCGGGCGTGCTCGACGCGGTCGAGGGCTGAGGGCCGATCGTTCGGCTGGGTGGGCGACGGATTCGTTGCAGTGGCCCCGATACTCGATGGCCACCGACGCGCCGACACCCGGTCGCACCGATCGAACGTGTCGCGCTCGCCGACCGGACCGGTCCGCGGTCACGACCGAACGTGTCGCGCTCGCCGACCGGGCCGGTTCGCGGTCACGATCGAACGTGATGCGTCGCCGACCGGGCTGGTTCGCGGTCACGACCGAACGTGGCCGAGCAGCGCCGCCAATTCGGTCACCTCCCGATTTTCGAGCGTCCGAACCGTCTCGACCACCTCGTCGCGCTCCTCGTCGAGCAGGCGCTCGCCGGCGATCGCGTCGAACTTCTCCTCGACGTCGTCCCAGTCCATCGGGTTCGTCGGGTGGCCGCGGTAGGCGTCCGTCTCGACGCGGTAGGTGGTGCCGTCCTCCATCGTGACGTCGATCACGGCCGGCAGCGCGCCGTCCCGGAAGCGCTCGGTGAGCGCGGGGTCCTCGGTGACGTCGACGAGCCGGAGGAGGTCCTGGACGTCCCCGCGCCGGATGCGCTGGCGCTCGTACTGGGCGAGCGAGAGGTCGCGATCGCACAGCGCCGCGGCGAGCGCGTACGGCAGCGAGTACGCCGCCTGCGCCCGCTCGTCGACCTCGTAGCGGTTCCCCTCGCCGCCCCCGAGGACGCGCTTCGCGTCGGCGAACGTCTCGAGCTTGACGCCGGAGACGTCCTCGGGGTCGAGGTCCTCGCCCTCGGCGAGGTCGACGATCCCCTCGACGGCGGACTGGGCGTAGGCGTGGCCCGCGTAGCGCTTCGTCGCGACGTCGCTGACGCGCTCGCCGGGGGTCAGGTCGACCTCGAACGGGTTCGAGATCGCGTCCGCCCAGCCCTTCCGGCCCTCGAAGAGGTCGCGCGGCCCGTCCATCCCGTTGCGCGCGAGCACCGCGGCGTAAACCCCGTTGCGGGCGGCGTTTGCCGACGCAGCCGCCGCCCATCGGGAGACCGTTCCCGTGCGGGTCACCCCCAGCGCGTTGTGACCCGTCCCCGCGATGGCGATCGCGTCGGCGACCTCCAGTTCGTCGAGTCCCAGCAGCTTCGACGCGCCCGCGGCCGCCGAGAGCACGGTGTGGGTGACGTGGTCGAAGCCGCGCTCCTCGACGGGCGCGTTCCAGGCGAGTTCCCCCTGGATCTCGGTGGCGACCGCCAGGGCGGCGAGCAGCTCCTCGCCGGAGCGATCCTCGTGCTCGCCGGCGGCGACGAGAGCGGCGAGGTTGTCGCTCGGGCGGGACGTCGCCCCGGGCGCGAGGAACGCGTCGGCGACGTCCAGGGCGTCGACGAGGGCGGTGTTGTGCATCGCGGCCCCGACCGGCGAGGCGCCGCGGTCGCGTCCCCAGAGGGTGCAGGGGC
Organism: Halovivax sp.; assembly: GCA_007119345.1. Lineage (GTDB taxonomy): Archaea > Halobacteriota > Halobacteria > Halobacteriales > Natrialbaceae > Halovivax. The sequence goes on from SKPV01000187.1 coordinate 2,929, forward strand.
CGTCGGCCTCGAGATCGGCCACGGTGCGGTCGACGATTTCCGGCGGACCGGCGCCCTCGGCGGCGATCGCGACCCCGATCGAGTCGAGCACGCGACGCTTCAGCGCGTCGCGGACGTCGTCCGCGAGGTCGTCGTGCTCGGTCGCCCGGACGAACCCCGCGAGTTCGCGTGTCGTCGTCACGCGTCCGGCTCCCACGGGCGCGGTAAAACGTCTTGGCGTGGGTGCTGCCGGGGAACGCCGGGGAGCGGTGTCGTGACGCGATGCCGGAGGGCTGTCGTGATGCGATGCCGGGGAACACTGCTGGAGGGCTGTCGTGGCGCGATGCCGGGGAACGCTGACGGAGGGCTGTCGTGGCGTGATGCCGGAGAACGCTGACGGAGGGCTGTCGTGATGCGATGCCGGGGAGCACTGTCGGGGGAATGCCGAGGAGGGTCGTCGTGACGTGAAGATGGGGCTCGTTCCGACCGGCTCCGAGCGGCGATTTCCGCGGCCCCACGCTTTATGGCTCGCTCGCCCCTCCTGGGAGCCATGTCCGAGTACCTCGCAGACGACGCCAAGCGGTACCTCCGCGAGACGGGCGCGAGCCACGACGCGATCCACGAGGAGATGGCCGCCCACGCCGACGAGCACGGCTTCCCGATCATCGGCCCCGACGCCGGCGGCCTGCTCCGCTCGCTCGCGGCGGCGACGAACGCCGAGCGGATCTTCGAGTTCGGCTCCGGCTTCGGCTACTCCGCGTACTGGTTTTTCCAGGGCATGGGCGCGGAGGGCGAGATCGTCCTCACCGAGATCGACGCCGACGAACTCGAGCTGGGTCGGGAGTTCCTCGAGGGGGCCGGCCTGGCCGACCGCGCCACCTTCGAGCACGGCGACGCCCTCGAGGTCGCCGAGGGGTACGAGGGACCGTTCGACGTGGTGCTGATCGACCACCAGAAGGACCGCTACGCCGAGGCGTTCGAGCTGATCCGCGACGAGCTGCCCGTCGGCGGCGTCGTGGTCGCGGACAACATCATGCGTGGCGCCGTCGACTACCGGGACATCCTCCCGCACCTCGAGTCCGGCGAGGCGCTGCCGGACGACGAGAACACCACGGGGATCGCCGACTACCTCGAGACGGTTCGCGCGGACGAGGACTTCCACACGATCGTGCTGCCGGTGGGCAGCGGGCTCGCCGTGACGACGCGGGAGCGGCGAGGAACGAGCGAGCGAAGCGAGTGAGTACCTCGGGATGGCGAGCGGTGAGGGTAGTGAGCCGCGAGCGGCGAGGAACGAGCGAGCGAAGCGAGTGAGTACCTCGGGATGGCGA
>SKPV01000163.1 GCA_007119345.1 Halovivax sp.
GGCACGCCGAGTCTAAGAGAAATGGTACGACGGATCCAGGAAAAACGATACGACGGCTCCGGGATGGGGTGGCGCTGGTGTCGCAATTTCTCGCTCACTTACCCGGAGAAGCCGCCACGCTCCGCCATCCCCACGCGGCGACCGTAGCCACGGCGATCACGACGACGGCCGCGGTGATCCACTGGGCCGCTCCGTCACCGACCCCGGGGACGGGTACGTCGACCAGGCCCGTGAACACCATCGTGAGGAAGATGATCCCCACGAGCGAGAGGATGGAAATCGAGGCGATCGCGATCCAGTTCCGCGTCATCCACTCCCCTTCCTGCTTCGCTTCCCGACTCGTTTCGGTCGGCTTCTCCGTGGGCTCTTGGTCCGGTTCGTCCATACGAGTTCACCGGCGTCGGTACGCTGTACGCGGGGGAAACGCCACGCCCTGCACCTGCGAGGGGTCGATCGAATCCGGTCGTGGCGGTCGAACGCGACGTCCGGGATCAGCTGAACTTCTGGACCGTGACCTCCAGGGTGTCGAGGTCGACGATCGGCGCGTATCCGGCGTCCGGATCGATGTTGACGCTCTTCTGGAAGTCCGTCTGGGACTGCCAGCAGCCGGAGTTGATCGCGAGCACGTCGTGGTACTTTCCGAAGCCGAGCTTGTGTACGTGACCGGTGTGGAAGATGTCGGGGACGTCCTCGATCACCAGGTAGTCGCGCTCCTCGGGGGCGAGTCGGGTGTGACCGCCGAACTGGGGTGCGATGTGGCGCTTTTTCAGGAGCTGGTACATCGCCTTGTGGGGCTCGTCGTAGCTCGCCTTCTCGGCCGGCAGTTCCGCGATCACCTCGTCCAGGGAGACGCCGTGGTACATGAGGATCGAGACGCCCTCGAGTTCGACCGTCGACGGGTTGCTCACGATCCGCGGGTCGTGAGCCGACATGATCTGGCGGAGCTCCTCGTCGAAGCCGGGCTGTGGTTCGGCCAGCCTGACGGCGTCGTGGTTCCCGGGGATCATGACGATCTCGAGGTCCCCGGGGACGGCCTTCAGGTGCTCGTTGAACGCGTCGTACTGATCGTAGATGTCGACGATCTCGAGTTCCTCGTCCTGATCGGGATAGACGCCGACGCCCTCGACCATGTCGCCGGCGATCAGGAGGTACTCGACGTGCTCGGCGGGTTCGGTGTGGAGCCACCGGGCGAACCGATCCCAGGCGTCCGCCATGAACTCGTCGCTCCCGACGTGAACGTCGCTGATCAGCGCCGCCTGGACGTGGCGATCGGCGGTCGACGGCTCGTTGGTCCGGGGCACGTCCGGAAAGTACATCGAATCGACGAACGCGATCCCGGAGTCGTCCGACAGCGTCCCCTCCATCGCGATCACCTCGTCGCACAGCAGTTCCTCGACCAGATCGACGTACTCGCGATCTTTCATCACCAGCCAGGGGAACGCCCCCGTCGTGTCCTCGAGTTCGACCAGCCAGTGACCGCTCTTGGTCGAACGCACGTCGTTGACCATGCCGACCATCGCGACCTCGCTCCCGCCCGGCATACTCTCGATCGAGGACGCCGGCCGGTGATTGACCCGCCCCCGGAGCTTCGCACCGAGGCGCTCCAGTCGATCGCGAAACACCGCGACGAAGTCTCGGTACTCGCCGGTACCGGTACTCTCGCCGGTCATGTCGTTCCGGATCGCGACCTCTCGGCGGTCCGGATCGACCGACCGCTCGAACCCCCCCGTTTCGACTGGAACCACACCGTCACCATCTCCCGATTCGCGGTTCGATTCTCCAGTCGAAACGGAGGGGTTCTGAATCGCCCCGTCCCGGGCATCGCTCTCGAACGACCCGGTTTCGGACGGCCCCGCTTCGGACGATTCGGGTGGGTTCGACACCGTTTCCGGCGGTCTCGTCTCGGCCCGGTCGGTCCGCGCCGACGGCGAACCGTCGAGTATCGATCGAACGTCGTCGGTCGTGATCACGAGCGCGTCGTCGGGCGTTTGCTCGAGCACGCGCTCGAGGGCCGAGCCGGCGTCGGGTCGGGAGGCGATCAGGGTCACCGCCTCTCGCTCGGCATTGTACCCGCGACTGGTGAGTTCGCGGACGATCCGGGCGGGTCCCTCCAGTGGCACACAGCGAAATTCGCGGGCGGCGGCAAAAACGTATTGAAACCCGCGACCGTCGCGGCGGTCGACGCTCGGAGACGCGATCAGTCGCCGGTACCCGAGCCGCCGGCGGCCAGAGCAGAAGGTTGATTTCCCGGCCCGGTCAACGGGAATTCGATGACCGGTTCCGGTTCCGGAGCGTCGCGGGACGATCCGGACCGACACGACGGTGCGGGCTCCGACTCCAACGTCGACGGCGACGGTTCGCGAGCCGGCGCCGACGATCCGGAGCGCCCGCCAGGAGACGGGACGGGAGCGGCCGGGGACGGATCGACCCCGCTCGGAACCGACGGCGACGGACGTACGCCGCCGACCGACGGCCCCGGCACGACGGCCGGCGCCGTCCGGAACTCGTCGGTTTCGATCGAGGACGACGGCGTCCTCCGATGGTTCCTCAGATCCGAAGAGGGCGGCGTCGTCTACGCTCGCGACATCGTGACGAGCGTGGGGGTCGTGGCCCTGATCGCCCTGCTCCTCTTCGGGATCAGCGGGGTCTGGCCGCCGCTGGTGGCCGTCGAGAGCGGGAGTATGGAGCCGAACATGGAGCGAGGCGACATGATCTTCGTCGTCGCGGACGATCGATTCGTGGGCGACGGGAACGTCGCGGGAACCGGCGTCGTCACGCGCGAGGGCGGAGCGGAGTCGGGTCATTCGACCTTCGGCGAGTCGGGGGACGTGATCATCTTCCAGCCCGACGGCGACGAGCGCGAGACGCCGGTGATACATCGGGCCTATTACTTCGTCGAGGAGGACGAGAACTGGATCGACGATCGGGCGGATCCTGCGCTCACGAACGCTCAATCGTGCGAACAGGTCCACACGTGTCCCGCCCCCCACGACGGGTTCATCACGCGCGGAGACGCCAACGGCGGGTACGACCAGGTCGGCTCCGGCGCGGATACCACCGTGATCAAAGCCGACTGGATCGAAGGGAAGGCTCACTACCGGATCCCGTGGCTGGGCTACATCCGTTTGACCGTCGACGAAGTCCTCCTGGCCGGACCGGGCGGGACGGCCGTCGGCGCCGTCGCCGGACTGGTCGGGATGCTCACCGCCGCGGCGATGGTTCGGCCCTCCGGCCGGCCCTAACGGGTATCGACGCCCACCGAACCGACCGCATCGGGTACCCGACCTCCCCGAGGCGATCCGGTATGGAATGACGCCCTCGAGACGGTCCGGTATGGATCCCACGCCGCCGAGGCGATCCGGTATGGACTCCACGACGCCGAGACGCTCGGCTCTGGAAACGGACGTTCCGGGAGCACGTGGCTCGTTAGCAAGCTACAGGCGAAATGTCCGGATATGGACGGTGTCCGCCGGTCGACGGCGATCATCGTTCGGGGCATCGCGACTACCGCGGCGCGACGGATCGATCCCGAACGGCGGGCCACCTCACTACGGGGTGGCGGATGCGCGGACCGTCGGGCGCGTCACGACCACAGCGCGGAATTCCCCGACCGTCGGACGACTCGTTCCATCTCCCACGACCGACACCCGGATTCCGGACGCGACGAGACGTGCGTTCTCGGACGAGGGAGGCGTGATGGCGAGAGAACGGACGGAATTGCACGCCGTGGTCTGGTGGTGAGAGCGCGGACGGAACGTTCGAACCGATATGGGCCAGCGGCGGCGGCTGCGGTGACCGCCGCTGCAGTTGAAACGATGGGGTGCCGATCGGACGAGCGGTCGCCGGTCAGTTGTCGAATCTCGCCTGTACGAAGGGGGTGACGTCGTCGATATCGCTCAGTCTGGAGTCCGAGCGAAGGACGACCTCGGTCTCTTCGAGTGGAACGGAGAGGCTGATCTCTTTCGTCCGGCCGTACCGACCCTTCGAGACGACGACGGCGTTGACGATTCCGAGCATGTCGAGTTCGCTGATGAGGTCGGTGACTCGACGCTGGGTGAGGACGTCGGCGTCGATCTCGTCGCAGAGACGCTTGTAGATGTTGTACACCTCGCCGGTGTTGATGCTGTGGACGCCGTTCTGTTCGAGGAGGATGATCGAGAAGAGGACGAGTTTGCTCTGGGTGGGGAGCGTCCGGACCACTTCGACCACGCGGTCGAGCTCGATCTTGTCCTGTGCTTGCCTGACGTGTTCCTCGACGATCGTGTCGGTCTGGGCTCGCTCGGCGAGTTCTCCCGCCGTCCGGAGCAGGTCCAGCGCGCGGCGGGCGTCACCGTGTTCCTGGGCCGCGAACGCCGCACACAGTGGGATCACGTCGGGCGAAAGCGCGCCCTCCTTGAAGGCGACGTCGGCACGGTGTTGGAGAATGTCCCGCAGCTGGTTCGCGTCGTAGGGCGGGAAGACGATCTCCTCCTCGCCGAGGGAGGACTTGACCCGCGGGTCGAGGAAGTCGGTGAACTTCAGGTCGTTGCTGATCCCGATGATCGACACTCGCGAGTTCTCGAGCTCGGAGTTCATCCGCGAGAGGTTGTAGAGCGTGTCGTCTCCGCTCTTTTCGACGAGTTTGTCGATCTCGTCGAGCATGATGACGACGACACGCTCGGAGTAGTCGACGGCGTCGAAAAAGACGCTGTAGACGCGGTCGGTCGGCCAACCGGTCATGGGGACTTCCTCGAAGGACTCCCTGTCCGCCTCGAGCTCCCCGATCCGCTGGCCGACGTCGCCGACGGACGAGAAGGGGGTATCGGCGAGCGGGTGCGCATCGGGGTCGACGAACCCCCTCGTTTCGGGTGCAAAACTATCGGATTCGTCGGATTGATCGGGTTCTACCCCGGGTTCAGAATCGACGGGAAGATCTGGGCGTTCGTCGTCGGTGGCCCCGTCAGTTTCCGGCGTTGTAGTCGGGTCGGACGCGTCGTCGGTGCCGACCGATTCGGCGTCCACTGGATCGACCGTTGCCGGCTCGAAGGGCTCGGCGATGTATCGATCGTCGGCGCCGTCGTCGCCGGCGTCGGGATGGTCCGGGGCGATCGGCGCGTCCGTTTCGAAGTCGACGGTCGCTTCCCGGAGCGCCTCCAGCTCGTCGATCCGATCGTCGATGCGCGCCTCGTTCTTCTCGATGAACTTGTTCGCGAGCTGGGCCAGCACCCGGTACTGGGTGTCGGTCACCTCGCAGTTGATGTACTCGACGTCGCACGGGACGCTGTACTTCGAGGAGGTGGTCTCCAGCTCCTTGCTCACGAATTTCGCGCTGGCGGTCTTTCCGGTCCCCGTCTTTCCGTAGATGAGGATGTTCGACGGGGTCTCTCCGCGCAGCGCGGCCACGAGGATCGTGGCCATCTTGTTGATCTGGTCGCTGCGGTGCGGGAGTTCGTGGGGCGTGTACGACGGTCTGAGCACCTCCTTGTTCTCGAAGATCGGTTCGCCGCTCAGCAGGTCGTCGAACAGGCCGCGGTTGTGATCCTCCTCGTGTAACTCTGCTTCCTCGATATCCGCGCGGAACCCCGGCGTCGACCCGAAGCTGATGCCGTCGTCGGGGCCGCCGTCGTGTGGGTCGTCGTCTGCCATCCGTCGTACGTGTTCCCCCTTCGTTTCACCTGGAGTGTCCGAGGCGCATCCGCCGTGCGTTCGGTGCTGACGGGCTGTGAATGAATATCTCGACGATATTCATCCGTGCTCAGGTCCAGTTGATGCAGACGAACCAGATGAACAGCTACCTATTAAATGTGTTCTTTCAGCGGGAGCGTACTGTCGGGGAAGCCGAGAGCAAACGGACGAAATCGCCGGACTGCGGCGGGACGGAAACGGTTCGCGGATCAATACGTCACGGTTCCAGTCGAAACCGTACCGTCTCGGCGCCCTCGAACCGGGGGCCGCGCCCGCGTTCGTCGAATCCGTGGTCCGAGAGAGCGTCGGTGACCGCCCGACTACGGGTGGTCACGAGCGCCTCGACGCTCATCGACTCGTGCTCGGCGAACGCGATGGGTTCGTCGAGCAGCCGTCGGCAGGCCTCCGGCGTCCCGTCGATCTGGGTGACGTACACGACCTCGTCGCGCGCGTCGAAGCTGACGAAGCCGAGGATATCCTCCGGATCGGAACCGGCGAATCGGCCGTTGGACGCGTCGACGTCCGACGCCGCCGCCTCGTCCTCGGCGACGCGCACCGTTCGGTCGTGGACGAGGTTGCGCATCACGTCGGTCGGCGAGTCCGCGATGGTGGCGAGTGCGTCCGCGTCGGCCTCGCGAGCGTCGCGTACGTGCATCGAGGTGTGGTATTGATCCGCACGACAATAAATCCCGGCCGGCGGTCGCCGCCGGTCGGTCGGCGAGGTCGGCGGATCGACGGCCGACGGCCCGTCGCGGCCGTGATACGGGTAAATTTCGTGGAATACGGACAGGGTTATGAGCGCGCCGCTGATACGGACGGGCATGACGGAGTACGGGACCGGACCGGGGGTGTTCGCATGCGCGTCGTAGCGAAGTTCGGGGGCACCAGCCTCGGGAACGGCGATCGGATCAACCGGGCGGCCGACTCGATCGCCGCGGCGGTCGAAGACGGCCACGAACTCGCCGTCGTCGCGAGCGCGATGGGATCGACGACGGACGACCTGCTGGCGGAGATCACGTTCGACGTGGCCGAGCGAGACCGCGCCCAGATCGTCAGCATGGGCGAGCGCACCTCCGTCCGGATGCTGAAAGCGGCGCTCTCGGCCCGCGGCGTCGACGCGCGATTCCTGGAGCCCGGCGACGACGACTGGCCCGTCGTCACCGACGAGTACGGCGAGGTGGAAGTCGACGAGACCCGACGACGGGCCGCGGCGCTGGTCGACTCGCTCGGTGAGACGGTGCCGGTGATCGCGGGCTTTCTGGCCGAGGGGCCCGACGGCACCATCACGACGCTCGGCCGCGGCGGCTCGGACACCACGGCGGTCATGCTCGGCAACTACATGGACGCCGACGAGGTCGTCATCGTCACCGACGTCGAGGGCGTGATGACCGGCGACCCCCACGTGGTCGAAGGGGCGCGCAACGTCGCGGAGATCTCGGTCGACGAACTGCGCAACCTCTCGTTTCGCGGCGCGGAGGTCGTCGCCCCGTCGGCGCTGTCGTACAAGGACGGCGGGCTGAACGTCCGCGTCGTCCACTACCAGCACGGCGACCTGCTCGCCGGCGGCACCCGCGTCGAGGGCGAGTTCGAGAATCTGGTCGACATGCGCGAGCGCCCGCTGGCGTGCCTGACCGTCGCCGGCCGGGCGATCCGCAACGAGGCGGGAGTCTTCCGCTCGCTCTCGGGCCCGCTCAGCGACGCCGAGATCAACATCGACGCCGTCGCGAGCGGGATGGACAGCGTCACGTTCTACGTCGACGGCGACCACGCCGAGCGCGCCGAGAACATCCTCCACCGCCAGGTGATCGAGCAGGACGCCCTCTCGAGCGTCACCGTCGACGAGCCGCTCGCGGTGGTGCGGGTCACCGGCGGCGAGCTGCCGACCCAGCCGGGGGTCATCAACGAGATCGTCGAGCCGTTCGCCGAGGCGCGCATCCAGATCCACGACCTGATCACCTCCGCGACGAGCGTGGCCATCTTCGTCGACTGGGCGGACCGCGAGGAGAGCCTCGAACTCGTCCAGGACCTCTTCTAGCACCGCCGAAACGCCAGGACCTCACCTAGATCCGCCGAAACGTCTCGTTTCCCGTCACGCGAGGGCGGCGTGCGGGGATCTATAACGCGATATTGCCGGCGGCGCCCCGTCGACCTCGACCGGACCGTTCGGCGGTAGCGGGGCCGTAACCAAGGACCGGTTCGTTGGAGCCGAGAGTCGAGACCCCATGAGCGACAACGTCCCCGTCACGGAAGTCTTCGAGGAGGTCGAGCCCGATCCCGACGCCATCATCACGTCCTACGGCGCGGAGACGCTGGAGGAGCTCGTCGACGGCCCCGGCGATCACGATCCGACGACCGACGAGGAGCTCGACGCCGACGTCGAGACGGCGGCGGAGCTGCTCGGCGAGCTGGCCGACGTCCAGCTCGATCGGATCGACGCGGAGGCGGCGGGCGACGCCGGCCCGGTAGCGGCCGACGTCGACCCGACGGAGGGCGACGCCGTCGAACCGGGCGACGCCGACGACCTCGGCGACACAGTGGTGAGCGATCCGACGGTGGACGTCCTCCCCGGAGACGGGGTCGCCATCGACGAGTTCCTCGGACTGGACGAGCTGTCCGCGGCGGAAACTCGCGAACGAGACGGACTCGTCCTCGTCGGCCCGGATCCGGCGGGCGACCGCGTGTCGAACGACGCGTTCGGCGCCGGCCTCGACGCCGCCTCGACGCCGGGTGGACCGGACCGGCGACGGGGGTCGGAATTCGCCTCGTCGGTCTTTGGGTGGGCCTCCTGACCTGTAGCGGTATCCGGCAGTCGGCCCGGTTCGAGACGGTATCCGGCAGTCGGCCCGGTTCGAGACGGTATCCGGCAGTCGTCCCGGTTCGAGACGACAATTGGGGACCGGCCGAGCCCGTGCGCGATCGTCAGTCCTCCGCGAGCAGCTCCGGATCGGCGTGCTCCTCACGGACGACCTTCTTGTCGAACTTTCCGGTAGCGGTCTTCGGGATCTCGGCGATCAGTTCGACGGCGTCGGGCGTCCACCAGTCGGGGTAGTCCTCGGCGATCAGCGACGTGAGTTCGTCCGCGAGCGACTCGCGATCGACTCCGTCGTCGGCGGGGACGACGAACGCCGCGGGTCGCTCACCCCACTTCTCGTGTGGGACGCCGATGACCGTCGCTTCGGCGACGGCGTCGTGGGCCATGATCGCGTTCTCCACCTCGACCGAGGAGATCCACTCCCCGCCGGACTTGATGACGTCGCCGGCGCGGTCGACGATCTGGACGTAGCCCTCCGGGTCGACGGTGACGATGTCGCCGGTCTTCAGCCAGGACCCCTCGAAGTCCTGTTGGGTGGCGTCGGGGCGCTCGAAGTAGCGGTCGGTGACCCACGGCCCGCGGACCCACAGCTCCCCGAAGTCCTCGCCGTTCCAGGGGACCTCCTCGCCGTCGTCGTCGACGACGCGCATCTCCAGGCCGGGGACGAGCAGGCCCTGCTTGGCCTGTTTCGCGTAGCGCTCCTCGTGGGGGACCCCTTCGAGCCCCTCCTTGAGATGGGCGACGGTCCCGATCGGCGACATCTCCGTCATCCCCCACGCGTGGACGACCTCGACGCCGAGTTCGTCGTACCGGCGGATCAGGCTCTCGGGCGCGGCGCTGCCGCCGACGACGATCCGCTCGAGCGAGGAGAGGTCGGCGTCGTGCTCCTCGAGGAACTCGAGGATGCCCAGCCAGACGGTGGGGACGCCCGCGGAGAGCGTCACGCCTTCCTCCTCGACGAGCGAGACCAGATCGGCGGGATCGGGCGAGGGGCCGGGATAGACGTGCTTCGCCCCGGCCGCCGTGGCCGAGAACGGCAGGCCCCACGCGTTCACGTGGAACATCGGGACGACGGGCATCACGACGTCCGAGTCGTCGATGCCGAGTCCCGCGGGCGTGAGCGTCGCCATCGTGTGCGCCCACAGCATCTGCTGGGTGTACTCGACCCCCTTCGGTTTGCCGGTCGTTCCGGAGGTGTAGCACATCCCGGCCGGCAGCTCCTCGTCGAGTTCCGGCCAGTCGTACTCGGCGTCGTGTGCGCCGACGAAGGAGTCGTAGTCGGTGACCGGCTCGAGCGCGGTCTCCGGAACGGCGTCGCCGACGACGACGAACCGCTCGACCGACGCGAAGGCCTCCTCGTCGTAGGCGGCTTCGAGCGCCCCGAGCAGCGATGGATCGACGAAGAGGACGCGATCCGCCGCGTTGCGGACGATATACTGGACGTGCTCGGGCGGGAGCAGCGGGTTGATCGTGTGCAGCTGGCCGCCGACGTTCGGCGCGGCGAAGTACGTCTCGGCGTGACGGTGGTGGTTCCAGCAGAACGTCCCGACGCGGTCGCCCTCGCCGATCCCGGCGGCGTCGAGGGCGTTCGCCAGCCGTCGGCACGCGTCGCCGAACTCCCGGTAGGTGTAGCGCTCGATCCCGTCGGCCGTCCGAGCGACGACTTCCCGTCCAGGGTAGAGCCGCTCGGCGCGCCACAGGAACGGTTGCAGGGTCTGATCGTATCCTGGCATATGTTCACGTGCAACGAGACGTCTGTTAACAGTTTTGTGTCGGAACTGGTTCGTCTCGGTCGGTGGACGACCGATCGCCGACGGGCCCTCGTCGTCGAGAGACGGACCGGAGACGAACCCACGTCGTCGAGCGGCGGATCGTCGTTCGGTTCGATCGGCCACCGAGCGACGGAACGCGGCGGGGATCGTCCCGGCGTCCCGTTATCGTCCCGGTGTGGGGAACGTCCGTCGCGATCGTCCGCCGGCGCCGCCATCCGGCAGCGTCCGCACGGATTCGTCGGGTGATGGTCGAACCCCGCCGTTGCGGTCGCCGTCCCCGCCCTGGGGAACAGGGTCCGTCACTCGAATTGAACTGCCCGCCGCCCCGTGAGTCGACATGGTCAGTTACCGGACGAAAGTCGCGGAGCGGATCCGATTGCCCTCCCGAACCGAGCGCGAGCGAAATCTGGCGGCGGCGGGCTACAACCTCTTCAACCTCGCCGCGGACGACGTCTACGTCGACCTGCTCACCGACAGCGGCACCGGCGCGATGAGCCAGGAACAGTGGGCGGCGCTGCACCGCGGCGACGAATCCTACGCCGGCTCGCGCAGCTTCGAGCGCCTCGAAGCGGCCGTCCGGGACGTGATGGGCTTCCCGCACGTGATCCCGGCCCATCAGGGCCGCGGCGCCGAGAACGTCCTCTACGGGACGCTCCTCGAGCCGGGCGACGTCGCGCTCAACAACACCCACTTCGACACCACGCGGGCCCACGTCGCCAACCAGGGCGCCGACCCGGTCGACTGTCCCGTCGCGGACGCCCGCGATCCGGAGGCGGACGCGCCGTTCAAGGGGAACTTCTCGATCGAACGCGCTCGCGAGGTGGTCGCGGAGGTCGGCGCCGACCGCGTCCCGCTGGTGATCCTGACGATCACCAACAACTCCGCGGCGGGGCAACCGGTGAGCGTCGCGAACACCCGCGACGCGGCCCGCTTCGCCGAGGAGATCGACGCGACCTTCGTGATCGACGCCTGCCGCTTCGCCGAGAACGCCCACTTCGTCACGGAGCGCGAGTCCGACTACGCCGACGCGACCGTCGCCGAGATCGCCCGCGAGCAACTGGGGTGCGCCGACGCCCTCGTGATGAGCGGGAAGAAAGACGGGCTGTCGAACGTCGGCGGCTTCGTCGCGACCGACGACGAGCGCCTCGCCGAGGCGTGCAAGCAGCGCGCCATCCTCTACGAGGGCTTTCCCACGTACGGGGGGATGGCCGGCCGCGACATGGAGGCGATGGCGGTCGGCCTCCGCGAGGCCGTGGAGGAGGCCTACGTCGCCGGCCGAGTCGACGCGGTCGCCCAGCTCGGTGACCTCCTGACCGACGCGGGCGTTCCGATCTACGAGCCGGTGGGCGGCCACGCGGTCTACCTGGACGCGGCCGCCTGCTTGCCTCACGTCCCGGCCGCGAAGTTCCCGGGCCAGGCGCTCGTCTGCGAACTCTACCGCGAGGGCGGCGTGCGAGGGGTCGAACTCGGGAGCTTCGCGTTCCCCGACACGGACCGGCCCGAACTCGTCCGGCTGGCCGTTCCGCGGCGGACGTACGGCCGCGACCACTTCCAACACGTCGCGGAGACGGTCGCCGCCGTGCTCGACCGCCGCGAGGAGGTGACCGGGCTGCGGTTGGCGACGGAGCCGCCGGTACCGGAGATCCGACACTTCACGGCCGAACTGGAGCCCGTCGAGTCCTGAGCCGACGCCGGGGGCCCGGATCGACGCGAAAAACGACCGGGAACCCGAATCAGTCGGCCATCATCCGGCGCGCCCGCTCGGCGATCGACGGTTCGCGTTCGGGTTCCGGCTCGGCGCCGAACCGCCGCATCGCGAGCTCGCGAACCCCGCCGACCGGGTCGCCCTTCTCCCCGCCGAGGACCCAGGCGGGAACGGCCTCGCGGAGCTCCTCACGCTTTTGCGCTTTCATCGTGCTGTACCGCCGGAGCACGAGCCCGACCCCGATGAAGAGGGCGGCGTCGGCCAGTTCCCGCCGGAACCGCTCGCTGTCGTCCCGGAGCGCGATCGCCTTCGCCAGCGAGATCGCCCCGATTCCGAGGTAGATCAGCGAGGTTCGGCCGGGATCGCCCGTGAGTATCCGTTGTAGCGACATTGCGCGGAGACGTACCACGGCCCCGCTCAAATCAGTTCGGCCGCGTTCACGATCTCTGGACTGTTCGGCCGCGTTCATGATTCCGGGACTGTTCGGCCGCGTTCACGATTCCGGGACTGTTCGGCCGCGTTCGGGGGTTCCCGTCAGTTGGCCGCCCGCGACGGAGAGGCCTCCGCCGGATCCGGAGCCCGACGGTCACTCTCCACGGGCCAACCTGGTCGCGATCCGATCCGGAAGTCCGGCCTCCCGGACCGCCTCCTGGACGGTCTCGACGTCGTACGCGACCCGGCGGGTCTCGACCGTCCTGGCCTCGAGGTCGACCACGGCGTAGGCCGCCCGCGGGTCGCCGTCCCGGGGCTGGCCGACGCTTCCCGGATTGACGACGATCCCCTCCGCGTAGCGTTCGGCGTGCTGGACGTGCGTGTGGCCGAGGACGAGGACGTCCTCGTCGTCGAGCAGCCGGGGCGAGAAGTCCTCGGGGTAGGTGTAGCGGTCCGGATCGTCCGGGTGACCGTGGACGATCCGCACTCGTCCGTCGCACGCGCGGCGTTCGACCGGCAGCGACTCGAGCCAGTCCAGCGCCTCGGCGCCGAGCGCCCGTCTGGCGTGTTCGACGCCCGCCTTCGCCATCCGGTTGAACCGGAACGCGGTGTCCTCGACGACGGCGCGGTCGTGGTTGCCCATCACCGTCGGGACCTCGCGCGCCCGGAGTTCCCCGACGCACTCGGCGGGCCAGGGGTTGTAGCCGACCACGTCGCCGGCACAGAGGAGGGCGTCGACCGGCGGCATGTCGGCGAGTACCGCCTCCAGGGCGATCCGGTTGCCGTGGACGTCGGAGATGAGACCGACCTGCATGGGCGGGGAGTCGACCGCCAGCCGTATGGGCGTTTTCGTGAATTGAGGTGCGTTCGCTCCCCGACGGATCGACGCTCAGTCGTTCCCGTTCTCGATCGCCGTCACGAAGCCGTCGCCGTCCCGCGAGAGGCCGGCGGCGCAGACGGCGTGCTCGAAGTCGAGGTCGTACGCCGCGGCGGCCGCCGCCTCGGCCCCGCTCGCATCGAAGTCGAACGCTTCGGGCGCGTCGCGCTCGTAGGTCGCGACCAGCGTCGGCTCCTCGACCGCCTCGACCAGGAGGGCGTCCCGGCGGACGGTGGCGATCGTCGCGCCCCCGCCGGCGTCGAGCACGCCCGCGATCCGGGGCGTGTCGTAGTCGTCCTTCTCGAAGTCGAGCGCGAGCAGCGCCGTCGCCAGCGCGTCGCGGGCGGGGTAGCCTGACTGGAGCTTCTCGGCGATCGGATCGACGTGGGATCCGTTGCCGATCGCCGCCGCCTCGCCGCGTGGCGTCTCGACGACGCGCAGGCAGTTGTAGGAGACGTACGGGTTGTCCGTCTCGGGAGCGTCCTCGGTCGGGCCGACGGTCAGCGTGCCGTCCCGGTCGACGATCCGGCGGTCGGGAAACGATCGCGAGGAGACGCGGTAGGCCGCGGTCTGCGGGCCGACGACGACGAAGCGTCCGACGTACATACTCGAGCGTCGCGCGGTGGTCCGTAAGTCGGTGTCGGTTCCTCCCGTCGACGCGATCTGGGTACCGGCCGGGCCGGACCGCGAAGCGATAGCGTTTAGTGACCGAATCCCGTTCTCGCGAATGCAGACCCATGGGGTAGCGGCCAATCCTGTTGCCTTCTGGGGGCAACGACCCAGGTTCGAATCCTGGTGGGTCTACTTCCGTGCGGGCCGGGTTTCTTCCGACGTAATCGTCCACGAACCCGCGGGTTCGTCAGCCGCGAGATTCACCACTCACGACGACCGCCAACACCGGCGCGACGCGCCGGTGAAGGGGATCGATCGAGGAGGCCCTCAGCCGAACGACCAGGAGAGCCAATCGAGCAGCCTGCCGAGCCAGCTACGGAGCCGGGAGAACAGACCGTCGACCAGCCCCGCGATTCCGTCACCGATGCCGTTGCTCCCCGTCGAGCCGCCGCCGTCGGAGCCGGACCCGCCGTTTCCGCCGTCGGAACCGCCGCTGCTTCCGCCCGAACCGGAGTCACCGTCCCCACCGCCGCCCGAGCCGGTCCCCAGGCCCGCCGCGTTCACGAGCCCGTCCCCCTCGGCGCAGGTCCCGTGAACCTCCTCGGCGGTCTCCGAGAGCGTCGCACGAACCTCGTCGTTCGGGCCCGGA
>SKPV01000143.1 GCA_007119345.1 Halovivax sp.
ACGCCGTTGTTGTAGACGGCGCGGTGCTCGTCGTCGAAGCGCCAGGTCGCCGTCGGCGTCCGGAAACTGCGCTCGTCGGTCCCCTCCGCGTCCTCGATGCGGAGTTCGATGCGACTGTCGCCGACGAGCACCGTCAGGTCCTCGCGGGCGGCCGGTGAGACGTCGACGATCACGTCGACGCGGCCGCTGGAGGAGTCGTAGTAGTACTGCGTCGGTCGATGCTCGGCGCGTGGAGAGAGAGCGGACACGATAGCCAGTCCCGACCGGAGTCGGGTAGGTCGTCGGCTGAACGGGTGCAGGGTTTATCTGGCCGGGTGGACGGTCGGCGACCCGCGGCCGGCGGGCGATGCCGGGATCGCTCCCGTTCGGTCCGCGACCGGCCCCGGGAGTCCGCCACCCGGAGGCCCGAGACCGCCGCTCGGAGGCCCGAGACCGCCACCCAGATGTCCGAGACCCCCGCTCGGAGGCCCGAGACCGCCACCCGGATGTCCCGGGTCGCCGTCCCTCGGCCCGAATCAGGGCGCCAGCAGGAACATCGCGGCGAGCAGCAGGACGACGGCGACGACGAGCGAGGCCTCCACCCAGGTATTGTACTCGGGATCGGCGAACAGCCGGAGCCAGTCGTCGAAGACGTCGTACAGCAGCGTCAGCCCGAACAGCACGTGCGCGGCGACCGCGATCGCCAGCACCTGCCCCACGCCGTACACGCCGCCCATGTCGTTGAGGACGAACGCGAGCAGGGGGAGCAACAGGAGGTACGCGATGCCGAGGGTCGTCAGCGAGAGGAACTTGCGGTAGCTCCGCTCCATGGCGTCCACGCGGGGGACGAGGTTCGCGATGAAGTACGCCAGCGCGGCGACGGTCAGCAGCGAGAGCAGTACCGCCGAATCGGCTTCGACCATGGTTGGCGTGCACACGACGGCGCCAATACTCTTGCGGAGACGGATCGATCAGAGGTGCGCTCGACGTCCGTGGAGGGCAACCGGCGGTCGGCGAACGCCGCACGGCGGCGGCGGACGAACCCGCGGTCGGCTCCTCGGCGACGGGTGGGTCGAGCCTCAGTCGTCGGATCGTTCCAGCGCGCGCCGGTATCGCTCGAGCACGGCCGCCGCGGGCGTCCCGTCGCCCGCCTCGACCGCGTCCATCTCGTCGCCCATCTCGACCGCCTCCGCACCGTCACCTCCCTCGACCGCCTCCGAACCCTCGTCCCTCTCCACCGCCTCCGCACCCTCGCCCCCCTCGACGGCCTCCGCACCGTTGCCTCCCTCGACCGCCTCCGTCCCGCCGACCGACGCCGCGGGGGAGCCGATCCCATCGATCCCCCTCACGGGTTCGTCCGCGCGGACCGTCCCGTCGACGAGGACGGTGAGGCGATCGAACGAGCGGGCGAACGCCCGGACGTTGTGCGTCGAGACGACGACCGTCCGGTCGGGCTCCGCGCGCTGGTAGCGCTCCAGGAACGCCCGGATCCGGCGCCGCGAGTGCTCGTCGACGTCCGCCAGCGGCTCGTCGAGCAGCACGTACTGCGGACGGGCGAGCAGCGCCAGCGCGAGGTCGAGCTTCGTCCGGAAGCCGCCCGAGAGCTCGTCCGCCCGGCGGTGGACCGCGGGTTCGAGGCGCAGCTCCTCGTAGAGGGTCTCGACCCAGTCGTCGTCGACCGACGCACCCGACAGCCGGCGAAAGACCGAGACGTTCTCGCGGACGGTCAGCTCCGGGTAGAAGCGCGGCTCCTGGAAGCTGAAGCCGACGGTCGGGTCGCCCCGGCGCTCGACCCGGCCCTCGGTCGGGCGCGTGAGCCCCGCGAGGACGCGAAAGAGCGTCGTCTTGCCGGAGCCGTTCGGGCCGACGAGGCCGTGGAACTCGCCGGGGCGGATGTCGATGGTGACTCCCTCGAGCGCCGTCGCCGCCGCGTAGCGTTTCGTCACGTCGACGAGGCGAATGTCGGGCGTGGCCTCCCGCGGGCGTTCGTCGTCGGTCATCGTCGGGTCCTCCGGTCGTGGTCGGTCATCGTCGGGTCCTCCGGTCGTAGCGCACCATCGTCAGGCCCTCCGTTCGTAGCGCACCATCGCCAGTTTCAGCGCGAGCAGGGCGACGACCGTCGCCGCCAGCAGGTACAGCAGGTAGTCGGCGTACAGCGAGACCGGCACGTCCCGGAGCATCGCGCTCCGGGCGGCGACGACGGCGTAGTGGGTCGGCAGCGCCCGCGCGATCGTCACCTGGGTCGAGGAGAAGAATCCCACCGGGAACAGGAAGCTCGAGAGCGCGACGGCCCCGAGCGCCAGCCCGAGGTTCGCGACCAGCGCCGATCGGGAGAGTCCCAGCGCGAACAGGACCGCGAGGCCCGTCGCGGCGAGGAACGCGAACGACAGCCCGAGGACGGCGAGCGTCGCCGGCGAGAGGGCGGCCACGTCGTAGCCCAGCCAGGCCGTCGTCAGCCCGACGACCGCCGCGGGGACGGCGAGCGCCGCGCCGTAGAAGAGCAGCTTGCTCGCCACCACGACGTCGAGGCTGGCGGACGTGCGCAGGCGATCGAGCACCAGCCGCTCGGATCGCACCTGGTAGGGCAGGTAGACCAGCCCGAAGAGGACGACGAACGCGAGCAGGCCGGGCGGGACGAGGTACTCCGAGAGGCTGCGCTCCTCGCCGAGGCGCTCGTGCTCGACGGAGACGTTCGCCGGGACCGACGCGTTCGCGCCGTCGGCGAGCACCTCGCTCGACTCGTTGACCGGTTCCTGGAAGGGGACGAAGGCGCTGTCGGAGACCACGGTGAGGGTCGCGTCGGCCTCCGGGTTCGCGAGCTCGCCGGGGACGCGGATCACCACGTAGACCTCCTCGCGCAGCAGCGCCGCCTCGGCGGCGTCGCGGTCGTCGTAGCGCTCCGGCGAGGCGAACGCGACGACGCTCGCGTCCACGACCGCGAGGTCCTGCTCGGTCGCGTCGTCCTCGCCCACCACGCCGACCGGGACGTCCCGGGGGATCGTCTGCTCGTAGACGAGCGTCCCGGCGACCAACGCGGCCGGCAGCAGGATCAACAGGACGACGAACAGCGCGGCGTTGGCCCTGACCGAGAGGGCTTCCTTCCGGAGCAGCGCCAGCAGATCCACGCTAGAACGCCTCGAGGAGGGCGACCGCGGCCGTCACCTCGCCGGTCGCGGCGACGGTCACGGTCGCGCCGTCGCGCTCGATCGTCGCGTCCGCCATCGCCTCGCGGACGGCCGGGGCCTCGTCGTCGTCCACGTCGATCGTCCCGCCCTCGCCAACGTCGGTCGCGAGGATCGGGAGGAAGCCGCCGAGCAGCGTCTCGAGGTCGTCGGCGTCGTCCTCGTCGGGCGACCGGAACAGGAGTTCGGCGCGAACCTCGTCGCCGTCGCTTCCGCCGTCGTCGCTTCCGCCGTCGTCGTCACTCCCACCCTCGTCCTCGTCGTCGCTTCCGATCTCGTCGTCACTTCCGACATCGTCGCCCGCGCTCCCGGCCGGTTCGACCGTCCCCGCGACGGCGCCCACGGTCTCGAGCGGCCGCAGCGCGAAGGGGACCGTCAGATCCTCCAGGTCCGGCTGGACCCCGTCCGGCGTCGCGACGGCGACGGTGACCAGCCCCGTCGGCGCCTCGTCGAACGCCTCGCGGAGGGCCCCGTCGAGGGGGTCGGCCTCGCCGTCGGCGACCGAGAGCGCCTCCCCGACCAGTTCGTCGTCGCCCGCCACCAGGCGGTCCTCGCCCAGGCCGGCGACGGTCGGCGGGCCCGCCTCGTCCGGATCGGTTCCGACGTCGGCGTCCGGATCGACGTCGGCCGCCGCATCGCCGTCGGCCGCGTCGTCGCCGTCGCCATCGTCGTCACCGTCCGCCGCGTCGTCGCCGTCTCCATCGCCGTCCGCCGGTTCGTACAGTTCGTCCGCCCCGTCGGCCCGCTCGTAGGAGAGTCCCGTCGCCGACGCGGCGCCGTCCGCCAGCTCCTCGGCGGGCCACGGCGCCGCGAGCAGGTACGCCAGGCGCTCCATCGGCTCGTCCTGGCTCCCCGCGCCGACGAGCAGGATCTCGTCCGCCTCGCCGAGGTCGCGGTCGGTGCGGGCCGCGAAGGTCTCGATCGCGCCGTCGACGTCGACCCCGTAGACGTCGCCCTCGGCGAGCCCGTCGCGGAGTTGGCCCGCCTCGTCCTCGTCGTCGGCGTCGGCCGCGGCCACCGCCGGAGCCAGGTCGACGAGGGCGGCCGCC
>SKPV01000001.1 GCA_007119345.1 Halovivax sp.
GAGGGTTCGGAGTGAGCGACGACGAGGGTTACCGGTCGTCGCAGATAACAGGTTCGCGAGAAAGAAAGGCTGTAACAACGACCGCATCGAACGTGTGCTCTCAGCGCAACAGTGGCGAGTAGTACGTGCGCTACTGGCCGAGAGTGCGATCTCTGCAGATCCGATCCTTCGAGAGGGAGAGACCCTCGACGCCGGGGAGTACCTCACGATCTGCTACGAACTCCATCACGTTCTACTCCCCGAATTAGCGGACGCGGGACTCGTCGAGTTCGACAGGTTCGAAGACGAGGTACGGCGAGAACTGAGATTCGACGAGGCGCGTCGATTTCTCGAGCAAAGCGGTTACTGTCATTTCAAGTGACACGCACCTCTACTCGCTTCGCTGCTGAATATGCGCCCTGAGGCTTGCACGACGCTACGAACATCATCTATAGCTGGTAGGAATCCCAGCGGTGAGTCCGCAGACCTACACAACGGCAGTTTCCATTTTATCTGAAGCGATAACAATAATTTGCAACCCTTTCCGGAGTTCTACATAAGACCGACCACGGTTGTCTCGTCTGAACGAGGGCCCCAGCAGCGTCTCAACGCCCAGATTCTACGATTTTGGCCTCAATCATCGGTTGTTTCTATGACTCTGGCGCGTCGGCTATCAGAGAAGGCACGACGACAGCGACCCGCGTCCAGCAGATAGATGAACTCCGAACACGACTCACGGATCGATCGCCATCGCAATCTCGAAAATAAGGGGTACAGGCGTTGTATCATGTTATTCCGTTGGCTCAGAACCGTGCATAGTATGGATGGGCCCTGACGGATTCGAACCGTGTGGAGACGGTCACGCTCGCTTCGCTCGCGTGCTGCGACTCCCCGGGTTCGAATCCGCAGTGCGTCCCCTCACTCCGCTCGCAGCGCTCGCGGCGTTCGAGTGGGCCCTGACGGATTCGAACCATCGACCACTCGGTATCCCCCGAACCCGGCGACCCACCGGCGTTCGATATGAGCCGAGCGCTCTCACCAGACTGAGCTAAGGGCCCTCGTGTCGAGAAAAATCCCACAGGGTAGTAACGGTTACTGTCCGAGCCGACCGCCTACGCCGCGCCGATCGCTTCGAGTTCGTCCTCGTCGAACTCCTCGGCGAGTTCGTTCTCGTCGTGGACCTCGAGCAACTCCTCGCGCTCGGCCTCGGACAGTTCCTCTAGCCGCTCGTCGGACATGTGGTGGCACATAACACGTGGTGCTACGTTCCCGGCGTCAATAAGGGCTGGCAGCGTCCGGTTCGGTGATCTGTTTCCCGCCGGTCTCGGAGCCCGACGTGGCGATCACTCGTCGTACGCCGACAGCGTCGCCTCCTCGACGTCGGCCCGGTGGGCCGTCGCCAGCCCCGCCAGGTGCGGCGCCTCGGGGACGATCAACTCCTCGCAGGCGGTCCGGCAGGCGTTCGTGCTCCCGGGGAGGCAGAACACGGGCGTGTCCGCGGCGATTCCGGCGGTCGCCCGGGAGGCCAGCGCCCGCGTCCCGACCTCCTCCCAGGAGAGCATCCGGAAGAGCTCGCCGAAGCCCGGCAGCTCGCGCTCGAACAGCGACGCCGTCGCCTCCGGCGAGACGTCGTCGGCGGTCACCCCCGTCCCGCCGGTCGTCACCACCACGTCGATATCCCGCCTGGCGACGAACCCGCGAACCGCGGTCCGGATCGACGCGAAGTCGTCGCGGACGAGCAGCCGCTCGCGCACCTCGTGGCCGTCGTCCTCGAAGCACGCCTGGACGGTGTCGCCGCCGGGGTCGTCGGGGTCGCCGTCGTCGGCCGCCTCCGCCGCGCGCGAACTCGAGACCGTGACGATGGCTACGTACAGCGGATCGATGACGTCGTGACCGTGGTCGTCGGTCGTGCGTCGGTCGTCTGCCATGGCCGACCATCCTCGCTACGGGGAGAAATAGCCTGCCCCATCGATGTCGATTTGCCGATTCCAGCCCCTCCCCTCGCCGTCCCCGCCGTACACCGACCCGCCCTTCATCCGCGCCAGCTGTTCACAGAACAGGTAGTCCTCGTACCAGTTGCCGCCCACCCGTTGCCCGTTTCTCGCCTCCCGAAACCGGATCTCCATCGTCTCCGACGTCGCCTCCTCGGCCGGCATCAGGTAGCGGTAGTCGTTGATCGGATCGTAGACGGCGAAGAGCGGCGCCCGTCCGTCGTAACCGCGCCGATCGGAGCCGGCTCTGCGACGGCCGCCCGCGGTCTCGAACGGCACCGTTCCCGGGGACTTCCGGTACGCCGTCGCACATCGGATCGGCCGAAACCGGCCGGCGATCCCGACGACCATGTCGCACGACTCCTCCTCGGAGGTCGGCACGAAGACCGGGATATCGTGCAGCGCGAAGGCGACCGTGACGATCGCCTCGGTCGCGTAACCTCGCTTCTGGGACCGTTCGAGCGACTCGTAACGCTCGACGCGGTCGATCATGGGCCGCCTGGCCGCGTTTTCCCTCGTAAACCTTCGGACGCGATCCCCGATCGCGTTCGGGGCCACGGTCGACGGAACCGGTGGCGGAGACGGCGTCGAGTTCCGAGCCTCATCGCACGGTGAACTCGATCCGGTCCCTGGCGGTGCGGTCCTCGAAGGCGTCGACGACGACTCCGAAAATTTCGTGCTCGCCGTCCAGCATGGCGGTCCTGTGCGTGTGCACTTCCTCGCGCGGGTCCTCCGGGTAGTGGACGTTCGTTACTTCGGTGGTGCGAACGGTGCTGCGCTTCATCGCCGCCGTCTGGCAGAACAGGGTCGTCTCCTCACCCCCTGCGATCGTTCCTCGAACGTCGATCGACGCGAGGACGTCCTTCCGAACGTCGTGGTAGTCGTCGAGTTCCTCCCACCCCTCGAGCACCCTGTCGTGGCCGAGCTCGAGTTCGAGGGTGAGTTTCCGCCCGTGATCGTCGGTCGCGTCCGTCGCCTCCGCTCCTGCCGCGCTCGTCGTCGCGCCCGCAGTCAGCCCGAGCGCGCCAGCCCCCACGCCGCGACGTGCTCCTCGCCGGTTCGTACGTGATTCCTTCATACCACACCCGTGTGACAATTGCTACTAGTTATCGTAAAATAGCGCGCCGATCGTTTCCGACCGGTATCGCGATATTACGCACACGGATCCGGTCACGGTCGGGTTCGCCCGGAGCGACCGCTCCTCGCGAGAGACCGTGAGAACGGGAGCGCCGAAGCCAGGACTCGAACCTGGGACAACCTCGTTAACAGCGAGGTGCTCTACCATCTGAGCTACTTCGGCTCGGTTTCGAGTAAACGCGAGCGTTTCATAGGGCTTTCGCTTTGCCCGCCTGCGGATTGCTATCACCCGGACGGCGGGATCATCGCACCTGCGCACGCTTCGACACGCCTTAACCCGCGGGGCGTGAATCGGAACGTGATGAGCGACGACGAGGCCGCCGCCGGCGCCGACGACTTCGAGACGGTCGTCGAGCGGGTTCTCGAACGTGTCGAGCCCGACGCGGACGAGCGGGAGACGTTCGAGGCGGTCGCGACCGAGCTGCTTCGACGGGCCGAAGACGCGGCCACGGAGCGCTGCCCCGACGCCGACGTCGTCCTGGTGGGCTCGACGGCCCGCGAGACCTGGATCAGCGGCGACCGGGACGTCGACGTCTTCGTCCGTTTCCCGCCCGACATCGACCGCGACACACTGGAACGGTACGGGCTCGCGGTGGGCCACGAGACGCTGCCGGACGGCCGCGAGGAGTACGCCGAGCACCCGTACGTCACCGGCGAGCTGGACGGGTTCGACGTCGACGTCGTCCCCTGCTATCGGCTCGCGGACGCCACCGATATCCGCTCGGCCGTCGATCGCACCCCGTTTCACGACGACTACCTCCAAGCGCGACTCGACGCCGAGCTCGCCCGGGAGGTCAGGCTCACCAAGGCGTTCATGAAGGGGATCGGCGTCTACGGGAGCAACCTCCGAACGCGCGGCTTCAGCGGCTACCTCACCGAGCTGCTGGTCTGTGAGTACGGCGGCTTTCGCGAACTCTGTGCGGCCGCGGCCGACTGGCGGCCCCCGGTCGAACTCGATCCCGAAGCGCACGGCGACGCCGACCACCAGTTCGACGACCCGCTGGTCGTCATCGATCCCACGGACCCCGGCCGCAACGTCGCGGCCGTCTGCGACGCGACCAACGTGGCCCGCCTCCAGCACTACGCCCGCGACCTCCTCGCGGAACCGCGACTCGACCTGTTCGAGGCGGAGGACCCCGCGCCCCTCGACGAGGCCGCGCTCCGGGACCACCTCGATCGGCGCCGTACCACGCCCGTCGCGGTCCGCTTCGACGCGCCGGACCTCGTCGAGGACCAGCTCTACCCGCAGCTCGAGAAGTCCCGGGCGGGGATCGCGGACGCGCTCGTCCGCCGGGGGTTCGACGTCCTCCGGACCGACGCGTACGCCGACGAAACGGGCGTCGTCCTCGCGGAGCTCGCCGTCGCCGAGCGCCCCGCGGTCGAGCGCCACGAGGGGCCGCCGGTCCACGTCCGCGCCCACGCCGAGGACTTTTTCGACGCGTACGCCGACGACCCGGACGTCTACGGCCCCTTCATCGACGGCGACCGCTACGTCGTCGAGCGCGAGCGCGAGTTCGAAACGGCCCGCGGATTCCTGGAGAGCGACGCGCTCCTCGAGGTCGCTCTCGGGGCCCACGTCGAGTCCGCCCTGGCGGACGGCTACGAGGTGCTGGTCGGCGACGAAGTCGCGGCGCTCGGTCCGGAGTTCGGCGTCGAGCTGGCGGCGTACTTCGAGCCGGTGCCGTGACTCGCTACGACGCTTCGACGACGACCTCGCCCGTATCGCGAACCGTCACTCGATAGTCCGCCACCGTGAAGCTGATCTCGACCGCGGCGGTCGCGCTCTCGTGCCCGATCAACAGATCGAGCGCCTCGGGATTCACGTGATCGTAGAGGACGATCGGGGGGTCGATCGGGTCCGTCTCTTCGATCGCCGTGAGCGCCTGGATGACCGCGATACTCGCCGGCGTAGGCTCGTCGTAGGAGTGTTCGACGGGCGCCGCTGACTCGTCCAGCATCGTGGACGTCTCCGCCGGATTCCTGCCGTAGAATTGTGCTTGCGAGGACAACGTGTTCGGAACTTTTAGCGCTCCAGCCGTGATTCGGAGCCCGTCCTCCCCGAGGCGCCGATCGCGTATCCTACCGATCAGGTCCGTGCGCCTCGGCCACCTCGTCGAGGGCCGCGTCGACCGCCTCGCCGACGTCGTCGTCTGGTTCGATCGGCTCGCGGCCGTGGAACGTCTCGTGGACGATGGCGACGCTGTCGGCGAGCACCTCCAGGCCGTAGCCGCCTTCGAGCACGAACCCGAGGCTCGCGCCGGCGTCGCCGGCGATGGTGCGCACCCGGTCGGCCATCAGGGCGTAGGCCTCGGTCGAGAGCCGCACCCGGGAGATGGGGTCGTGGCGGTGGGCGTCGAAGCCGGCGCTCACGAGGATCAGCCCCGGATCGAATTCGGCGAGCGCCGGCGCCACGAGCTCGTCGAACGCGGCGAGGTAGTCGGCGTCGGCCGCGGCGGGCGGCATCGGGACGTTCATCGTCGTCCCCTCGCCGTCGCCGTCCCCGGTCTCGTCCGCGGCGCCGGTTCCCGGGTAGAGCCCCGTCTCGTGCAGCGAGACGACGTAGACGTCCTCGCGGTCGTAGAAGAGGTCCTGGGTACCGTTGCCGTGGTGGACGTCCCAGTCGACGACGGCGACCCGGTCCACCTCGCGCGTATCCAGCGCGTGTTGGGCGGCGACGGCGACGTTGTTCAGAAAGCAAAATCCCATCGCGTCGGCTTCGACCGCGTGGTGGCCCGGCGGTCGGCCCAGCGAGAACGGCGTGTCGTGACCCTCGGCGCCGTCGAGCGCCGCCTCGGCGGCCCAGCAGGCGAGTCCCGCGCTCCGCAGCGCCGCGTCCCAGGTCGCCTCGACGGCGGTCGTGTCGGGATCCCAGTTGCCGCCGCCGTCGGCACAGAACGTCCGGAACTCCTCGACGTAGTCGGCGTCGTGGACCGCGGTCACGGTCTCGACGTCGACGGGTGCCGATTCGACGTACTCGACGCCGTGCTTGCGGACGAGGCGCTCGCGGATCGCTCGCAGTCTGTCGGGCGACTCGGGGTGTCGGGGGCCGGGGTCGTGATCCTCGCAACGCTCGCTGTAGCCGAAGCGCATCGGGGGGTCACTCGAAGAGCGCGAAGTAGGTCTCGATGTCGTCGTCGATGATGGTGCGCCGGTCGGCGTGGTGGGCGAGGATCGCCGCCGCCCGCGCCACGTTGTCGGCGTAATCTTCGAGGATGTCTGCGAGCGCGACTCTCGCGTCCATCGCGACCCGGTAGCGGTCGTCGATCTCGAGGCGGGCGATGCGGTCGACGGGCGCGACCGGCAGCTCGAGCTCGTCCTTGTCGACGACCGTCTCGACGCCGAAGTCCTCGGCCATCAGCGTCTTCCGACCGTCGGCGGTCGCCCGCTCGGCGGCCTCGACCGCGAGCGCGGCGCCGTGGTCCTGGATCCGCCGCGCCAGCTCCGCCGCGGCGTCGGCGCTGACGCGCAGGTTGCCCGCGTTGCGGCGGATGATGGTGTCCACCGGCGCGAACGGCAGCTCGACGTTCATACGAGAATTGCGGCAGTTGACACCCTTAATGCTTTCCGTCGCGCTACCGGCGACGGGAGCCGCGAGATCCCGAGCGCAGCGAGAGATCTCGTCGTGTCGAGCGGGGAACGGGTGCGAGGCCGAGTGGAACGAGGCCTCGGGATGGCGAACGGTGAGCGAAGCACCCCGTGAGCGGCGAGTATCGAACGAAGTGAGATCCTCGGGATGGCGAACGGTGAGCGAAGCGCCCCGTGAGCGGCGAGTATCGGGCGAAGCGCGGTTCTCGCTCATTCCGCACGCTCACGGCTCGGTGGGCTCACGGGTCATTTCATTCCACGCTCGCCCTTTCGAGGGCTTCGCTGCGCTCGGCCCTCGCCCCTCAGAACAGTTCGTCGGCGTCGAGACGACCGTCGCGGACGGTGCCGCGGGCGGTGACTTCCTCGCCCAGCCCGACGTCCGTCCCGGTGTCGACTCGCATCGTCGTCTCGCCGTCGTCGAGGATCACCGGGTCGCCGGCCTGGACGACGACGCCGGTGAACTCGATCGTCTCGCCGTCGACGGGTTCGTCGTCCTCGGCAGCCGGCGCGTCGTCCGCCTCGTCCGCGGACCCTGCCGCGGCGTCCGAGGACTCGGGGCCGTCCGCGTCTCCGTTCTCGCCGTCGTCCGCGAACGACGAGAGCCCCGGGGAGTCGTCGCCGGCCCCGTCCGTATCGCCGCCATCCGAACCGGGGTTCGCCTCGCCGAGCACGCTCACGGTCGAGCGCCAGCCCGCGGAGGCCTCGAGGTCGTCCTGCCAGCCGTCCTGGATCTCGACGTCGGCGATCGCGACCTCGTCGCCCGGTCCGATATCGATGTCGGCCTTCTCGCCCCAGAGGGCCACGCGGATGTCGCCCGTCGCGTCCTGGACGCGGATGTTGCGGACCTGTCCCTCCGAGCCGTCGTCGCGGTCGAACGTTCGCGTGGGGTCGGCCGACCGGACCACGCCCGCGATGTCGACGGTCTGGCCGATCTCCAGGGACTCGATCGGCGTGCTGTCGGGGACGTACTCGACGTCCTCGTCGACCTCCTCGACCGTCCCGCGGTTGCCGACGTGGAGTTCGAGCTGCCCGTCGCGCTCGCGGACGTAGCCGTCGATCACCTCGACGGTGGTTTCGGGTTCGATCTCCGCGGCCAGGTCTGCGCGCTCGTCCCAGAGCGTGACGCGAACGCGGCCGGTCTCGTCGCCGAGCGTGAGGTTCGACACCTTCCCCTCGGAGCCGTCGTCGCGCTCGAAGGTGCGCACCGAGTCGGTTTCGAGGACCTTCCCGACCAGGGTGACGTCCGAGAGGCCGAGCGAGAGGTCCTCCACCGTGTGCGTGTCAGAAATCTGAATATCGATCTCGACGTCGTCGTCCGGCTGGGCCTCGTCGACGCTGACCTCGACGCCGCTGTACCCGTCCTTCGGCCGGCCCTTGATCCGCAGCACCTGCCCCTCCTCGAGTTCCTCGACGGCGGCCGCGGCCCGCTCGTCCCAGAACGCCGCGCGGACCGCGCCCGTCTCGTCGGCCACGTCGACGTTGACGACCCGGCCGTCCTCGTCCTCGCCCTCGCGCTCGAAGGTGCGCACGTCGCCGATGTTCGTCACCTTCGCGACGAACTTCACCTCCTCCATCCCCGGCTCGATGTCCGCAACGCCGCCGACCTCACTCTCGCCGACCTCGTGAGCGACGAGCATGGCCGCGGTCTCCTCGTCCGCGAGCCCGCCCATCTGCTCGACTTTAGCTTCGACGGCCTCGCGGAACTCCTCGAGGGAGACGTCCGCCTCGAGGTCTTCGTAGATCCCCTCGATGTCGCTCATGCTAGGACCGAACAGGCAGCAACCGCGCATAAGTATTGCCAAATCCGCGGCGCGGACCCGCCGAAACCGGCGGCCGGAGGCGGGTCGACGGTTCGACGTCATCCCGTCAGCGAATCGTTCTCACGCGCGTGAGGCCAAGTGTCGACCCGAACGTATCGTTCAGTGTCGACCCACACGTATCGTTCGAGGTGGGTCGATCAGTGATGTTGCTCCAATCACGTTCGCGGCGACCCAATCGGTGTTGGTGCGCCGATCACGTTCGCGTGGCCTCAAACGTCGTACTCGGTCGCGGTCTCTTCGCCCGCGCGGTCCTGGTGGACGACGACCACGGTCTCGGGCGCGCCGTCCTCGAACGCGATCGTCGCCTCGTACTCGATCTCGCTGATCACCTGCGTGCACATCTCGTCCTCGCCGGCCGCGTCCTCGACCTCGACGGTCACGGTGAGCGTGTCGCCGTCTCCGTCGACGTCGGTGACGACGGCCTCGTGACACGGCGTCGACGCTTCGAGCTGCCCCTCGATCTCGATCCGGTCGTCGTCGACGACCACCGTCGCCGCGGTCTCGACGTGGCGCTCGTCGTCGCCGTCCGCGCCGTCGAGTTGCTCCTGGTCCACCGTCTCGATCTCCGGTTCTTCGTATTCGCCTGGCTCAGTTTCGTCGCCGCCGCTCTCCTCGCCGCCGATGCATCCCGCGACGGCGACGGCGGTGGTCCCGGCGATTCCGGACAGCAATGTGCGTCGTCGCATGCTCCCGTGTTCTCCCCCTCTTATCAAATACATTCTCGAAGGTAAAATAGATTTTTTTGTAATGGAATTAATGTTTTCACTGCCACCTCCGGTTGACCACGGCGCGCGGAACGCAGCGCCCGCGTGGCGGCGAACCGCGAGCGGGCCACGGCCCGTTTCGAAAGTGCTTTAACCGAACCGGGGATAGAAAATATTGCGTCCTGGTAGGGTAGTGGACTATCCTCCTGGCTTGCGGAGCCAGGGACCGGAGTTCAAATCTCCGTCAGGACACTCACTCCGTTCGTGGCCTGACGTGCTCCACGCTCGCTACGCTCGCGTGGAACTCCGTCAGGACATTTTCAGCGCACGACGCGACGAGCGAAGCGAGGAGCCCATGCGCTGAAAATTCGCACGAGGAGATTTGAACACGGCAGTCGCAGCGCGACCGAAGGGAGCGACCGTCTGGCACCTGTCCAAATCTCCGTCAGGACACTCACTCCGTTCGTGCCCTGACGTGCTCCACGCTCGCTACGCTCGCGTGGAACTCCGTCAGGACACTTCTCACGTGACGCCGACCACGAGCGCCGCGTAGCGGCGCGAGTACACGTCGCGTGAGAAGTGGACCCGGAGATGTGTGCGGATGAGTCCCAGCCCGGGAAGCGAGCGGGGCGCGGTTCGAAGCGAGAACCGCGAAGCGAACGGCGAAGCCGTGAGCAAGCGAGCGACCCGGAACGTCTCGGCGAGTTCAAATCTCGACGGACACGCCCTTCGGACGTCTCCGGCTGGTCCACGCGAACGGCGAAGCCGCGGGCGGAGCGAGACGGTAGCGCTGGCGATCCTTTCCGCGCGGAGAGTTGAACACGTCCGTCGCGTCGGTTCCTCGGCCGGGTTCGCGCGGCGGTTCGAGCCGGAGTCGGCGCGCCGGCGGTCGAAAACGAACCGATCGTTCAAATACCGTAACGGTTCCCTCCCGTTTATATTACGTTAAAAAATATAAGAAAGTCATTCACTTCCAAAAATTGTGACTTCGGCTGGAATGCGTGAAATTAACAATGATGCCGCGGGCGGTCGCGGCGTCGCCTCGAGCGAACGGCGCCGATCCGGGCCGTCCCGACGAGACGTCCTCAGGCTGTCCGGCGTCGCGGCCGTCGCCGGCGGCGCCGTCGCCGCGGCCAGCGGATCCGCCTCCGCCGGCGAGGTCAAGGAGTGCGGCGACTGGCCCGATTCGCCCGACGGGTACCCGACGATCGACCTGGCCGAGGACGTTCCGCCGACGTGGGACTGGTACCCGGCGGAGGTCTGCATCTACGCACACGGCTGGAAGGGGCGGGAGACGCGCGACGATCAGGCTTACGCGCTGGACCTCGAACTGGCGGACGCCGGCTACCACGAAGTGGTGGTGGCGGCGACCTGGGATTCGGACA
Source organism: Halovivax sp. (assembly GCA_007119345.1). Classification (GTDB taxonomy): domain Archaea; phylum Halobacteriota; class Halobacteria; order Halobacteriales; family Natrialbaceae; genus Halovivax. The sequence goes on from SKPV01000001.1 coordinate 10,602, forward strand.
CGCTCAACTTCTGGGGCGCCGAGGGTAACGCCGACGAGGCTGGCACGCGGTTGGGCCGCTGGATCCGCCAGCAGTTCGGCGGCACGCAGACGACGGTCCGCCTCGTGGGTCACTCGCTGGGCGGACGCCTCTCGCTGAACGCGATCGACGAACTGGACGGCGACGTCGTTCTCGAGACCGTCGCGCTGCTCGGCGCCGCCGTCGAGGACGATTCCGTCTGCGACGACGGTCGCTTCGCCGACGGGATCCGCGATTCCGCCGTCGACGTGTACAACTACCACTCCCACGAGGACGCGACGGTCTGCACGATCTACGACCTCAGCACGCTGGGCAGCGGGGTCGGTTGCGCCGGCGCGGACTGCGGCGGCTGGTTCACCGACGGCGAGACGCCCGACAACTACCACGACGTCGACGTCACGGCGTCGGTCCCCGACCACTGCGCGTACTTCGATCCGATCCGAGAGGCGGGGTGCATCGACCGCGTGGTCGCGGACTTCCGGGAGTGAGCCCTCCCGGGGGCCGATCGACGTCGACCGGCGCCGTCGCTCACGAAGCGAAACTGGGTGAGAGGAGTAAGCCCCCTTCTGTTCGTCCCGGCATTTGGCTGAGCGTCCGCGCCGCCCGCGGCGCCGCCGGGCTACCAGCGGCGCGGACTTGCACCGGTGAGGGTTCGCCGTTCCATCGATCCTCGGCCGTCTGTGCGCGGTTCACCGTGCCACTGGCACGGTTCGTGGATTCGAACCACGACCGTTCGAACCGCGCGCCCTCTGCGGGTTATCTTCCCTTCCTCGCGGTCGGGTTCGCGCGCATCATCGGTCGGGCCGAGACGTGTCGTTTCTGTTCCAGAGCCGACGGTCTCCCGTCCCGGGCTTGCGCCCGGTCACCTGCCCGGCCGGTGGGGGGACTTTCCTCGCGGGCGCGGGCCGACTCGAGGAGTCGGTCCGCGTTGCCCCGCGGCGCCTTCCGTGCGCCGCGGTCTGCGGGCGCGCCGTCGCCGGCACGGCCGTCGCGGCAGCCGGGCTCTCTCTCCCGGCCGGAAGTAGGGGGTCGCCCCCTTTATGCGTCGCGGTCGACGGGCCCGACCGCCGTTTCGAATGGAAGGGCTTTTGGGCGGTAATCCCCATTTACTCTCGTATGTCTCAGGGACAGGGCGTCGATCTTTCCTACGAAGATGGGGCCCGCGCCGTCGAACTCGCGCGCGAATCCGTCGAAGCGTTCGTGCGACACGGCCAGCGAGAACATCCGGGGAGCATGCGCGAAGCGTTCTACGAGCGGACGGGCGCGTTCGTCCGCCTCGAGTCCACCCGAGGTCGCGGCAGCCTCCGGGGCTGTGCCGGCGGCCATCGCTCCGGCGACCAGCTCGGCCACGTCATCGTCGACGCGGCGATCCGGGCCGCCAGCGAGGACTCCGCCGGCTCGGAAGTGACTCCCACCGAACTCGACAACCTGACGGTCTCCGTCTGCGTGGTCCGCAACGTCGTCCTCACCGACGACCCGCTCGCCGACCTCGAACTCGGCGCCCACGGCGTCGCGGTCGACGGCCGCGGTCAGGATGGCTGGCTCTACCCCACGCTGCCGGTCGAACACGACTGGACGGCTCACGAGTACCTCGACCGCACCTGCCGGAAGGCCGGTCTCGCGCCGACCGCCTGGCAGGACGACGACGTCGTCGTCACGCTGTTCGAGGGACAGGTGTTCCGCGAGCGCGCCTCCGACGGCAGCGTCGAGCAGGTGTAGGGCGACGCCTTCTTCGGGCGACCGACGGTCGGCGAGCCCTCACGTCGGCTCGTCGCCGAACCCGACCGCCTCGGCGTCGGCGAGACAGCGCTCGGTGGCCGCGTCGAGGTCGTCGAGGTCGTCGCGAACGATCTCGCCGTCGCGGACCAGCGGTTCCAGCAGCGACGTCCCGCCGCGGGGTCCGTCGCGGTCGGCCAGCGCGACGCGGTGACCGCCGTCGGGGGTTCGGTACACTTCTTTGACGCCCGAGAGCTTCCCCCGCTTCGAGATCGGTTCGCCGTCGAGCTCGACGATGTCGAGGCTGAAGTCGACCGGGTCCGCGTTCGTGATCGCGCTCCCGACGCCGAAGCCGTCCGCGAGGTCGCGCAATTCGCGGAGCTGATCGGGGCCGAGTCCGCCCGAGAGAAAGACGTCGACGTCCTCGTACCCGCGAGCGTCGAGCTCCCAGCGCACCTCGCGGACGATGTGGCGGAAGTCGCCCCGTCGGGAGCCGGTCGTGTCCAGTCGGACGCCGTCGAGGCGATCGCCGAGCGTCTCGGCGGCCAGCAGGCTCTCGCTCACCTCGTCCCAGAAGGTGTCCGTCAGCGCGATCCGCGGCGTGTCCTCGGGGACGGCCGCGTCGAACGCCTCCCAGGCCGCAGCCTGATCGCCTTCCCCGAAGGGGAACATGAGCGCGTGGGGCATCGTCCCGCTCGCCTCCCGACCCAGCAGCTCTCCGGCGGCGACGTGGGAGAAGCCGTCGAGCCCCGCCACCAGCGCCGCCCGCTCGACGACCGCGGCCAGCGCGGGATGGACGTGCCGGGAGCCGAAGGAGAGCACCTGCGAGTCGGGGGCGGCGACCCGGCACTCGAGCGCGGCCGTCGCGAAGGCGCTCGGTTGCGAGAGCAGTCCCAACAGCGAGGTTTCGAGCTCGGCGAAGGCGAGGTACGGCCCCTCGATTCGCATCACGGGCCCGCCGTCGAACAGCTGCCCGTCGGGGAGCGCGTCGACGTCGACGTCGCGACCCTCGAGGAGTCTCGCGGCCTCGGTCACGCCGGTGAAGACCTCGAACTCGCCGGTCGGAAATTGGTCGGCGGTCACCTCGGCGACGACGCGGGGATTCGTCCCCGCGTGCTCGAGCGCCTCGCGCGTCCGCCGGAAGTAGGCGTCGGTGGCCCGCCCCTCGCGGATCGCCTCCGCAGGCACGGTTCCGAACGGTGTCGTCATGCGCGAGGGTTCTCGCGCGGGGAAAAAAGCGTGTTCGTCGCGGTCAGCCGCGCGTCAGCCCAACCGTCGCCAGCCCGCCTACGGACGAGACGCGCGCCGATCGGCTCGCCGGCGTGCGGGCCCTGGACGAGTCCCGCGCCGCCCGAACTGTCGGTAGTCGGACGCGTTGGGCGTCGACGGACCACTGCCGACGCGGGGGTTCGGGGCCGATCTAGGTGTCAGCGAACTACCGCCGGGCGACCAGCAGCGCGGTCGCGAGTGCGGCGACCAGCGCTACCACGGGGCCGAAGCCGGGGAGCGGGTTCCCGTCGTCGTCGGCCGCGTCGTCGGCTCCGTCGTCCGCATCGGCCGCGTCGTCGGCTTCGTCGTCCGGCGCCGTCCCGAACAGCGCGTGTTCGATCGTGTCCTCGCCCTCGGGCGCCGCGTCGTCGCGGATCTCGGTCAGGTCCTCGACCGAGGGAGCGTTGACGATCGTCACCGTCTCGCCGTCGCGGTCGACGTGGTAGGCCCCGGGGAAGCCCTCGTCGAGCTCGACGGTGTTCTCGTGGCCGTCGACCGGCTCGGTGCCGTGGAGCTCGAGCAGCTGGAGGTAGCCGTCGAGGAACTCGTCGGCGTCGTCCGCGGAGGTCCACTCGAGCTCCCAGACGTAGCCGCTGTCTTCGACTGACTCCTCGTCCGTGGCGTAGACGACGAGCTCGTCGCCCTTCCAGCCGTCGGTGTAGGGCTGGTCGTAGACGTAGGTCTCGCCCCCGTCGGGGGTCGCCTGTGCGAAGTCCTCGATCGCGAGCACCGACGCGCCCTGGCGCTCGACCGAGTCGTGGAAGAACATCGTCGCGAGGCCCGCCTCGCCGACGGTCTGGGTGGCCGCGCCCTCGTCGGGCTCGACCGGCGACCACGCCTCGCTCGAGCGGTCCTCGACCTCGACGTCGACCGGCTCGCGTTCCTCGCCGGGCCTGATGACCTCCGAGGAGCTCGCCGGCGGCTCGTCGTACAGCTCGTCGACGGCGTCCCAGCCGCCCCGATCGTAGACGTATTCGACGTAATCGTCGCCCTGGTCGTACGGCATGATCAGGTTGAAGTACAGGCCCCAGACGATATCCGGCGGCGCCTCCGGTTGGTGTTCGGGCTCCAGACAGTCCCACTCGAGACCGCACCGGTCTTCGTACTGTCCGTCGACGAACACCGCGTCGCCCTCGATGAGCCCGTTGATCGCGTGGTCCTGCTCGTTCGTCTCGCGCTCGTAGCCGTCGAGGCCGAAGTGCTGGTCCTGGAGGGCGTGGAGCAGTTCGTGGCCCAGCGTCACCTCGTCGACCTCGACCTCGTCGGGGTCGTCGGAGACGAGCACGATCTCGCCGGTCCCCGGGTCGTAGTAGCCGCCGACGGAGTCGCCGTACAGCGCCTCGAACGCCTCGAGGGCGTCGGCGTCGCGATCGACCATCAGCTTCGCCTCGTAGCGGACGTTCTCGATCAGATCGTCGCGCTCGCTTACCTCGAACATCTCGTCGACTTCCTCGCGGAACTCCTCGCGGGTGATGACCTCGACGTCGGGGACCTCCTGGAAGGGCAGTTCGCGGATCTCCTCGGTGCGGGCCATCGACCGGTAGACGACCTCCTCGAGCTCGTCCTCGGTGACGTGCGCGTCGTCTCGCTCGTCGACCGGGAGCTCGTCGTCGGGCCAGTACCCCTCGGCGTAGCCGATCGTCTCCTCGGTCGTCGGATCGTCGTCGTGTTCGTCCGCGGCCAGCGCGTACTCGACGGCGGGGCGGTCGACGATCGTTCCGTCGTCGCTCGCTCCCGCACCGGCGGCGGCGCCGGCGGCCGAGAGCGGCACGGCGACCAGCGAGACCGCGACGAGGAGGGCCAACAGCAGCGCACGTGTCGATTGCATTGGGATTTCGTCGCCCGCAAATATGGAGGGAATCGGCATAAGATCCCCGATCAGTGCGATCCGATCCCGGGTCGCTACGGGACGGTCGGCTCGGGTCGCTGCGGTTCGATCGGCCCCGCTCGCTACGGGACGGTCGGCTCGGGTCGCCGGCCGGTCCGCTCTCGCCCCGATCGGCCGACGAGTCGCCCGGCTCGCGGTTCGGGCTCCGACGTCGTTCACCGCGTCGTGAGCGTTATTGACCGTCGCTGCGTACCCTCACCCATGCGACTCGAACCCGACAGCACCGCGGTCGTCGTGGTCGACATGCAAAACGACTTCTGTCACCCCGACGGGGCGCTGTACGCGCCGGGCAGCGAGGGCGCGATCGAGCCGATCGCCGCGTTCGTCGACGACGCACGCGACGCCGGCGTCCAGGTCGTCTTCACGCGGGACGTCCACCCGCCCGAACAGTTCGAGGGCGCCCACTTCTACGACGAGTTCGAGCAGTGGGGCGAGCACGTCGTCGAGGGAAGCTGGGGCGCCGAGATCGTCGAGGAGTTGCCGGTACGAGCGGGCGACCACGTCGTCGAGAAGCACACGTACGACGCCTTCCAGCGGACGGAGCTCGAGGGCTGGTTGAACGCCCGCGGGATCCGGAACCTCCTGTTCACCGGCACGCTCGCGAACGTCTGCGTGCTCCACAGCGCCGGCAGCGCCGGCCTGCGAGACTTCCGGCCGATCCTGGTCGAGGACTGCATCGGCCACCTCGAGGACGCGCACAAGGAGTACGCGCTCGAGCACGCCGACTGGCTGTTCGGCGAGGTCGCGAGCGCCGGGGACGTCACGTTCGCGTGAGCGCCCGTCAGCGAGGAAAGCGGAACGATTAATCTCGGCCTTCGTGACCGTCGACACGATGACCGGCCCGCGCGCAACCGTTTTCGACGAGTCCGACCCGCTCGCGTTCTCGTCGGCCGACCTTCCCGACCGCCCGGCCCACGACCGGATCCTCCTCGTCCGCCCGACGCACTTCGACGTCCGGTACGCGATCAACCCGTACACGGGCGGGGACGTCGACCGCGAGCGGGCGCTCGCGCAGTGGGAGCGACTCCGCGAGACGTACGAGCGGTACGCCGACTCGGTCGCGGTCCTCGACCCCGACGAGACGTGGACGACCCTGCAGGCGCGCGACGTCGACCTGCCTGCGGGGGTCCCGAACCCCGCGCCGCCCGCCGAGGTGCCGGATCTCGTCTTCGCCGCGAATCTCGGGCTCTCGACGGCGGACGGCCGCGGCGTCGTGCCGGCGTCGATGGCGACCGACGTGCGACGGGGCGAGCCCGCCCACTTCGTCGCCTGGGCCCGGGGCGAGGGCTACCGGGTCCTCGACCCGCCTCCGGCCGCGTTCGAGGGCACCGGAGACGCCGTCTGGCACCCCGGGAAGCGACTCCTCTGGGGCGGCTACGGCGTCCGGACCGAACGGGCGGCCTACGACGACCTCGCCGACCGGCTCGAGACGCCCGTACTCGCCCTCGAACTGACCGACGACCGGTACTACCACCTCGACGTCTGTCTCACGCCGCTCGACGGGGATACCGCGCTGATCCAGCCCGAGGCCTTCACCGAGGGCGGACTCGACCGGATCGCCGAGGTCTTCGAACGGGTGTTGGAAGTCCCGGTCGAGGAATCTCGCGAGGGCCTGGCCGGCAACGCCCACTGCCCCGACGGCGAGCACGTTCTGCTCCCCGCGGGCAACCCGGAGACCGAATCGATCCTCGCGGACGCCGGCTTCGAGCCGCTGGCCGTCGAAACGGGCGAGTTCGGGAAGGCGGGCGGCTCCGTCTTCTGCCTGAAATTGACGCTCGGCGAACCGGCGTGAGAATTCACGCTCGGAGAATCGGCGTGAGAAACGACCCTCGGCGAACCGGCGTGAAGTGCGATGGGCGGATCGATAGCGGCCGGGGGCTTTCTCGGCGCTCTGTCCCCGAACCCGACCAACCCGTCCACACTCCAGTCGGAGCCGACGTGCGGTAGGACACCCGACCGTCATCTCCGCGAGGGACGGGCGCGAACGAATCCGTTCGCTACTCCCGGAAGATGCGGAACGAGCCTTGCCCCGTCGCGACCTCGCGCGTCTCGCCGTCGGGCGTCGTGCTCTCGACGGTGATCTCGCTGACGCCGACGGTCGAACCCACCCGGATCACCTCCGCGGTGGCCTCGAGGTCGCCCGTCGCCGGGCGGAGGTAGTTGACGTTCAGGCTGATCGTCGCGACGCCGTTGCCCGAGGGCTCGTCGAACGTCGTTCGGAGGACGAGTCCGCCGACGGTGTCGACCAGCGTCGCGGCGACGCCGCCGTGGATGTCCGGGCGGCGGTCCCCGTTCCCGCCGCTCGGTCGGACGTTGGTGAGCTTCTCGTCGTAGGGGATCGACATCGTCATCGTCCCGTCGTCGACCTCGTCCACGGTCACGCCGAGCCAGGAGAGGAACTCGTGGTACTCGTCGATGTATCCCTGGAGGAACGACCGCATCGCCTCGTACTGGTCGGCCGCGTCGGCGGCGCCGTCGGCGGCGTCGTCTGCGTCGGTCATACCTCGCCGTGGGGCGAGCGGAACCTTGGGCGCTTCGCTCGTCCGGTTGTGTCCGTTGAACGGCGTGTATCGATCGTTCGCCGATCGTTCGCCCTCGCTACCGACCGCCACGTCCAAGATCGACGGCGCCCCCTCCGTTCGCCGCAGGGGAGCGTCACCGGTGTACCGACCGTCACTCGCCCTCGTCGACCCAGTCCGGTCGCTGCACGTCGGCGTCCTCGCGCACCTCGTAGACGAGCTCGACGGTGACGACGTCGTCCCCGTCCCACCGCTCGGCCAGGTACTCGGCGTGGTTCGACGCGTCGACGGTGGTGTACTCGAGCTCGGCGAACACCAGCGCGCCGGTTTCCGCGTCGAGGTGCAGACCGCCCTCGGCGTCGGACACGCGGTACTCCTCGACTACGTACCCGGAGACGATCCGCTCGTACCAGCCGCCCTCGGGTTCGTACATCTCGACCGTCCGCTCTCCGGTCGTCTTCTCGCCGCGGTGCTCGAACGAGAGGTCCGAGAGGAGGTGGCCGGTCCCCATGACGGAGAAGGCGTCGAACTGCTCGTCGACGGGTTGTACGCCGTCGTCGGGATCGATCCTGACGAAGCCGTCCTCCGTCTCCCGAACGGTCTCGTTCTCGGCGGCGTCCTCGCGCCACCGCTCGTACGTCTCGGCGCTGTCGATCCACGATCGCGTCGCGCTCAGCGATTCCTCGCGGTCGGTGTACCTGGCGAACGTCGTCGTCTCTCCCTCCCCAATCCACTCGTGCGCGTACCGGAACTCGTCGCCGTCGACGGCGAATCGTCGCTCGAACTCGAGCGCCGGCTCGCCGTCGGCGTGTACCGCGATCCGCTCGTCGCCCTCGAACGACGCATCCTCGGACGGCAGGACGTCCGTCCCGACGTCGTTCTCGTACGGCTCGTGGGCGATCGTCGAGAACGGGTAGGCGAAGAGCGCCACCCAGGCGAGCGCCGCGACTCCGATAATTCCGAGGATCATCAGCGCTCGCCGTCGATCGAACATCGTTCCGTACCAAACCGCACGGATCGTAAAACTCTTCGCGTCCGGTCTGGATGCCGGTCTTCTTCGTCGTTTCGCGAGACGTCACCGCCCTCAACGTCGCCCGATCGACACCGACAGCCGCTCGCCGACTTCGAACTCCCGCTCCGGACAGATCAACTTCGCGCCGAAGCCCGCGTCGCGCGCGCAGAACAGCGAGAGCCCCGTCACCGGTTCGCCGTTGGCCAGCACGGTCGGCTCGTCCCAGGTTACGGTCCGGCCGTTCGCCGCGCCGACCGGGTCGCCGTTCAGCCGGATCGGGCGGGCTGGCTCGTCTTCTTCACCGCCGTCCTCCGCGACCGCGCCGCCCGACTTCAGCGCTCCGCCGCCCTCGTAGTGGGGCAGTCCGCCGTCGAGCACGCGGCCGTCGTCGTCGGCGACGCCGACCCACTCGTCGCCGGGATTCGGATGGGCCGGCGCGTCGAGGATCGCGTAGGTCTCGCCGGTCGCGACCACGGTCCCCGTGCCGTCCCAGGAGAGGGGCCGCACCGGGACGCCGGGATCGATCGACAGCGAGCCGGACGCCCGGTGAAGGTTCCGACCGGGCTCCCGGAAGCCGAGGTGGAGGTGAGTGCCGACCCACGGGGCGAAGAATCCGGCCCTCACGAGCCGCCCGAGCGACTCGCCGATCGCGACGCGGTCGCCCGCCTCGACGGTGGGGTCGACGTGGAGGACTCGGGCGACGAGGCCGGCCGCGCCGGCGGGTTCCTCGACGTCGATCAGTATCAGGTGGTCGTGCTCGGGAGCGTACGGCTTCGGCGGCGCGCTGACGGTCCGCGTCTCGCGGACGACGCCCGCGACCGGCGAGGGGGCGACCTCGGCGAGCCCCTCGTGCGGGTCGGTCCCCGCGGGGTAGCAGTCGATCGCGCAGCCCGCGTCGTGAGCGGGGTACGGCGAGTTGTACAGCGAGAAGCGCCGGTACCGCCCGAGGACGCGCTCGCCGAGGACGACCGTCATGTCTGCGGCTGGGAGTCGCGGGGACTTACTCTCGTCGGGCGTCGATCGCGGTCGGACTCGCGCGGCGACCGCGGACCGCGAGCGTTTACCTCCGTCGGGTGCCAAGTCGCGCTCGTGACCGTACACGTCCTCCGCGGCCGGGCCGAAACCGTCGCGGCCGACCGCGAGGCGAGCCGGCGCCTCCTCGAGCGCGCCGCGGACGGCGACCGGGCGGTCCGCGTCTGGACGCCCCACCGTCAGGTCGCGTTCGGCCGCCGGGACGCGAACGCCGAGGACTACGTGCGCGCACGGGAGATCGCCAGCGAGCGCGGGTTCCCTCCCGTCGAACGCAGCGTCGGGGGTCGGGCCGTCGCGTACGACGGCGAGACGACGCTGGCGTTCGCCCGCGCCGAACCCGTCGAGGCCCTCCGGTCGGGCATCCAGTCGCGCTACGACGCGCTCGCGGACGACGTCGCGGCCGCCCTCGGCGAGCTGGGCGTCCACGTCGAGGGCGGAGAACCGGCCGACGCGTTCTGTCCGGGCACCCACTCGCTGCGGCTCCCGGACGGCGGGAAGGTCGCCGGCATCGCCCAGCGGGTGACCGGGGACGGCGCGTTAGTCGCCGGCGTCCTCGTCGTCGCCGGTCGGGAAGAGTTGGCTTCCCTGCTCGCGGACGTCTACGATGCGCTCGACGTCCCGCTCGACCCGGCCGCCGTCGGAAGCGTCGCGAACGGCGGCGGGCCCGCCGACCCGACCGCGGTCCGCCGGACGCTGGAGGACGCGCTCGTCGGCGACGCGGACGCGACGATCGAGCGGATCGACGGCTGAGCTGTCCACCCCTGGCCGTCCCGGCGAACCGGCGATGTGGCGCCCGGCCGTCTCGGCGAACCGACGGCGTGACGCCCACCCATCCCAGCGAACCGACGGTGTGGCGCCCGGCCGTCTCGGCGAACCGACGGCGTGACGCCCACCCATCCCAGCGAACCGACGGTGTGGCGCCCGACCGTCTCGGCGAACCGACGGTGCGACTCTTCCCTGTCCCGGAACAAGGCTTAACCCCGGCTCCGTGGGAAATCATAGCATGGTCTACGACCTGACCTGCGACACCTGCGACTTCGACCACGAGGTCGACGACGAGGTCGGCGCCTACGACGGAGCGAGAGCCCACGAGGCCGAGCACCCCGACCACTTCGTCTTCATCCGCACGGCGCGTTGAAGCCCGCCGCGCCGGGGACACCCTCGTTGCGCAGCAGCGACTCCGCGCCATCCCGGCGTTCGGCCACGCTGTCGGCGAGATCGGACGCGGCTGCGTCGAGGCCGCCGAGCGCGTCGCCGGGTCACGACTCGACGTTTCTCGACGTGGTCCGATCGCGCCTCGATTCGTCGGTCGAGGACGTTCCCGAGCGCCCGTGCGTCGTGCGGGCGGAAACGGTGTCTCCGAATCGCGCGACCGACCCGCCGCCCGACCGACGGAACGTCGGATTACCGGACGGTAACGGGGCCGTAACAATCACGAATCGAATGGTGTTTCGATCGCATGCTCCGAACGAAAGGCGCGCTCGTGGGCGCGCTCGGCGTCGTGATCGGAACCGTAACGCTTCGCAAACTGCGCAGCCGACGATCGAACCCGCGCGAGGAGGCGACGACCGCCGCGAAGGCGGCCGCGGACGAGGCGGCCGAAGCCGTCGAGCACGCGGCGGCCTCGCTCGACCACGCCCGCGAGGCGAAGGATAAGGCGGTCGAGGCCGCCGGCGACGAATTCGACGGGGTCCGAGCGGTCGTGGGCGAGGAGGAGCCGGCCTCGCGGTCGGCCCGCTTCCGGGAGGCGGTCGGGCGGGTCGGACGACGGTAACGGATCGGCACCGCTCGGCCCGCGGGCGCGGCGGCCGTCGTTCCGTCGAGATCACCCGTCGATTCATTCCGGCTCCTCCCGTTCCCCGCGGTGGGTGACGAAGGACCGCTAGCGTCGTACGCGAAGCCGGTCGGGAAACTGGGCTTCGCCTTCGCGTTCGTCTTGCTACTGGGCTTCGCCTTCGCGATCCTCTTACTGCTGACCGCGGTGACTGGGCCGGTCCAGAGCGGCGTCGACGGGCGAGCGCCGCCGTACGTCCTCAGCGCGCCCTCGGAAGGCGTGGTGAACGGGTGGCTCGTCGGGATCGAACGACCGGTCTCGCTGGGGGGTCCGCCCTCGCAGGGACTCGCGTCTCACAGGAACTCCCGGACGTCCGAGTACCACATGTCGTGGTAGTCGAGGTGACCCACCCGCCGGGCGATGGCGACGGCGAGGACGTGCCAGCAGAGGTCGGTCGGGTCGTCGCGGTCGAGGTTGTACTCCGCGTCCTTGCAGGTGCAGCCGCCGTCCTCGACGACGTACTCGTCGCGGTGACCGACGACGACCGTGAAGTCCCGGTAGGCCTTCACCCGGCGCTCGGCGACGGCCTCGATGGCGCGAACCCCGCGATCGCCGTGGAGCCGAGAGATCCGGTCGACGATCGCCGGCGTGAGCTCCCCGGCCTCCTCGAGGTCGGCCTGCCACCGTTCGACCGGGTTCGGCTCGGACACGCTCGCCCCTCGGTGCCCAAGTGTGAAATTCGTTTGGTTGGACGGCTCTCGTCGGTCGCGGCGATCGTCGTCCTCGACTGCCGCTTGCACAGCACTTTCGATCCTCGCGGAGAGAGATACGTCGGATGCGCTACTGGTCGGACCCGCTCTCGCGCCGGTGGTGGCTGTGGGGCCTGCTGAGCCTCGTTTTCGTCCTCGTCAACGTTCACCGGCTCTCCTCGGCCGTGCTCGCGGAGGACCTGATGCGGGCGTTCGACACGACGGGCGGCCAGCTCGGCACCCTGCACGCCACCTTCTTCTGGGTCTACGCCCTCATGCAGATTCCCACGGGAATCCTGGCCGACAGGGTGGGCCCCCGGCGGACGGCCGCGGCGGGCGGGCTGACGATGAGCGCGGGGGCGATCTGGTTCGCGTTCGCGTCCTCGTACCCGGCCGCGCTCCTCGCTCGCGGGCTCGTCGGACTCGGCGGGAGCGTCATCTTCGTCTGCATCCTCCGGTTCTGCGCCAACTGGTACCGCGCCGACGAGTTCGGGACGATGAGCGGGCTCACCTTCGCTGTGGCGGGCGTCGGCGGCGTCATGGCGACGACGCCGCTGGCGGTCGCGGTCGACGCCGAGGGCTGGCGCGCGTCGATCGGCTGGATCGGCGCGTTCGGGCTCGCGGTCTCGGTCGCCGTCTTCCTCGTCGTCCGCGACGGGCCCGAGAAGGCGGGCTTCGACCCCATCCGGGGCGTGCCGGAACAGCCCTCGCTCTCGACCGCCCAGCTCCGGGGCGCCCTCGACGACGTCCTGCGCGACCGCTTCACCTGGGTGGTGAGCGTCCTCCTCTTTTGCACGACGGGGGTCAATCTCACGCTCTTCGGCCTCTGGGGCGTGCCGTACGTCGCCCAGACGTACGAAGTGTCGATCACCTACGCGTCGGTGTTCACCTTGCTCGGCGCCGTGGGGTTGATCGTCGGCGGCCCAGCCATCGGCTGGCTCTCCGATCGCCTGGGGCGCCGAACCGAGCTGATGGTCGCCGGCGGCGGACTGTACACCGTCGCGCTGGCGATCCTGGCGATCCTCGGCACGCCGCCGCTGTGGGCCGTGGCCGTCGTCTTCCTGGTGACCGGGATCCTGCTCGGCGCGTTCGTCCTCAGCTACCCGGTGGTCAAAGAGCGCCACCCGGACCGCGCGAGCGGCATCTCCACCGGCACCGTCAACGGCGCCGCCTTCCTCGGCGCGGGCCTCTTCCCGACGCTCATGGGCTGGGCGCTCGACGCCTACTGGACCGGCGACTTCGTCGGCGGCGCTCGCGTCTACACGGCCACCGGGTACCGGATGGCGTTCGGGATCGCGACCGTCGCCGGATTCGTGGCGTTTTGCTGTTGCGTGTGGCTGCACGGGCAGCACGAGGACACGTTCGAGTAGCGTCGGTAATCGGGCGCTCGGGGGATCGACGACGAATTTATACCGTGACTTACGGAATCGCTAACGGTGCGTCGAACGGAATCGAAGCGGCCGGACGTCTACTGCATCGCCGAATCGTTCCTGTTCGGCGCGGCACGAACCCGCGGCCGCTCGAACCGGTTCCGAACGTAAAATCACTCGATCAAAATTTATCTCCGACCGTCTTCATTACCGACAAATGCTGCCCTCCACCAGAAGGCGGTCGTACCTCGCCGCTGTCGCCGCGACCGGCCTCGCCGGGTGCGCCGGCTGGCTCCCCGGCGGCGACGACGCGGACGAGAACACCGAACCCGCGGACCGGCGCGTCAGGCGGATTCCCGAGCCCGGGGCCGACGAGTGGTTCCGGTCGACGCGATCGTTCGCCAACGACGTGGTCGCGCCGGAGGCGACGCCGCCGCGGGAGGCCCCGTCGGAGCGCTGGTCCGAGGCCACCGCCGAGCCGGTGAGAAGCATCGCGGTCGCGGACGGCCGCGTCTACGTCGGCACCCGCGAGACCGTCGTCGCGGTCGACCTCGCGGACGGCTCTCGGGAGTGGGAGACCGACGACGGGAGCGGCTTCCTCTCGGTCGTCGACGGCCGCTGTTACACCCGGTCGGAGGCGGGCGTGACCGCGCTCGACGCCGAGACCGGGGATCGGGAGTGGCGCTACGAGACCGACCTCGTCGGACGCGACCCCGTCGAGTTCGACGGGACGGTGTACGTCCCCGTCGGCGACGGACTCCGCGGCCTGCACGCCGACACCGGCGAGCCTCGGTGGACCGTCGACGGCGCGGGGCCCCACGGCGCCCTGGCGATCGCGGACGGGACGGTACACTGGACGACCACGGACGCCCACCGGCTCCTGGAGCTCGCGGGACCCGAACCGCCGGTGGAGCGGTCGGAAATCCCGCTCTACGGGTACGAGTCGGTCGTCCGCCCCGTGCCGCCGGCGGTCGACGACTCGACGATCGCGCTCGGCGGGTACGAGGAGGGCGACCGTGGCGGGGCACCCGTTCAGCTCCTCTCGACCCGCGGGGCGGTCTGGAGCCGGCCGTTCGAGCGGGCCGTCCAGACCCCGGCGCTCGTCGAGGATCGCGTCCTCGCCGCCGGCTACGACAACGGGTCCGACGCCCTCGAGGAGAGCACCGTGGCGTCCTTCGATCGCGAGACGCTCGAGACGAACTGGGAGACGACCGTCCCCGAGCCCGTCGGCCCGCCCGCGGTCGCCGACGGCACGATCTACCTCGGCGGCTCCCACCCCACGGAGCGGCGAGCGGTGACCGGCCGCCTGTTCGCCCTCGACGCGGAGACCGGCGATCTGCGCTGGGAGCGCGAGACCGATGCCGGCTTCGCCGGACACCCGCTCGCGCTCGTCGACGACGCGATCGTCCTCGGGACGAGGGAAGGGATCGTCGCGCTGGAGTGACCGGCACACGACTCGGACGACGCGCCCGTGGTCCACAGGAACGCTCGCCGGCCGTCCGTGGCCGGCAGGGGCGCCGGTGTCACCGCACGTTTCGCCTCCGGGCCGGATCACCGCACTTTTCGCCTCCGCGCGCCGAGAACGGCCATGCGCGTCACGGAAGGGGGCGTCGAACTCGAGGTGCCGGGCGAGTCGACCGAGGGCGTCCAGGAGTCGGTCTTCTACAACCCGCGCCAGGAGCTCAACCGGGACCTGACGATCGCCGTCCTGCGAGCGTTCCGCGACGTGCGCGAGCCGCGCGCCGCGACCTACCTCGACGCGATGACCGCCAGCGGGATCCGCGGGATCCGGGCGGCCGCCGACGGCTGGACGGTCACCTGCTGCGACCGCGACGAGCGGGCCGTCGAGCTCGCCCGCGAGAACGCCGCGTCGAACGAGCGCCGGCTCGACGGCGACCTCGCGGTCGTTCGCGCCGACGCCAGCGCCCACATGCACGGCTGTAAGCGCGACACGGACCCGCCCCTGGACGTGATCGATCTCGACCCCTACGGGACCCCGATGCCGTTCGCCGACGCCGCGTTCGCGAACGCCAGGAATCTCGTCTGCGTCACCGCGACCGACACCGCGCCGCTGTGTGGCGCCCACCTCCGGAGCGGCATCCGCTCGTACTCGGCCGTCCCCCGGAACACCGACTATCACCCCGAGATGGGCGTCCGGATCCTGCTGTCGGCGCTCGTCCGCAGCGCCGCCCGCTTCGACGTCGGCGTGCGGCCCCTCCTGACCCACGCGACGAGTCACTACGTCCGGACCTACCTCGAGCTCGACCACCGGGCGACCGCGGCCGACGCCGCGGTCGAGACGCTCGGACATCTGTACCACTGCGAGGACTGCCTCTGTCGCGAATCCGACCCCGGGCTCCACGCGGACCCGCTCGAAACGTGCCCGAACTGCGACGGCGATCGGATGCTGACGGCGGGTCCCCTCTGGGTCGGTCCGTACCGCGATCGCGAGTTCGTCGGCGCCGTCCGCGAGGCGGTCGTCGATGCGGGGGACCTTCTCGGGACCGCGACGAAGGCCGCCGAGCTCTGCGGGACCCTCGAACGCGAACTCGACGAACCGACCCACTACGATCAGCACCGGCTCTGCAAGGAGTGGGGACTTCCGGCGAACGCGATGGCCGACTTCCTCGCCGACCTGCGCGAGGCGGGGTACGAGGCCTCGCCCGCCCACTACGGCGGCACGACGTTCAAGACCGACGCCGACGTCGGCGAGATCCGGGAGGCGACGGCGGACGCGCTCCGATAAGTTCGTCCGCGGCGGACCCGATCCGACCACAAAACCGTACGCCGCGGAATCAAGGTGCTGACGCCGCCGCGACCCTCCGTCGCGTGGCTGTAGCCACGGGGGAGCCGGAAGCCGCCGTCGACCGACCTTGGGCGCTGGACTCGAACCGCGGCGACCCGGCCCGACGTCGAGGCGATCGACTCGGACCGCGACCCGGCCCGACGTCGAGGCGATCGAGGGTAACCGATGCCGCTTGCACTCGATCTCGAAATAAACCATTATTGGTTACTCGTGTGACTTTTACGCATCGTCGCTAAATGGTGCGTAGATGGCCGTATCAGTCTCTTTCCGCGGCGATCAATCGGTCGAAATCGCGTGGAACGAGGTGACCGGAGCGATAGGGGATTCGGTTACGGTCCTGCCGATCGTCGTGGCGGTCGCGGTGCTCACGGAGCTCTCGCTCGCGGTGATGTTGCTCTGGTTCGGCCTCTTTCAGGTGGTCTGGGGGCTGTACTACGGCGTTCCGCTCTCGGTCGAGCCGATGAAGGCGCTGGCAGCGCTCGTCCTGGCCGGATCGCTCGCGACCGGCGAGTTCCTCGTCGCCGGGCTGCTCGCCGGCGGCGCTCTCCTCCTGATCGGCGCAACCGGCACCCTCGCGCGCGTGGAGCGGTACGTCGGCGCGCCGGTCGTCCGCGGCATCCAGCTCGGGGTGGCGCTGGTCCTCCTCGAGACCGGCCTCCGCCTGGGCGCGGCGGACCTCCGGCTGGCCGGCGTCGCGACCGTCGTCGCGGTCCTGATCGTCGCCGCGGGGCACTGGAACCTCAGCGCGCTCGTCGTGCTCTTACTCGGCGGCGGGGTCGCGGCGTCGGTCGCCGGGGCGCCGTCGCCCGCCCTCCCCGGCATCGACGGCGTCCTGCTGATCGGGGCGGGCGACCTCACGCTCGCGGCCGCCGAGGCCTCGCTCGCCCAGCTCGCGATGACGATCGGTAACGCGGCGCTGGCGACCTCCCTGCTCCTCTCGGACTACTTCGACCGGGAGGTCTCGCCCGACCGGCTCGCCTCGAGCATGGGCGTCACCAACCTCGCCGCGGTCCCCTTCGGCGCGTTTCCCATGTGCCACGGCAGCGGCGGCGTCGCCGGCAAGTACGCCTTCGGCGCCCGGACGGCGGGCGCCAACGTCGTCCTCGGCGTCGGCTACGTCGCGGTCGCGCTGCTCGCCGTCGGGCTCGTCGCCGCCTACCCCGTCGCGATGCTCGGGGTCGTCCTCGCGCTGATCGCCCTCCAGCTGGGCCGGACGAGCCTCGAGCGCGCGGCCGCCTACCCGCTCGTGATCGCCGTCGGCCTCCTCGGACTGACGGTGAACCTGGGCGCGGCGTTCGTCGCCGGCATCGTCGCCTACCACCTGCTCCGGTACCGTCGGGGTGGGTGAGGTGAACCTCGGGTCGACTCTCGACGGCGAGTTCGCACGCCGCGCGACGACTCTTTACCCGCCGCCGACCCACCACGCGACGACGCTATACCCGCCGCCGACCTCTAGGGTTCGACGATGTCGAGAGAACTTCCTCG
Organism: Halovivax sp.; assembly: GCA_007119345.1. Lineage (GTDB taxonomy): Archaea > Halobacteriota > Halobacteria > Halobacteriales > Natrialbaceae > Halovivax. The sequence continues at coordinate 28,240 of SKPV01000001.1, forward strand.
GATGACGAGCTCCGACCGGCCGCCGCTGGGAGCGAACGCCCAGTCGCTCGCCACCCGACTCGCGGCGACGGAGACCCGACTCCGCCAGCTCGAGACCGCTTGCGATGCGATCATTCGGGACGGAACCGGGTGCGCGCTCGGACCGCCGTGCCCGGCGTGCGACGGGAGTCTGCTTCTGATCGGCCGGGGGACGATGTACTGCCCGGCCTGTCGCGATCGGCGAACGCTGTAGCGGTCTCGGGGCACGAACACCCCCGATCTTCGGCTCGTTTGCGGCGTCGCGAGCGGGTGACTTGCGCGCGGCGTTCGCCCCCGTTCACTTCCAGTCGCCCGGCTCCGCACCGTAAATCTCACCCTTGGCTCGTCGCCCGCGGGGCCACGCGGCCAGGACCGCGAGGCCGACGAAGAACGCGGCGAGACCCGCGGCCACGGCTTCGCCCGGAACGCCGTGGATCTCGGCGGCCTCCGTCCACAGGCGCTCCGGGGTGAACAGCGTCACCTTGAACGCCCACGCGACGCCGAGGACCGCGAACAACAGGCCGTAGACCCGCCGGATCCGTCGCGAGAGCGCCTCGAGGGCGGACACCTTGAACGTCGGGCGCCGCAGGTCGTCGCTCAGCTCCTCGCGCCAGGCCGGGTGTTCGACGCCGACCGGCTCGAAGGCGTTCGCGAAGACGTTCTCCTGGACGAAGCGGACTCGGGCGCGCCAGACGTCGAAAAACCGGTAGCGGCGCACCTCGAAGAACAGGAACACCCACATCGCGACCAGCCCGATCAGCAGCAGGTACGCGGGCATGTCCGGACTGGAGAACACGAGCGAGAGCAGCGCCGCGAGCAGGGCGATCGCCCAGTCCGTGGTCCGGTCGATGCGATCTTGCGCGCTGTTCGCCTGGCTGACTTCGCCGCGATAGAAGTGCGGGAGCATCGCCGCGAAGGAGTCGGGATCGTCCGCGATCTCGGCGGCGATCTCCTCGTCTTCGGGATCCAGGGGGGAATCGTCGGCTGCGGGCATGCCGATTCCACGCGCATCTCCGCAATCAACCCCCGGTGGCCGCGACGACGTCCGCTGACCGACGGATCGCGGTCCGTGCTATATGTGCTCGCTCGTCGGATGACGGCTATGGGAAGCGAAATCGGCTCGACCGAGGAATCGAAGTCCCGCGACGGCGTCGCGAGCGCGCTGCGAGCGATCGCCGACCAGTTCGCCGACGAGCCGTCGCTCGAGCTCCGGGCCGAGGGCGAGACCGTGTCGGTCGAACTGGCGGAGCCCATCGCGTACGAACTCGAACTGGAGCGAGACGGCGACGAGGTCGAACTCGAGATCGAGCTCGAGTGGCGGGCTCCCGATTCGGCGACCGAGACCGACGACGGGGACGCGTCGGGGGAGTCCACCGGCACGGAGCTGGACGCGGAGGAGGCGCCGTCGGCCGCGGAGTCGGACGTGGAGGAGGAACCGTCGACCGCGGAGTCGGTCGCCGCCGCCGAGAGCCTCGGCCGGTTCGAACTGTTCGAGGACCGCGCCGGCGAGTGGCGCTGGCGGTTGGTCCACCGGAACGGGAACGTCATCGCGACGAGCGGCGAGGGGTACACCCGGAAGCACAACGCGGAGAAGGGCCTCCGGAGCGTACTCGCGACCGCCCCCGGCGCGGAGATCGTCGCAGTGGACGAGTAACGCCCCGTCGACGCTCGGCGGCCGGGTTCGGCGCGGTCGGCGGCGCGCGCCGGCGCTCCCGTGGCGCCGGTACGGTCACGATCCCGTGACGGTAACGAGGTGTGCGAATTGCGTTCATATTTGGGACGTCGCCCCCTATCATCGGCCGTGATCGATCGCGATGGGGCGTCCGCGCTCGTCCGCGACGTGGTTCACGTCGCCCGAACCCAACAGCTGACGTTGCTGGCGGCCGGCGTCGCCTTCTACGCGTTCCTCTCGCTGGTGCCGATCGCGCTGCTGGCGTTCGGCGTCGCCGCGAGCCTCGGCGGCGAGGCGTTCGCCCGTGGGCTCTCGGCGGCCGTCGAAGACTTCCTCACGCCCTCGGCCCAGGAGCTGCTGGCGGAGGCGCTCGTCGACGAAACCGGCCGCCGGAGCGCGACGGTCGTCGGCGCCCTGGGGATCGTCTGGGGATCGAGTCGCGTCCTCAGGGGACTCGACCGCGCGTTCTCGCAGGTGTACGGGACGGTCGCCGAGAAGTCGCTGCTGGACACCTTCTGGGACGCCGCGGTCGTCGCGGGCGCCGTCGCGGCCGGGATCGCGATCGTCGGTGCGCTCGAGGTGGCGATCGCGATGGCACCCGTGCCCGGAACCAGTCTCGTCGCCCCGGCGCTGGTGTTCCCCGCGCTCGTGGCCGCCTTCCTCCCGATGTACGTCGTCTTCCCGGGCCCCGAGGTGGGTCTTCGCGAAGCCCTTCCCGGCACGATGCTGGCGGCGATCGGGTGGCTCGTCCTGAGTCGGACGTTCGCGATCTACGCGGCCGTCGCCGCCGGATCGGCCATCTACGGCGCGCTCGGCGGGGTCCTCCTCGTGCTCGTCTGGCTCTACGTCGGCGCGATCGTCGTCGTCTTCGGTGCGGTCGTCAACGCCGTGCTCGCGGATCGAGGAACGGATCGGCAGCTACAAAGTCCCGGCTCTCGACAGTTCGAGCAGGCAGCGATGACTGACGACGCCACGGACGAAGCGGTTGGGTCTCCGGGCGGGCCGTCGTCGGCGGAGCCGTCGACCGACGAGACGGCCGCCGTCGACGGCTGCGCGACCGATCGGACCCGCGATCGGGCGGACGATCCCGCCGCCCTCCGCGAGGAGATCGAGCGCCTCCGGGACGAAGTGGCGGCGCTCGAGGACGGCGTCGAACGGCGGACGGTCCGCCGGGAGGAACTGGAGGGCGACCTCGAGCGGTACGTCCGCCGGCGCGTCCGTCGGGGCAAGGCCCGCGGCTGGGGACCGTACCTCGTGTTGCTGTACGGCACCGCGATGACCGTCGCGGCGTACTACTTCCTGAGCGGCGGCTGGGCGGTCCTCGCGATGGTCGTCGTCTGGACGTCGACGCTCGGCGTCTACCTGCTGATGGTGCTCTTCGGGACCGCGATCTCGATCGTCGGGCTTCCCGGTCGGCTGCGCGACGCGATCGGCGACCGGCGCTCCTGACTCCCTCGCGACTTATTTCGACCGGGGCGTGGCAGACGAATAATATCGACAATCGATAGACATAGGGTCGCCCCTCCAAAATGAGGCGCTGATGTGGTTCGATCCCGCGACCGTCCGCACCGTCCGCGACGCCTTCCCGGAGTGGGCCGCGTTCGTCTTCGCGTTCTTCTCCTACCTCGGGAGCGTCTGGTTCGTGGCGCCGGCGGTCGTCCTCGCGTTCTACTTCGGCCCCCGCGACCGGTTCGCCTCCTGGATCGGGATCGTGATGGGCGCCTACGCGATCATGGTCGGCACGAAGGGCTACTTCGAGGTCGACCGGCCCGGCGTCGGACCCGCGATCGCTCCCGAGACGCTGCCGGTCGGGATCCAGCACGTCTACGCTCCGCTGGTCGAAGTGTCCTCGACGAGCTTTCCGAGCGGACACGCGATGGCGGGGACGGCCATCTGGACGATGCTGGCGCTCGAAACCGACGTCGGCACGCGGCGCCTGCGGCTGGCGGGGGGAGCCGTTCTGATCGTCGCGATCGCGGTCTCGCGGATCGCCGTCGGCCTCCACTACCCGATCGACGTCGTCGCCGGCGTCGCCGTGGCGCTCGCTTACCTGGTGGTGATCCTGTGGCTCCGCGAGCGGGTGCGCGCCGAGCGCGACGCCCGCGCGGCGACCGAGGCCGTCTTCGTCGCCGTCGCCGCCGTCTCGTTCGCCTCGTTCCTCGTGGGCGGGCGCGTCGACGCCGCCGCCCTCTTCGGCGGCTCGCTCGGCTGTCTGCTGGCCTGGCGCTACGCCCCGCCGCCGCGCGAGCCCTGGTCCTTCGAGCCGCGTCGACTCGGACACGGCCTGCTGGGGATCGCCGCGCTCGCGACCGGAGCGGCCGTGATCCTCGTCGTCGAGCGAACGGTCGTCTGGTTCGGGCTGGGGCTGTTCGCCGGCGCCCTCACGGTGGGCCTGCCGCGGATCGCGGAGGTCGCCGTGGGCGAGGCGGACGCGCGGGCCGGCGTGGTCGACTAGCGGGACCGGTAGCGAAGATCGTGGGGCTCGGACCGTCCAGCACGCTGTCGACAGAGGACGCCCCCGTCGATCGTCCACCGCGCCGGGCGACTGCGAGAAGATTCGAACCGCGTACCGGCCGTCTCAGAACGTCTCGAGGTACCGGTCCAGCTCCCAGTCCGACACTTCGACGATGTACTCGCCGAACTCCTTGCGCTTTGCCTCGACGAACTTCGGTCCGACGTGCTCGCCGAGGGCGTCGTAGATGACCTCGTCCGCTTCGAGCGCGTCGACCGCCTGCCCGAGGTCGCCCGGAAGCGTGTCGATGCCGTACTCCTCGCGCTTGGCCTCGTCGAACTCGTAGATGTTCTCGCGGACGGGCTCCGGGGCCTCGAGGTCGCGTTCGATGCCCTCCAGGCCGGCCTGGATGATCGCGGCGAGCGCGAGGTAGGGGTTACAGGACGGGTCGGGCGAGCGCAGCTCGATGCGCGAGGCTGCGGGGACCCGCGCGGCGGGCTTGCGGATCAGCGCCGAGCGGTTGCGGTCGGACCAGGCGACGTAGACGGGCGCCTCGTAGCCGGGAACCAGGCGCTTGTAGCTGTTGACCGTCGGGTTGGCGACGGCGGTGATCGCGGGCGCGTGTTCGAGCACCCCGGCGAGGAACGAGTGGGCGGTCTCGGAGAGGTCGAACTCGTCGTCGTCGTCGTGGAAGGCGTTCTCGCCGTCCTCGGTGAACAGCGAGATGTGGGTGTGCATGCCGGAGCCGTTCACCCTGGCGATCGGTTTCGGCATGAACGTCGCGTGCAGGTCGTGCTGGGCGGCGATCGCGCGGACGACGGTCCGGAAGGTGGCGACGTTGTCCGCGGTGGCGAGCGCGTCGTCGTACTCGAAGTTGATCTCGTGTTGACCCTGAGCGACCTCGTGGTGGCTGGCCTCGATCTCGAAGCCCATGCTCTCCAGCCCGTAGATGATGTCACGGCGGACGTCGCTCGCGAGGTCCTTGGGCGCGACGTCGAAGTAGCCGCCGGCGTCGTTGGTCTTCGTGGTGGCGCGGCCGTCCTCGTCCTCCTCGAAGAGGAAGAACTCGGGTTCGGGGGCGGCGTTGACGGTGTAGCCCATCGCGTCGGCTCGCTCGAGGGCCCGCTTGAGGATCGAGCGCGGGTCGCCCTCGAACGGTTCGCCGGTGGAGGTGTCGACCACGTCGCAGATCATCCGGGCGGCCGCGCTCTCCTCGCTCTTTCGCCACGGGAGGACGGCGAAGGTCTCCGGGTCGGGGATCAGGCGCATGTCCGACTCCTGGATCCGGACGAAGCCCTCGATCGACGAGCCGTCGAAGTAGATCCCCTCGCGGAACGCCTTCTCGGCCTGCCGGGCCGGCACCGAGACGTTCTTCACGACGCCGAGAATGTCCGTGAACTGCAGGCGGAGGAAGTCGATGTCTTCCTCTTCGATCGTTTCTAGAACGGATTTTTCCGCAGTTGTCAGGTTACCGGTTGTCATCTTCTGAACGTGCTACCCAACTATCTCTACTACTAAAACCCTGCTGTTCCGTGCAAACCTTCCGAGAAGGGGCTCGAACTGAATATTCGTAAAGTTCTAATGGGTGGGGAAAGTGGGTGGAGTTGATGACGTACGAAAATCTGGACTCGAAGTTGGTGAACGCCCTGCTGGGGGACGGCCGCGCCAGCCTGCGGAGCCTCGCGGAGGAGCTCGACGTCTCGGTGACGACCGTCTCGAATCACCTCTCGGATCTGGAAGAAGAGGGCGTGATCGAGGGCTACACCCCGCGCGTGGACTACGACGCGCTGGGCTACGACGTCACCGCCGTGATCCAGCTCAAAGTCGAGGGAGACGCGCTGCCGGAGATCACCGACCGGCTCCGCGAGCACCGCCAGATGATCTCCGTCTACGAAGTGACGGGGGACTACGACGTGATCGCCGTCGGCAAGTTCGAGGACACCGACGGGATGAACGAGGGGATCAAGTCGCTGCTGACCGACCCCGACATCAAGGAGTCGAACACCAGCGTCGTCCTCAACGCGGTCGCCGAGAACGAGCAGTTCGAGCTCGAAATTCCGGACGAGTAGACCGACGGGCGGGGAGCAGCCCGCGCCGCCAATTGCGGCCCGGTAGCGCGGCCCGCGCCGGACGATCCTCGGGCCAGGGAGCGCCGCCGCTGTTCGCGCCGGGACCGGTCGCTTCGATCACGGGAGCACTCGACGCGTCGCGACCGGTGCGGTTCCTGGCCCGCCGTCGCCCGGTGCGTGACTCACGGCGCGGACGTGCCGATTCGGCTTCTCACACGACGCGCAGCATATTTCCCATACTCCACTAACTTATAATAAATAGATGAGATAATGCTTATTATCACGTTCGTGGATTTCGAACCATGTGCGGAATTGACAAGCACACGTGCGAGGACGGTTCCGGCGACGAGCGAGCGGCTGACGCGGCGACCGATCGCGGCGAGCGGACGGCGATCCCCGGCGACGTCGATCGGCGGCGGTTCCTCCGGTGGACGGGCGCGACGGCCGGCGCGGGCGCGGTCCTCGGCGCATCCGGGTCGGCCGCGGGCGACGACGCGGAGGATCCCTACACGGAGCGGTTCGTCGCCGCCGACTCGAGCAACTTCAGTGACGACTGGCGCGGAGCCGACGACATCGACTGGATCGTCGTCCACGTCACGGTCGGGTCCTACGAGGGCGCGATCGACTGGTTCCGGAACCCGGACGCGAACGTCAGCGCCCACTACGTGATCAGCAACTACGAGCACACCTCCGGGGAGCCGGGACACACGACGCAGATGGTCAACCACCGGGACGTCGCGTGGCACGCCTCCGCGAGTAACGGGCCGTCGATCGGGATCGAACACGAGTGGCACGAAGACTACGGCGAGTACATCACCGAGGAGTGCTACGAGCGCTCCGGCCAGCTGATCGGCTGGCTCTGCGACGAGTACGACATCCCGAAGGAGTACTACCGCGACCCGACGTGCATCTTCGACGAGCCGGGCGGGATCATCGGCCACACGAACGCCCCGAGCGCCAGCGACTGTAGCTCGTATCCGACGCGGTCGTGCCCGTACCCGGAGGGCGGCATCGACCCCGATACCCTCATGAGCTACGTGAACGGGGACGGCGACGACGGCGGCGACGAGACGTTCCAGGACGACGACGGCGCGATGACGACGACCGACCTCAACGGTCGGGAGGGACCGGGGCTGGACTACGACGTGGTCAACACCTACCCCGAAGGCGAGGTAGGTCGAGTCGTGAACGGCCCTGAGGACAGCGACGGCTACCGCTGGTGGGGACTGCACATGACCGACTACGACGAGTGGGTCTGGTGCGTCGAGCGCTACCTCGAGCGGGTGAAGTTCCACATGGAGGAGGAGATCTACACGACGACCGACCTGAACGGCCGGGAGGGGCCGGGGCTGGACTACGACGTGGTCGGTACCTACCCGGAAGGAACGGTCGGCGAGATCGTGAACGGTCCCGAAGACAGCGACGGCTACCGCTGGTGGGGCGTTCACTACCCGGACTACGGCGACTGGGTCTGGTGCGTCGAGCGGTACATGGCGTCCAACGAGTAGCGACTCCGAACCGGCGCTCCCGACGCGGTCGTCGGATCGGTGTCCCCGCGACGTCGGGCCGGAGCGGTTTCGCCCGTCTTTATGTCCCGTCGCGAGTCACCGGTAGGTATGAAGCGCACCGTCAGCACCGACGACGCACCGGCCGCCGTGGGAGCCTACAGCCAGGCGACGACGAACGGCTCGCTGCTGTTCACCGCGGGCCAGATCCCGCTGACGCCCGACGGCGAGCTGCTCGACGACGCCGACATCGCGACCCAGACCGAGCGGGCGCTCGAGAACGTCGTGGCGATCCTGGAGGCGGAGGGCGCCTCGCCCGCGGACGTCCTCAAGGTGACCGTCTTCCTCGACGACATCGACGACTTCGAGGAGATGAACGAGACCTACGCCGGGTACTTCGACGAAGAGCCGCCGGCGCGCAGCGCCGTCGAGGTCGGGAACCTCCCCAAGGGCGCCGGCGTCGAGATCGAGGCGATCGCCAGCCTCGAGTGATCGCCGCTCGTCCGAGTGCGTGATGGACCCGCGCGCGAAGTCCGCGCTGCTGTGGGGCGCGGTCGGCTTCATGACCTTCGCGGTGCTCGCCCGGGGCTCGATCGCCCTCGGCGAGGGCCTCCTGTCGCTCCGGGGGGCAGCGCTCGGGGCGCTCCTGGTGGGCGCGGCGACCGCGGCCGTCGCCTACCGGTTCGAACACCGGGTGGCGGCCTGGTCGGCGCGTCGGTCCTCGCGAGCGGACTCGATCGCCGCCGACGGCCCGGACGACGGGACCGATGAGTAACGACCGGCGTCCGGGCGCCGCGCTCCCGCTCGCTCGTGCCGCCGCCGGCGTCGCGTCATGACCCGCCGTCGGGGGTGGCGGCGTCCGAGCCGGGAACTCGTCGGCGTGGGACTGGTGCTCGTCTCCGCGGCGGGCTTCGGGACGCTCGGCATCTTCGGCATCTACGCCCAGCGAGCGGACCTGACGATCCCGACCGTGCTCGCCTACCGGTTCGCGCTCGCGACGGTCCTCGTCTGGGCGTGGCTCGCGTGGCGCGGCCGGTTGGAACCGCTCCGGGGGCGCTCGCTCGCGATCGCGCTCGGACTCGGCGCGTTCGGCTACGCGACGATGAGCGGCCTCTACTTCGTGGGCCTGGAGTTCATGACCGCCGGCCTCGTCGCGATCGTCCTCTACACGTACCCGGCGTTCGTGGTCGTGCTCGCCGTCGCGACGATCGGCGAGCGGGTTCGCGGGCTCACGATCCTCGCGCTCTGTCTCTCGCTCGGGGGCGTCGCGCTCGTCGTGGGGGCGAACCCGGCGGGCGCCTCCACCGCCGGCGTGGTCGTCGTTCTCTGCGCCGCGCTCGCGTACGCGCTCTACATCACGGTTTCGCGCGAACTCCTCGTGACGGTCGACCCGCTGGTGTTGACCGCGCACGTGCTCCCCGCCGCCGGCGTCACGTTCGTCGTCGTCGGCGCGGCGACCGGCGACCTGCAGGCGCCGAGCGCACCCTCTGCGTGGGCGATCCTCCTCGGGATCGCCGTCCTCGCGACGGCCCTCCCGGTGGCCGCGTTCTTCGCGGGCATCGAGCGGATCGGCGCGAGTCGGACCGGGATCGTCAGCACCGCGGAACCGGCCGTGACGGTCGTCCTCGGCGCGGCGTTGCTCGCGGAGCCGGTGACGCTGGCGACGGTGGCCGGCGGGGCGCTGATCCTCGCCGGCGTCGTCGCCATCCAGCGGGACGTCGCCGCGTGAGCGCCGGCGGCCCGCACCCGCAGCCGGCCGGCGACCACCTCGTAATGCTTAAACGACCGACCCCGCTATCTCAGGGCGAGCCAGGATGGCCGAACGGTAAGGCGCACGCCTGGAAAGCGTGTTCCCTTTCGGGATTCTGGGTTCAAATCCCAGTCCTGGCGTCTCTCGTCGCGAACAATCCGTGAGC
>SKPV01000197.1 GCA_007119345.1 Halovivax sp.
ACACGCTCGACATCCGCACCCAGCAGAAGCTGATGACGGCGATCCAGGAGGGCGAGTTCGCGATCACCGGCCAGTCCGAGCGCTCCTCGGGCGCGATGGTCCAGACCGAGCCCGTCCCCTGCGACTTCGTCATGATCGCGGCGGGGAACCTGGACGCGATGGAGAACATGCACCCCGCGCTGCGCTCGCGGATCAAGGGCTACGGCTACGAGGTGTACATGGAGGACACGATCGACGACACCCCCGAGATGCGCCGGAAGTACGCCCGGTTCATCTCCCAGGAGGTCGAGCGGGACGGCCGACTTCCCCACTTCACCCGCGAGGCCGTCGAGGAGGTCATCCTCGAGGCCAAGCGCCGCGCCGGCCGGAAGGACCACCTCACGCTGCACTTCCGGAATCTCGGCGGGCTCGTGCGGGTCGCGGGCGACATCGCCCGCGCCGAGGACCGCGAGTACACCACCCGCGAGGACGTCCTCCAGGCCAAGCAGCGCTCGCGCTCGATCGAACAGCAACTCGCCGACGACTACATCGATCGTCGCAAGGACTACGAGCTGCAGGTCAACGAGGGCGGCGTCGAGGGCCGCGTCAACGGCCTCGCCGTCATGGGCGAAGACAGCGGAATCATGCTCCCCGTGATGGCCGAGATCGCGCCCGCGCAGGGCCAGGGCCAGGTGATCGCCACCGGCCAGCTCAAGGAGATGGCCGAGGAGTCGGTCCAGAACGTCTCCGCGATCATCAAGAAGTTCTCCGACGTGAACCTCTCGGAGAAGGACGTCCACATCCAGTTCGTCCAGGCGGGCCAGCAGGGGGTCGACGGCGACTCCGCCTCCATCACCGTGGCGACCGCCGTCATCTCCGCGCTGGAGGACATCCCCGTCGACCAGTCGGTCGCGATGACCGGCTCGCTCTCGGTGCGCGGCGACGTCCTCCCCGTCGGCGGCGTCACGCACAAGATCGAAGCCGCCGCCAAGGCGGGCTGTACGAAGGTCATCATCCCGAAGTCCAACGAGCAGGACGTGATGATCGAGGACGAGTACGAGGAGATGATCGAGATCATCCCGTGTTCGAACATCAGCGAGGTGCTCGAGGTCGCGCTGATGGGCGAACCGAAGAAGGATTCGCTGGTCGACCGACTCAAGTCGATCACCGGCTCGGCGTTCGAGCAGGGCGTCGCGACCGGCAGCGGCTCCAGCCCGAGTCCCCAGTAAGGGCCGATGACCGACTGGGTGACGTTCGCGGCGTTCGTGGGCGTCACCTGCGCGGTGTTGCTGATTCTGACGCGACTCACCGAGCGCGCGCTGACCCCCGTCGAGGAGGCCCCGACCCGACCGCCCGCCGTGGACGGGACCGACGAACGCGGCCCTGCCGTGGATGGGACCGACCGACGCGCCGACGAACGCGGCCCTGCCGTGGATGGGACCGACCGACGCGCCGACGGACGCGACCCGGCCGATACGACCGAGCGGTCGGCGCCGCCCTTCGAAGACGCCGCCGGGCGAGACCCGGCCGACGACTCCGTCGAGCGGGCGGACCGGGAATCCCGCTCCGCACCGGGCGGGCGGTCGGCCCGAGAGGCAGAACCGCGGGCCGACGAACGCGAATCGGCGGCCGGAGAACCCCTTCCGGGCGTCCCCTCGGGGATCGGGGACCCGGAGGTAACTCGCGGACGGCGACGAGCGGCGCCGTCAGGCCGCGGCGGTGCCGGCGAATCGACGGCCGCGGGGCGCCGGCGCGACGAGGGAGTCGCTGCCTACGTCGGGGGAAATCCGGTGACCACCGGCGAACTCCTGACGAACGTGGCCGTCACCCAGGGCCTCTTCACGGTCGCGCTCGTCGGCGCGATACTCTACACGGGCGTGCCGGCCGACGCGCTCGGGATCTCCGTCTCGCGGTCGTCCCTGGCCGCCGGTGGAGCGATCGGCGTCGCCGCCGGCGCGGTCCTCTACGCCGCCAACGAAGTCGGTGCTGGCCTCGCGAAGCGCTACGGCGTCGACCACGACGAGCGCTTGCGGGAGATGCTCGCCCCCGAGACCGACCGGGGGTGGCTCGCGCTGGTGGTCGTCGTCCTGCCGCTGATCGCGATTTTCGAGGAGCTGTTGTTCCGGGCGGCGCTGATCGGGGCGCTGGCCGTCGGCTTCGGCGTTTCGCCGTGGCTCCTGGCCGTCGGGTCATCGATCCTGTTCGCGCTCGGTCACGGCGTCCAGGGGACCGCGGGGATCGTCGTCACCGGGCTGCTGGGGTTCGTCCTCGCGGCGATCTTCATCTCGACCGGGAGCCTGCTCGCCGCGATCGTCGCCCACTACGTGATCAACTGCTGTGAGTTCGTCGTGCACGAGCGGCTACAGGTCGACTGGGCGGATTTCCTCGAAAACTAAGAGGGTTGCCGCCGTCGGGTCGCCCATGACCGCGCTCGCGGAACCGTCGGAACCGGTTCGACGCGCCATCTTCGTCAGCATCGTGATCTACTTCGCCCTGTTCGGCGTCGCGGCCGTCACCGGGAATCCGGCGGCCTACCTCACCGCGCAGGTGCTGTTCGGCGCGATCGCGGTCGGGATCGGGGCCACCCTTTACGCGTACACCGATCCGGACCAGCTCGTGCTCCGGACCGGCGCGGGCTGTTTCGTGATGGGCGGGCTGGCGCAGTTCGGCTGGCTCGCGGCGCAGTTCGGCGTCCTCGAGGCGTGGGGGCCGGGCTTCTGGACGGCGTCGTCCGTCCTCGTCTTCGTCGGCATCGGCTGTTACGTCTACGCCGCTTGGGTCCGCTCCTAGAGTCCCTCGAGCGACCGGAGCTTCTGTTCGACCGTCGGCGGCGCGGCGCTCGGCCCGTCGCGGACGCGGTGGTCCGGGATCAGGAGCGGCGCCGGGTTCTCGTCGAGGGCGGTCCGCACGAGGATCAGGTCGTCCTCGTCGTCGGGATCGATTTCCGGCGTCCCCGCCGCGATCTCCGCGACCGTCACGCTCTCGCCGTAGGGGAGTTTGCGGACCGTCTCCAGGACGGCGCGCTGATCCGTCGGCACCGTCAGGGCGACCTGCACGTCCTCGAAGCTGACCTCGGAGACGCCGTCGAGGTACTCGACGATGCGACCGAGCACCTCGTGATCCGGTTCGGCGCCCTCCTCGGGCTGTTGGGGGAACGAGACGTGCAAAACGCGCCCACTGGCGACGCCGACCTGTACGTACCGCTCGAGGTACGGCGACTCCCTGGCGTAGATGCCCGCGTCTTCCATGTGTCGCCGGAGGGGTGGAGCGGTCTTGAATATTCGGCCGGTCGGCGGTGGGCGGTTCCGGCTGCGGTCGCGTCGGCGGCCGCCCGCCCCGTCCCGCAAGCCTTATGTATAAATCAGTACATTGATGTACGATAATGACTACTTCAGAGCTCGCCCCGGCCGTGCGCTCGATCCTCGAGTCGGCGCGGCGGCGCGAAACCGAGACGGACGGGCCGATCGCCGTGACGGCCCGCCCGTTCGCGGACGCCGTCGCGGCCGCCGAGGCCGACGGTCGCGTCCCGCTGATCGCCGAGGTGAAACCGACCAGCCCGACCGCGTCGGGCGTCCGGGCCGACGATCCCGTCGAACTGGCCCGGGAGATGGTCGCGGGCGGCGCGGCCGCGATCTCCGTCCTGACCGAACCCGAGCACTTCGGCGGCTCGCCGGCGGCGTTGACGGCCGTGCGCGAGGCCGTCGACGTCCCGGTCCTCCGCAAGGACTTCGTGCTCCGCGAGGCCCAGCTCGACGCCGTGGCCGCAGACCTGGTCCTGCTGATCGCCCGCTTCGTCGACGATCTTCCGACGCTCGTCGCGGCGGCTCGCGAGCGAGGGTTCCAGCCGCTCGTCGAGGTCCACGACCGCGAGGAGCTCGCCGCCGCCGTCGACGCCGGCGCCGACGTGATCGGCGTGAACAACCGCGACCTGGCGCGCCTGGAGGTCGACCTCGGGACGTTCGAGCGGGTCGCGCCCGAAGCGGAGCGGTTCGGCCGCCTCGAAACCGAGAGTAGCGCGGAACGACGTTCCGCGGACGTGACGCTGATCGCCGAGAGCGGGATCGCGACGCCCGCGGACGTCCGGCGGATGCGCGAGGCGGGCGCCGACGCGCTGCTCGTCGGCAGCGCGATCATGGACCACGCCGGCGAGGGCGACGGCGACGTGCGGGCGACCACCCGGAGACTGGTGACCCCCGAGGCGGACGCGGACGGCGGCGCCGGGACCGACGCGGCCGCCGGATCGGAGGTGAAGTCCCCGTGAGCGGGAGCGAACGCGACCCGCTCGGCGAGGCCGACGGGGGAGCCGAGAGCGACCGGCCGGGAACGTTCGGTCGCTACGGCGGACAGTACGTCCCGGAGGCGCTGATGCCCGCGCTCCAGGAACTCGAGGACGCCTACGAGCGCTACGTCGTCGAGAACGAGGACGGATTTCTGGACGAGTTCCGCGAGCGGATGCGCGCGTTCGGCGGCCGGCCGACGCCGCTCCAGCGGGCGGATCGGCTGAGCGAGCGCTACGACCGCGAGGTCTACCTCAAGCGCGAGGACCTCGTCCACGGCGGCGCGCACAAGCTGAACAACGCGCTCGGCCAGGTCCTGCTCGCGGAGTACATGGGCAAAGAGCGCGTGATCGCCGAGACCGGCGCCGGCCAGCACGGCACGGCGACCGCGATGGCCGCGGCCCACCTCGATATGCCCTGCGAGATCTACATGGGCCGGACCGACGTCAACCGCCAGCGGCCGAACGTCTACCGGATGCGGATGAACGGCGCCGACGTGACCCCCGTCGACGCGGGGAGCGCGACGCTGAAGGAGGCGATCAACGAGACGATGCGCGACTGGGCGACGACGGTCGAGACGACGCACTACGTGATCGGTTCGGTCGTCGGTCCGCACCCGTTCCCCGCGATGGTTCGGGACTTTCAGTCCGTCATCGGCGAGGAAGCCCGCGAACAGGTGCGGGAGCGAGCCGGACGCCTCCCCGACAGCGTCGTCGCCTGCGCGGGCGGCGGCTCGAACACGATGGGGGCCTTCCACGCGTTCGTCCCCGACGACTCGGTGTCGCTGTACGCCGTCGAGGCCGGCGGCTCGAGCCTCGAGATCGACGAGGCCGAGGGGCTGGCGCCCAACTCGGCGACGCTCTCGACCGGCAGCGACGGCGTGCTCCACGGGGCGATGACGAAGCTGCTCCAGACCGGCGACGGCCAGATCGTCGAGTCCCACAGCGTCAGCGCGGGGCTCGACTACGCGGGCGTCGGCCCGGAGCTCGCGGCGCTCGTCGACTCCGGGCGCGTGAGGCCGGTCAGCGTCGACGACGACGACGCGCTGAACGCCTTCCACCGGCTCTCGCGCCTGGAGGGGATCATCCCCGCGCTCGAGTCGAGCCACGCGCTCGGGTACGTGGAAAAAGCGCACCGGGACCTGGGAGAGCTGGTCGTCGTCAACGTCTCCGGACGCGGCGACAAGGACCTGGAGACGGTCCTCGAGGAGACCGAGAAGCGCGACCTTGAGGCCGCGCCCGAGGTGGAGGTGTTCGATCGGTGACCGAAGCGAACGGCGGGCGAACGGACTCCGATATCGAAGCCGCGGTCCGCGAGAATCACCCCGCGCTCATCACCTACGTCACCGCCGGCGATCCCTCCCTGGGGGAGACGAAGCGCTCCGTCGAGGCGCTCGACCGGGGCGGCGCGGACCTGATCGAGCTCGGGCTCCCGTTCTCGGAGCCGATCGCCGAGGGCCCGACGATCCAGGCCGCGATCAAGCGCGCGCTCGAGGCGGGGACGACGCCCGAGGGCTTCTTCGAGCTGGTCGACTCGCTCGACACCGAGGCGCCGCTGCTGGTGATGACGTACTACAACGTGATCCTGCAGTACGGGAGCGAGGCGCCGCGCGCCTCCGAACGCGGAACGGGGAGGAGCGGAGCGACGTCCCGCGACGCTCGCTCCGACTCGGCCACGGCGACGTCCGAGCCTGCCGATGGCCCCGACGTCCGTCACTTCGTGGAGCGCGCGGCAGAAACCGGCCTCTCGGGGATCGTCGTCCCCGACTTGCCCGCCGAGGAGGCCGATCCCCTCAGAGCGGCCTGCGACGAGCACGGGCTGGACCTCGTGTTCATCGTCGCTCCCACGACCGAGGGCGAGCGCCTCGACCGGATCATGTCGCGGGCGTCGGGCTTCGCGTACGTGCAGGCCCGCCTGGGGACCACCGGCGCGCGCGCCGACGTCTCGGGGGCGACCCACGAGAGCCTCCAGCGCCTCGCCGACTACGAGGTGCCCAAGGCCGTCGGCTTCGGCGTCAGCGAGGGCGCCCACGCCGCCGAGATCGTCACGGCGGGCGCCGACGGCGTCATCGTCGGGAGCGCGCTGATCGATCTCGCCACCGCGAGCGACGAGCCGGCCGCGGCGCTCGAGGCCAAGGCCGCGGAGTTGAAACGCGGCGCCGAACGCGGGCTCGCGAACCGAGGGGCGGACGCGGACGTACCGGAACCAGAACAGCCATAACCGAAAGCTTGCTACGAAGTACCACTATGACCGTCGGACGCGACGCACGACTCGACCGGATTCGGACGGGGGGACGGTACCTCGTCGTCCCGATGGATCACGGGATCACGCTCGGCCCCGTACGGGGCCTGAAAGACATCGAATCGACGATCGACGCGGTCACCCGCGGCGGCGCGGACGCGGTGCTCACCCAGAAGGGTATCGCGCCCCGCGTCCACGGCAACACGAACGGCAAGGGCTACATCGTCCACCTCAACGCCTCCACGTCGCTCGGGCCCGACGCCAACGACAAGCGGATGACCGGCACGGTCGAGGAGGCCGTCCGGGCGGGCGCCGACGCCGTCTCCTTCCACATCAACGTCGGCTCGAACTACGAACCCGACCAGCTCACCCGGCTCTCGGAGGTCACCGCCGACGCCGACCGGCTGGGCATCCCGGTCCTGGCGATGGCGTACGCCCGCGGACCGGACGTCGAGAGCGACGACCCAGAGGCGCTCGGCCACGCCGTCCGCCTCGCCGAAGAGGTCGGCGCCGACGTCGTCAAGACCGGCTACAGCGGCGACGCCGACAGCTTCGAGCACGTCTGCGAGGCGACCCGCCTGCCGGTCGTCATCGCCGGCGGCTCCCGCGGAACGGACCGCGAGACGATCGAGATGGTCCGCGGCGCGATGGACGCCGGCGGCGCGGGCGTCTCGATGGGCCGGTCGATCTTCCAGCACGACGACCCCGAGGCGATCACGCGGGCCGTCTCGGGCGTAGTGCACGACGATCTGAGCGTGGACGACGCGTTGGACGAGGCGGGGCTCGCGCTCGAAGTCTGAGTTTCCCGCGTTCTCACGATCGGTTCGTCAGTCGTTTCCTCGCTCCGTCGCCGTCGTAGAGGGTGCCGATTCCGCCGCCGTAAGGGGTGCCGATTCCGCCGCCCCGACGCCGCAACCGCCATGCTCCCGACGAGCAGCCGTCGCCGGTAGTTCCACGCGTCGTAACCGGCCCACCGCGATCCGTCTCGTCCCGTTCGTGGACGGCAACGGCGCGACCCGGCGAGCACGTGGTACCGATCCGCCAACGGTACCCGTCCCGCGAGCGCCGCCGTCAGTCGTCGGGGTCGTCCTCCGCGTTCACCTCCTCGCCGATGTCGGCCAGAATTCGCCGGAGGACGTCGTCGTAGGACTCCCCCCGACCCTTGAGTTCGTGAAGCTTGTCCGCCACCTCGTCGGATACCGAAATCGTCGTCCGACCCATTCCTGTGCGTACGATATCTCTCTCTGGCTAACACTATAAACCTATTCACCGCATGAACTTCGGTGAGAACGGACCGTCCGGACGATGAAACCATGGGGTTATTCAATACATGGATTTATGGTTTCGGTCCGCACCTGTTAGCACGAGGGGTCGCGCCCGATGCGCGACCGAGGAAGACCGAAACGAGGCGCGCGTGGGAGATGACTTCGATCAGTGCTACCCCCACCAGGGGGAACGAAGCGGGGCGCATCGTCCGAACGAATCACCGATCCGTCGGACGGGAGGTGATCGACGGGTGATCGAGACGCGTTCGTCCGCCGTGGACGGCGAGACGGTCTACGAGGCGGTCGTCAGGGCGCTGTCGATCGCGACGAACGCCGATCCGGCACAGCAGCGTCCGCTCTACGCCGCCGTCGATCCCGAGGCGCTCGACGCCCTGTTCGACGGCCGCGCCGGGGGACGCATCGTGTTCGAGCACATGGATCACCGGATCGTCGTCGATAGCGCCGACGAGACGAGGGTCCTCGTCGAGGCCCGGGGCAAGGAGTCGGGAGCGACCGAACCGGAGTGACGACGGCCCAGCGCGCGGGAACGCGCGGACCTGAACGACCGGTCCGGTACCGCCGCTCCGACGGGTCGCTCCGTCCCGGCGACGCGCCGCCCGCGGGGGTCGGTCAGCCGACCGTCGAACGGAGCGCTGCGCCGACCAGGACGGATCCGCAGGCGTAGAGCACCGGCAGGGCCGCCGTCCCGAGCGAAACCGTACTGCCCGCGCCGTAGAGCGCGCCGACCGCCGCGAGGACCGCGGCGAAACACGCGAGTCCGAGGAGGAACCGCCGCTCGTGTCCGCCCGCTCGCCGGTTCGCCCCTCGCGGGTCCGCTCGCGTCATCGTTGCCGGTGAGCACGTCGGTCGCCGCGAAAACGGTACCGGCCGGTATCACCGCTCGCGATCGAGCAGCGTCTCGACGACCGAGCGCCCGACCCGCGCCGCGTTCTCGACCGCCTGCGCGACCGACGCCGGCGTTCCCTCGAAGCTGTCGTGGACGCCCTCGCCGGGCGCCGGCCGGTCGTAGTTGGCGACGGCGCGGACGCTGACGTGGCGCTCGAGGGCGCCGAATCGCGAGAGTGCGGCGGCCGTGGCGGCGTCTTCCATCTGGGTCGTCGCGTACGGGTCGACGTCGTAGGCGTCACACAGTTCGTCGACCTCGCGGGCGACCGCGCTCCCGTGCCAGAACTCGTCGCTCGTGACGGTGGTGCCGACGCCGACGCGCGGGCCGCGGGACGGGGCGTCGGGATATCGGGCCTGGTAGTCCCGGACGTCCTCCCGATCGACGAGCTCGACGTCGTCCGCGGCGTCGCGGGCGTCGTCGACGAGCACGGGGTTCGGGTGGTGGATCGAACCCTCGGGGAGGTAGGCGAGCCGTTCGACGGCCGGGGCGTCCGGTCCGTCCGCCGCGCCGGGAGCGGTGGCGTCCCGTCCGCCACCGACCTCGTCCGGGTCCCAGCGGTGCTTGCGGTCCCAGTCGAGTATCGCGTCCGCGACGAAGGCGGAGCCGAGCGCGGCCCGCTGGGGCGCGGCGCCGGCGATGCCGGCGGAGACCCAGTGCGCGGACGAGACGTCGAGCCCGTCGGCGCAGTGCAGCGCCGCGACGGTCGTCGCCGCGGGCGCCTTCCCCATTCCGCTGGTCGTGACGGCGACGCCCCCGTCCGGATCGGTGAGGGACAGCGGGGCGTCCGCGCCGGGGACCGAGACCGCGTCCGCGATCGGCAGGCGATCGAGCCACGGCGCGAGCTCGTCGAGCGGCGGGTCGAACGAGACGGCGGGGAGGACGACGACCGAGGGCGAGACGGTCTCGTCGGGGTCGAGCGAGCGGGGCGACGGGAGCTCGGCAGTCATGTCGGTGCCTCGAACGGCCCTGCGAGCCGTCAGTGTGACGGTTGCGACCCACGGGTACGCGATCGTTTGGACCCTCGTTCGGAATCGGTCCGAACCGTTCGGCGATCCGACGAAAACCGCAACCGATAGGGCCTCCGGGTTCCTGGGCCGAAGCCGTGAGCAGCGGTCGCGCCACCGACGAGGAGATCCTCGCCCACGCTCGCGTCCACGCGCGGGCGATGGCCGACGAGATCGGCGTCGACCTCGAGGACGTCGAGTGGGCGACGTCGGCCAGGGCGAAGCGCCGCGCGGGCGCCTGCCGGTGGGACGCCGACGACGGGATCGCGACGATCGTCCTCTCGCGGCGGGCCTACGAGGCCTACGACCGCGCGGAGTTCGAGGCGGTCGTCCGCCACGAGCTGTTGCACGCCTGGGAGTTTCAGACGTTCGGCGAGTCCGGACACGGCCCGCGCTTTCGCGAACGCGCCCGCGAGTTCGACGTGTCGGTTCGCTGTGACGCGTTCGCGGAACCGCGGTACCGCCTGCTGTGCGAGGCCGACGGCTGCGGCTGGGAGACGTCGCGTCACCGAGCGTCGAGGCCCGTGAAGGCGCCGGAGCGCTACCGCTGTGGCTCCTGCGGGGCCGAGCTGGTCGTCGAGCACGCCGAGAGCGGCCGACGCTGGCGATCCTCGGCCGGCTACGGCGGTGCGCGGGCCGCGCTGGGCGAGGAGTGGTGAGCGGCCATCGTCCCGACTCCGGCCCGGCCGGCCGAACCGACACGGGTGACTTTATTCGATTCGCGTCGGAACGACGGGTATGGGACTGCTGGAGACGCTTCGAGGGGAGGGAACCGGCGCGGACGACGTCTGTAAGTTCTCGCGCGAGCACTACGAGGTGGTATACACGGTCTCGACGGACACCCACGAGATCGCCCACGCGATCGCGGTCGGCGAGGCCGAGCTCGACGCGCTCGCCGACCTTCTGCGGGCGGACGGCGAGGCCGAAGACCGCGAGGGGTCGCTGTCGGCGGCGCTCGAGGCGGCCCTCGACGGGGACGAGGCCGACCCCGACGCCGTCTTCGAGCGGATGCGGCGGCCACGCCGGGTGACCGAGGCGGTGGTCGAGACCTGGGAGGGGCTACTGGCCGACGACCCGGACGTGGTCTACCTCCCGATCGGGATGGCCCCGGACCTCGCGGCGTTCGTGGCGGTCTGTCGCGAGCGCGCCGACGGCGACGACGCGTTCGACCTGCCGGACTCCTTCGAGGCGGTCGCGTCGCTGTTGGTCCGGATCAAGGAGGCGACGGACCGGCCGGAGAATCGCGTGGTCGTCCACCGGAATCGGCTGCCGACGCTGGAGGCCTAGCGGGGTCGCCGCCGTGTCCGCTCTCCCGACGCTGAGGGTCTAGCGGGGTTGCCGCCGCGCCCGCTCACAGGATCGCGCCGACGTCGGTCAGCGAGTCGGCGACGTGCGTCGGCTCGTGGGCCGGGTCGGAGCCGCCGTCGGTCGCCAGCCAGGCGGAGTCCATGCCGACGGCGTTCGCGCCGGCGACGTCGGCGTACAGCGAGTCGCCGACGTGGATCGCGTCCTCGGGCCCGGTCCCGAGCGCCGCGAAGGCCGTCTCGAACGGCGCCGGCTCCGGCTTCGGCGGGATCCCGTTGGCCGGGTCCACGAACACCGAAACGTCGAAGGCGTCGGTGATGCCGAGGGACTCGAGCTTCTCCGTCTGGGTCTCGCGGCTGCCGTTGGTGATCAGGCCGACGGCCTCGGCGCGCTCGCGGGCGAGCGCCAGGGCCGCCTCGGCGCCGTCGCGAAAGCGGACGGCCGACGGATCCGCGGTCGCGAGGTAGGCCTCGGCCAGGTCGGGCGCCAGGGTCGGATCGCCCTCGAACCGGCGCGCGGCCGCCGCGAAGAGGTTTTCGTGGAACTCCCGGTCGGTCCGGGCCGTCGGCAGGTCCGGGATCAGCGGGCGGACGTCGCCGTGTCCGCAGAACGGGTCGCAGCCGACGCGCTCGAAGGCCGTCGCTAACACCTCCTCGGGATCCTGGGTCGGGACGCAGAGGGTGTGGTCGAGGTCGAAGCAGACGGCGTCGTAGGTCGGCACGTTCCGTTCGATTGGTCGCGATCGGACCTAAAGGTTCCGCGACACCAGGCGCGCGCCGTTCGTGGTCGCTCGTTCCGTGCGAGCGCGCTCCGTTCGGGCCCGACCGTGCCGTGCGGGCCGCGCCGGCGACGGTCGTCGGTTTCGCCACGTTCAAGCCGGTTCCGTTCGACCGTCGACACATGACGAGAGCAGTCTGGGTCAAAGCCGACGACGCCGTCGGCGACTGGGAGGCCCGCCGCGCGCGGATCACGGCCGCCCTCGAGGCGGGGGCCGACTGGGTACTGGTCGACGAGGGCGACGTCGAGCGCGTCCGCGAGCTCGGCGAGATCGGCGTCGCCGCGTTCCGAACCGACGGGGACGTCTCGCTGATCGACGACGCCGAAGACGACGAGGCGGTCCATCCCGACGCCTACGTCGTCGGCAAGGAAGGCGAGGGCGACGGGACCGTCGACCTGCCGAACGACTACTCCGGGTCGGCGGACCTCTCGACGCTGCGACGGGGCGGCCCCGTCCCCGGCGGCGCCTACGTGCGAATCCTCGGCGAGGAGTACGAGTCGTTCGCCGAAGCCGCGGCCCGCGAGGCGGCCCACACCATCGCGGTCGGCGAGGACTGGACGATCATCCCGCTCGAGAACCTGATCGCCCGCATCGGCGAGGAGACGGAGCTCGTCGCGGGCGTCACCGGCGCCGCGGAGGCCCGAACCGCCTTCGAGACGCTGGAGATCGGTGCGGACGCCGTCCTGCTCGACAGCGACGATCCCGACGAGATCCGACGGACCGTCGAGGTTCGCGACGAGACCGACCGGGAGCGCCTCGACCTCCGGTGGGCCGCGGTCACCGACGTCGAGCAGGTCGGCTCCGCCGACCGGGTCTGCGTCGACACCGGGAACCTGCTGGACCACGACGAGGGGATGCTCGTCGGCTCGATGGCCCGCGGACTGGTGTTCGTCCACGCGGAGACGGCCGAGTCTCCGTACGTCGCCTCGCGGCCGTTTCGGGTCAACGCCGGCGCCGTTCACGCCTACGTCCGAACCCCCGACGGCGGGACGAAGTACCTCTCGGAGCTGCAAAGCGGCGACGAGGTCCAGGTGGTCGACCTCGACGGCCGGACCCGCGAGGCCGTCGTCGGGCGCGTCAAGATCGAGAAGCGACCGATGTTCCGCGTGGCCCTGGAGACCGACGACGGCGACCGCGTCGAGACGCTCCTGCAGAACGCCGAGACGATCAAAGTCGCCACGCCCGAGGGGCGGACGGCGGTGACCGACCTCGAGGCGGGCGACGAGATCGCGCTCTATTACGAGGACACGGCCCGTCACTTCGGCGAGGCCGTCGAGGAGAGCATCATCGAGAAATAGGGGGTTTCGCGAAACTGTCGACGTCGCTGTATCGGTCATTGCACACATACCGATTCACCTCGACGACCGATTCGAAAATCCGATCTATTCTCCTATATAGGTCGAATATGGGGTGGTTTTACAGGATTTGTGGGTCAAATATACAAATTCGTCTGTAATTTTCTCACATTTCGATAAGATCTATGGTCAATGCTAACGTGGAACTAGCCGACCATGAGCGTCACTCGAGAGACCCTTCGACAGTTCGAGCTCCCCGAGTTTGCGGTCACGCTGCGCAACGCGGGCGTCTCGGGCGCCGGCGGCGCCGGCTTCCCGACGTACGCGAAGTGGGAGCACCTCGAGTCGGTCGACTCGCTGCTGGTCAACCACCAGGAGAGCGAGCCGAACTACTACATCGACAAGTGGCTGGGCCGAGAGCGCGCCGCGGAGTTCGGGGCGCTGTTCGAGGGGCTGCTCGAGCGGGCGTTCGGTCGGATCGTGATCGGGGCCAAGCTGACCGACCGCGAGGGGTGGATGGGGCCGCTCGAGCGCGAGACCGACGCGACCGTCTACGAGCCCCAGGAGCTGCCGGTCGACGGCGACGAGACCGGCGTGATCGTCGCCTACACCGAGGACCGCTACGAGTACGGGATGGAGAGCGTCCTCCTGCGGATGGTGGCCGACGTCGTGATGGGCGGGGACGACCTCCCGATGGACCACGGCTGGATCGTCCAGAACACGGAGACGGTGCACAACGTTTCGCACGCGTTGACCGACGGCGCTCCGATGACGCGGAAGTTCGTTCACGTCGACGGACGGGTCCCCGAACACCGATTCCTCGAGGTCCCCGTCGGCACGCCAGCGTCGGAGTTGCTGGCGGCGGCGGGCCGGACCGATCCGCTCGCCGACGACGAGGTGCTGCTCGACGGCGGGCCCGGGTGGTGTTTCGCGGTCGACGACCCCGCGGAGCGCTTCGGCGTCCGCAAGCGAACGAACTGCGTGCTCGCGATGGACGCGTCCGTCGTCGAGGCGAATCGACTCGGCGCCGGCGGCCGGATCAACGTTCTCCGGTCGGCGGCGTGGAAACACGTCGCCCACGAGACCGAGCCGGGGGCGTCTATCGAGCCCGATCGAGTCGAGGTGCCGCTCGTCACGAACCCCGACTTCGAGGGGGTCGTCTCGCCGAGCGAGCCGATCGTCCGACCCGACGACGCCGTCGAGGTCGGCGAGATGATCGCCCGCCCGGCGGACGGGATCAGCGTCGCCCAGCACGCGCCGATCGACGGCACCGTCGTCGCCGTCGACGACCGGACGATCGCGGTCGAACGCGACGCCGCCCTCGAACAGCGCGTCTACTGGACGTGGTGCGGCGAGTGCGGCCGGTACATCCCGGCGCCGAAGACGGCGGCGGACGAGCCGCTGGAGTACGTCTGCGATCGCTGTC
>SKPV01000123.1 GCA_007119345.1 Halovivax sp.
CCCGAGAGACCGTGGCCGAAACGCCGATCGTCGTTTGCAAGAGCGGTCGATCCGCGGTCGGGAAGCGATCCGCTAGCTCCCACACCGGTTCCCTGGCCGGGGACGCCGCGGTTGCCGACGGCGTCTTCCGGCAGGCGGGCGTCGTCAGCGTCGAACGCTCCGACGAGCTGCTGGCGTGTGCCAACGCGCTCGCCTCCCAGCCCGCGATGGCCGGTCCGAACGTCGGGGTGCTCGCCGACGGCGGCGGGCACGCGACGCTGGCGGCCGATGCGCTCGTCGAGCGCGGCCTCTCGGTCCCCGAACTGTCCGAGGATACCCAGGAGCGACTTCGGGAGGTTCTCCCCGACGCCGCCAGCGTCAGAAATCCGGTCGACGTCGCCGGCGGGACCGACGACGATCCGTCCGTCTTCGTCGACTGTGCCGAGGCGCTCTCTGAGGATCCGGCCATCGACGCCCTCCTCGTGACCGGCCTCTTCGGGGGGTACGGCGAGCGGTTCACGAACGATCTCGCGGCGGTCGAGGAGGCGGCCGCCGGCGAACTCGTCGCCCTCGCCGAAGCCGGCGACATCCCCCTGATCGTCCAGAGCGCGTACGAGAGCCTGGACCCGGAAGCGCACACGATCCTGCGAAACGGCGGGATTCCGGTCGACGAATCGCTCGACGTCGCCGCCGCCTGCCTCCACGCCCTATCGAGCTACGGAGCGCACCTGGCGACGGCTGGACGGAAGGGCACGTTCGAACTCGATTCGTCCGCCTCACGATCGGCTTCCCTGCACGACGTCGCCGCCGACGGTGCGCTCAGCGAGTACGAGGCCAAAGAAGTCCTCGCCCGGTACGACGTTCCCGTGACGCCGTACGTGCTCGCCGAGGACCCCGCCGACGCCGAGGTCGCCGCCGCCTCGTTCGACGGCCCCGTCGCGATGAAGGTCGTCTCTCCGGAGATCGTCCACAAGACCGAGGCGGACGGCGTCGCGCTGGACGTCGCCGAAACGGACGTCTCGACGACCTACGAACGGCTCGCGTCGAACGCGCGAGCGTACGACCCGAACGCGAGGGTCGACGGCGTGCTGGTTTCGCCGATGCGAACCGATGGAGTGGAGGTGATCGTCGGGGCGACCCGAGACGAGCAGTTCGGTCCCGTCGTCATGTTCGGTCTCGGCGGAACGTTCGTCGAGGTGTTCGAAGACGTCTCGTTCCGCGCGGCGCCGCTCACCGCACACGAGGCCCGTGAGATGCTCGCCGAGATCGATGCCAGCGAGGTTCTCGACGGCGCCCGCGGCGGTCCGCCGGTCGATCGGGAGACGCTGGTCGAGATCCTGCTGGCGGTTTCGGAGCTGATGGTCGACCACCCCGAGATCGTCGAAGTCGACCTGAATCCGGTTCTCGGTCGCGAGGACGGAGCCGACGTACTCGACGCGAGCATCGTGCTCGAGGACGATCGTCCGGTCTCTCCACGTCCCGAAACGGTACTCGGAGGGAGTGACGAATGAGCACCGACGAGACCGACAGCGACGAGACCGTTCGGGTTTCGCGTCCGCGCGAGCACGTCGCACGCGTCACCCTCGATCGTCCGGACGCGCTCAACGCCTACGACGAGACCCTGCTTCGGTCGGTCGTCGATGCCCTGGAAACGCTGGCCGAGGAGGAGGCCGTTCGCGCGATCGTCCTCACCGGCGAAGGCGAGCGGGCGTTCTGCAGCGGGGTCGACCTGACGAACATGCCGTTGACGCCGGAGATGGACTTCGCCGAGTACGAGGCGGGACTCGGCCTGTTCCAGAACGTCGTTCGGACCCTGCGATCGATCGAGACGCCCGTCGTCTGTGCGGTAAACGGGTACGCGCTCGGCGCCGGCTGCGACACCGCGCTCGCCTGTGACTTCCGGATCGTTTCCGAAGACGCGGTCCTCGGCGAGACGTTCGTCGACGTCGGATTCGTCCCCGGGGACGGCGGCGCGTACCTCCTCCCGCGTCTGATCGGGGAGGCCCGAGCGAAGGAGCTGATCTTCACGGGTCGTCGCCTCGAGGGCGAGGAGATCGTCGAGTGGGACCTCGCGCGCGAATGCGTCCTCCCCGGCGAACTGCTCGCGCGGGCCGAATCGTTCGCCGCCGACCTCGCCGACCGGCCGCCGATCGCCCTCGGACTCGACAAGGCGTTGATCAACGAGAGCCTCGCGGTCGACCTCGAAACCGCGTTCGACCACGCCACTCGCGCCCAACGGATCTGCGCACAGACCGACGATCACGCCGAGGCCGTGGCCGCCTTCTCCGAAAAGCGCGAGCCGGAGTTCACGGGCCGATGACCGTCGAACGCGTCGCGCTCGTGCAGTTCGACCCGACGCTCGGCCCGGCGGACGACGGCACGCTCGAGCGATTGTGCGACCGGGTCCGATCGGTCGGGGGAACCGCGGATCTGATCGTTTTCCCGGAGCTCGCGACGACGGGCTATTCGATCTTCGATCAGATCGAGGCCTGCGCGGAGTCGATCCCGGGTCCGACCACGCGGGCCATCGGTGCGGCCGCGGCCGAGGCGGAGGTCCACGTGCTGGTCGGAATGGCCGTCCGGGCCGACGATAGCGGTGACGACGTCACGAACAGCGCCGTCTGGATCGACCGTACGGGGACGGTACGCGCCCGCTACGACAAGTACCAACCCTGGGGCGACGAGCGATCGGCCTTCGGTAGCGGTGACCGACCGCTCGTCGTCTCTTGCGAGGGATGGACGTTCGGCCTCCAGATCTGTTACGATCTGAACTTTCCCGAGGTGAGCGCGGCGTTCGCCCGGGCGGGCGTCGACGCCGTGGTCAACGTCTCGGCGTGGTCGGCGCCGATGGCAGGCGATTGGGATCGACTGCTCCCCGCTCGCGCGATCGAGAACGGCGCGTACGTCCTCGGGTGTAACCGCGCCGGGACCGAAGGAGACCTCGAGTTCTACGGCCGGTCCACGGCGTACGACCCCGACGGATCGGTTCTCGACAGACTCGGTGCCGATGAGGACGTCCTCTCGGCGCACCTCTCAAAGGCGGCCTTGTCTCGGGAGCGAGAGCGCAACCCGATGCGTCGTGATCGCCGCCCGGAATCGCCCAGCGCGCGCCGGGTCGCCATTACGCCCGACGATTCGACGCCACCGCCCGGGAATCGTCGATGAAGGTCGCACGCGCATCGATGGCGGTAATCCTTAACCCACCATGTCCAACAGAGTAACGATGGGCGAAACCACACTCGACGAAACCGACTTCCGGTTGCTCAAAGAGCTAGACGAGAACGGCGACATCGACGCCGACGAACTCGCGGCGGAGCTCGGCGTGAGCAAATCGACGGTCTACTATCGCATCGAGAAGTACCGAGAGGAGGGACTCCTGAACGGTGATATCGCCCACCTCAACCGTCACGAGCTCGGCCTGAGCATGACGGCCATATCCGAAATAAAGACCGTTTACGGACCCGAAGCGAAGGAGGTGGGCGAGCGACTGGCCGAGTTATCCGGCGTCCAACAGGTCTACTCGATGATCGGGGAGATGTCCTTTTACGTCATCTCGCACGTCCGCGATCACGATCACCTCCAGTCGCTCATCGAGGAGATCATCGAAACCGAGGGCGTCGAGAACTCAGCGACTCACATCGTGCTCCGAACGTTCAAAGAAGAGCCGCGGCTGCTCACCAACTACGACGACGACGACCTCGAGAAGCTATTTAACGCCTGATCGAACCGTCGCGGACGCCCCGAGCGCGTTCTATCGGCTGCACGGACGGCGTCGCGGTCCACGCCGTCGGGATCGCATACGTTCACGAGGTCGCCCGTCGACGCGACGGAACCGAATCGATCGAGTGCGGGAGACGGGGTTCGAGAGCGGATGGTCCGGGTCACCGCGGGAACGCACGCACCGTTCCACACGCGACTATTCCCGGACCACGACCGTCCGGACGCGAGAGCGCTTCGAGGAGTCGCCGGAGTGTTCGTCCGGGAGTGCGAACAGTTACGGGACGCCGCGGACGGCGGCTCGGTCGTCGACGAATCGGACGGCGACTACGGGCTGGCGGTCAACCGCTGGACGTCGCCGGGCTACGACGACGAAGCCGACGATCGACGGACGCTCGCGGGCCTGCACGATCGAGTCGCCCCGGGTGGCATCCTGGCCGATCGAGCTGGCGAACGAGGAGGGCGTGCTCGGCGACTTCCAGCCCGTCGCGCTGAACGAAACGGCTGACGGACTCGTCGCCGTCGAGGGCCGGGAGAGCGAGCCCGAGACCTCACGGATGCGTTCGACACGATGGCTGCTGGACGGGGACGAGAACACCATCGTCGGCACGTACGAGCTCGACCTCAGGGCGTACGCGCCCGTCGAGTCGGTCGGGCCCCTCGCGGACGCCGGTTTCCGCGACGTTCGGTGTTTCGGCTCGTACGACGGCGAACAGCTGATACGGGGATCGGCCCGGCCCGTCGCGCTCGCCGGCCGGTGACCAGCGCGGGGACCGGGTGTCCGAGTCCGAAATCGACGGCGACCGGAGGAACGTTTATCCGGTTCTATCTGGTTGGTTTCGATGACCATGACAGAAGATGACGAGCCCGCGGTGGAACTCGAGGCGCGACTCGAGGAACAGGACTCGTTCGAACCGCCCGAATCGTTCGTCGAGCAGGCGAACGTCGCCGACGAGGGGATCTACGAGGCGTTCGCGGAGAACTGGCCCGACTGCTGGGAGCGGGCCGCGGACCTGCTGGAGTGGGACGCACCCTACGGCGAAGTCCTCGACGACTCGAATCCGCCGTTCTTCGAGTGGTTCGTCGACGGGAAGCTGAACGCGTCGGCCAACTGTCTGGATCGCCACGTCGAGAACGGCGCCAAAAACCGCGCGGCGATCAAGTGGGAGGGCGAGCCGGGCGAGACGCGCACCTACACCTACGGGGACCTGCTGACCGAGGTCGAGTCGTTCGCGGCCGCGCTCGGCGAGCTGGGCGTCGAGGAGGACGACGTGGTGACGCTCTACCTGCCGATGATCCCGGAGCTGCCGATCGCGATGCTCGCCTGCGCGCGCATCGGCGCGCCCCACAGCGTCGTCTTCGCCGGTTTCTCGGCCGACGCGCTGGCGACGCGGATGAACTCGGCCGACAGCGAGTACCTCGTCACCTGCGACGGCTACTACCGTCGCGGCGAAGCGCTGAACCACAAGGAGAAGGCCGACAAGGGCCTCCGGGGCGTCGACCACGAGGTCGAGACGGTGGTCGTCGATCGGCTGGGCGACGAGCTGAACCACTTCCTCGGTGCCTCCGCTCACGATTACGACGAACTCGTCGACGAACACGCCGGCGCCTCAGTCGAACCGGTTTCGCGGGACGCCGAGGACATGCTGTTTCTCATGTACACCTCCGGCACCACCGGCCAGCCCAAGGGCGTCAAGCACACGACCGGGGGCTACCTCGCCTACGCCGCCTGGACCAGTCACGCCGTGCTGGACGTGAAACCCGAGGACACCTACTGGTGCGCGGCGGACATCGGCTGGATCACGGGTCACTCCTACATCGTCTACGGGCCGCTCGCGCTCGGGACGACGACCGTGATGTACGAGGGGACGCCCGACTATCCGGAGCGCGATCGCCTCTGGGAACTGGTCGAGACGAACGACGTCGATATCTTCTACACCGCGCCGACGGCGATCCGGGCGTTCATGAAGTGGGGCGAGGAGTACCCGCAGCGCCACGACCTCTCCAGCTTGCGGCTGCTCGGCACGGTCGGCGAGCCGATCAACCCGCGAGCCTGGAAGTGGTACTACAAACACATCGGCGGCGAGGAATGCCCGATCGTCGACACCTGGTGGCAGACGGAGACCGGCGGCATGATGATCACCACGCTTCCGGGAATCAACACGATGAAACCCGGCTCGGCGGGCCCGCCGTTACCCGGGATCGACGCCACGGTCGTCGACGTCGAGGGCGAGGAGATCGTCGCCGGCGAGGCCGGCTACCTCACCGTCCAGCGCCCCTGGCCCGGGATGCTTCGGACCCTCTACCGGAACGACGAGCGGTTCATTTCGGAGTACTGGGCGGAGTACTCCGATACGAACAGCGACGATCCCGACGACTGGGTCTACTTCCCCGAGGACGGCGCCAAGCTCGACGGGGATGGCTACATCACCATCCTCGGCCGGGTCGACGACGTCATCAACGTCTCGGGCCACCGCCTCGGAACGATGGAGATCGAGAGCGCGATCGTCGGCACCGAAGGGGTCGCCGAGGCCGCCGTCGTCGGCGGCGACCACGAGGTCAAGGGCGAGGCCGTCTACGCCTACGCGATCCTGGAGGACGGCCAGGAGCCGACCGACGGGATGCGCGAGCGCATCGTCGCGGGCGTCGAGGACGCCATCGGGCCGATCGCCCGCCCGGAGGAAGTGATCTTCACGCCCGAACTCCCCAAGACCCGCTCGGGGAAGATCATGCGCCGCCTGCTCGAAGACATCGCCTCCGGGAACGAGCTGGGCGATACGTCGACGCTGCGGAACCCGGACGTCGTCGACGACATCGTGGATCGGGTGGGCGGGGACTGACCGCGGGCGGCGCCGCCGACGCGCAACCGTCGGCCCCGACGCCTCCCGATCGACGATATCAGTCGCGACAGAGCGAGACGTAGCCCAGTCCGCCGGCCGCCAGGAACGAACCGAACGCGAGGAGAGCGGCGATGCCCGCGTATTCGAACGGCCGTGAGGCGGCGGGAAGGTTCGACAGTCCGCCCAGCACGAAGAACAGCGCGATCGCGAGGATCGCGACGGTGATGAGAACGACGACGATCGCGTCCGTGACGGCGGCGCGGACGACCTCGTAGAACTCCGCGCGGTTCAACTCCGCGACAGTCCGCTCGCCGGATTCGCCGTCGGCCGACATCGATTACGGATTTACCGGGTTGGAATTATACCGTTTCGATTCGGCGGCTGACGGTCGGTCCGCTCGCGGTCCTCAGACGTCCCGCTCGACGACGAAATCGGCGAACGAACCCAGCTTCTCGACCTGTTCGTCGGGGAGGTCCATCTCGTCGACGTGTTCGCGCGCCCGATCGGCCATCTCCAGGGCCCGCTCGCGGGCGTACTCGATGCTGCCCGACTCCTCGATGATCGTCAGCGCCTCGCGGATCTCCTCGTCGGTGTTCTCGTCGGCGGCGACGATCTCCTCCAGTCGGCGGGCGTCCTCGGGGTCGCTCTCCTCGATGGCCCGCAGGACGAGCAGCGTTCGCTTGCCCTCGCGGATGTCGTTGCCGAAGGCCTTGCCGAAGTCGCCGGCCCGGCCCAGGGAGTGCTCGACGTCGAGGACGTCGTCGCCGATCTGGAAGGCGACCGCGACGGTCTCGGCGTACTCGGCGGCGTGGTGTTCGATGTCGTCCGGCTGGTCGGTGACGATCGCGGCGAGCCGGGCGACGATGCGGCCGAGACAGCCCGTCTTGCAGGCGCACATCTCGAGGTACTGCTCGGGGGTGACGCGCGTCTCGGTTTCGTTGTGCCAGCAGATGTCCATGCCCTGCCCGAGGTGGGTCCGGTTGAGTTCGTGCATCAGCATCTCGTAGGCCGCGAGCCGACGCTCCGCGGGCAGGTTCCCCGGATCGTGGGTGATGATCTTCAGCGGCAGGAAGTACATCGCGTTGCCGGCGTTGAGCGCGACGTCCTGGCCGTATACGTGGTGCAACGCGGGCTCGCCGCGGCGCTTCTCGGCCTCGTCCTCGACGTCGTCGACGATGATGGTCCCGTTGTGCAGGATCTCCGGGATCGTCGCGTACGGGAGGTAGGCCTCCGGATCCTCGCCGAAGGCTTCCACGAACACCAAAAACAGGACCGCCCGCCAGCGCTTTCCCCCGCGGTCCAGCAGGGCCCAGATCGGATCCGAGAGCGCCCGCTGGATCCCCTCCGGGTCGTACTCGTAGGTGGGGTCGCCGAAGTACGACCGGAGGTAGTCGGCGTCGATCTCTCGTGGGAGGACGTCGGCGATCGCCGCGTCGACGGCCGGCCGCCACTCCGCAAGCGTCTCCCGCATACAGGATGGGTCACAGAGCGGGGTGAAAAAGATTCAGTTCCCGTCCCGCAGCCGGTCGACGACCGCACGGTGAGCGGCGGGCGGCGATCGCGGACGGGAAGACGGTCCGTCGCCGCCGATCGAGGACGGACGACGAGCGATCCCCGCCGATCGAGGACGGCACATCGAGTCGTCGTGGGCGCTCCCACAAGCTGACACGCGCTGGTCCCGGCGCTCGCGGCGATCCCGACGCGGCGAGCGATCCGTCTCCGGCCGGCCCCACGGTTCGATCCGCCTCCGGCCGGCCCCACGGTTCGATCGACGCTCGAGGACGAGGACGTCGGCGATCGGCCCCGTCCCCCGGCACCCTTTTGGTTCGAGCGAGGGAACCGGGATCCATGGATCCCGTCGCGTCAGAGTGCGACGACGCGGTCGTCGGCCTCGTGGGCGAGGACCCGCCGTCGATGGACGGGCTGCGCCGCGTCGCCGACGCCGAGGGCGTCGCATTGCACGCCGGCGGGCCCGACGACGTCCTCGATCGGGAGCCGGTCCTCGCGGTCACCGTCGGCGACAAGGCGCTCGCGGCCGTCGCGCGCCGGAGCGTCGACGTACCCATCCTCGCCGTCGACTGCGAGCGCGGCGTCTCGTCGACGCCTCGAGCGCGCGCGGCGGACACCCTCGTGACGCTGCTCCGGAAGGGCGGGTCGGAGCGCGAGGCGGCCACGCTGACGGTGGTCGTCGACGGGACCGCGATGCGGGCCGTCTTCGACGTGGCGCTCGTCACGGCCGAGCCCGGGAAGATCTCGGCGTTCGACGTGCGGGCCGCGAACGAACGACTGGCGAACGTGCGCGCCGACGGCGTGGTTGTCGCGACGCCGGCGGGCAGCCGCGGCTACGCCCGCACCGTCGGCGGCCCGACGCTCGGCGCGTCGGTCGAGGCGGTCGCCGTCGTCCCGATCTCGCCGTTCGTGACCGACCGGGAACGGTGGGTGGTCGCCCCCGACGATCTGACGGTTACCGTCGAACGCGACGAGAGCGCCGTCTCGCTACAGGTCGACGGGCGAGTCCGCGAATCGATCGACGCGGGCCAGCGGGTCACGATCGATGCCGGACCGAGCCTTACGCTCCTGTGCGTCGACGGGTAGGCGAGCCGGCGCTCCGGTTCCGTCGCCGACGCGTATCGAAACGGGCGCTCCGGTCTGTCCGACGAGACTCGGCGAAACCGGCGAGCTCGGTTCTATCCGACGGCCTTCAGCGAAGCCGGAGTTCCCGATTCGCCCGACGTCACACGGCGACGCTCGCACGCCTCGTCGGCGGAAAATGATCGGGGTCGGCGCGGCTACGGGTCGGATCGTGGGACGCGACGGAGGCTCGGCGGGTTCCTCAACTGTCCTCGGGTGGCTCGTCCCGGTGATAGTTCGGATTCGCGTGCTCCAGCGCGTCCGTCTCCCGGTCCTGGGAGGCGTTCTCGATGTCCTGACGTCGGTCTTCCTCCTGTTGAGCCTCTTTGGCCTC
Source organism: Halovivax sp. (assembly GCA_007119345.1). Lineage (GTDB taxonomy): Archaea > Halobacteriota > Halobacteria > Halobacteriales > Natrialbaceae > Halovivax. Next base: position 9,502 of record SKPV01000123.1, read on the forward strand.
CTGCTGGGCGTCGCGCAGCTCCGGATCCTCCTCGGGGTCGTCTTCGTCGTCTTCGGGCGATTCGGCCGCCTCGGCCGGGTGCCCGTCGAGTCCGTGTTCGTCCTTTTCGTTCACCATCGCGATCACCGGGGGCGCTATCGCGGTCACGAGAAAAGGGCTTGGGCTTGCGTTTCCCCCGGCCGTGTCCGACGGCGTTCGGGCGGCGAAGCGGCCGACGCGATCACTTCCAGGGCTCGCCGGAGGCGAGGTCGACCTCGCTGTCACCCCGCTCGGACGGGCAGCGGTCCGCCAGCACGCAGGACTCGCAGTCGGGGTTTCGGGCCGAACAGACCGCACGACCGTGGTCGATCAGGAGGTGCGTGAACTGAACCCAGTGGCGCTCGGGCACGATCTCGACCAGGTCGCGCTCGATCGCCTCGGGGCGCTCCTCCTCGGTCAACCCCAATCGACGCGAGAGCCGCTGCACGTGCGTGTCCACCACGATCCCCTCGACGACGTCGTGACCGTGCTGGAGCACGACGTTGGCCGTCTTCCGGCCCACGCCCGGGAGGTCGGTCAGCTCCGCCATCGTGTCCGGCACCTCGCCGTCGTGTTCCTCAACGATAATTACGCAGGCTTCCCGAATGTAGCCCGCCTTGTTGTTGTAGAAGTTGATCGACGAGAGCGCCTTCGCCAGCTCCTCCTGGGGAGCGTTCGCGTAGTCCGCTGCGGACTCGTAGGTCTCGAAGAGCTGTGCGGTCTCCGTATTGACCCGCTCGTCGGTGCACTGCGCCGAGAGGATCACCGCGATCAACAGTTCGAGTCGGTTCGAGTACCGCAGCGAGATCGTCGAGTCCGGGTACTCCTCTTCCAGGCGTTCGACCACCGCGGCCGCCTGCTCCGTGCGATCGTCGTGCGGGTTTCCCATCGACTCGAGCCTTTCGGCACGACCCATTTGAGGGGTTCGATTGGCGCCGGCGGTCGCCCCGGCGATCGACGCCGGTTCCGAGGCCCCCGGGCCCGCGTCCGAACCCCAGCCCGCGGCCGATCGCGCCGACGGCGAGGCCCGGGACCGCGCCCCACAGTTTTGGTGCCGGCTGAAGCCGACGTAACTATCAGCGGCTATAAGATAGGATTATACGTGTTCGGCGTTACCTCAAACCAACCCAGAAACCGGCCGCGTCCGCGCGCGACGCTGGCGCGAAGACGCGGTCGGACCTCGAAACCATGACCCGATCGATTCACACCACGACCGACGACCGCGACGTGACCGGTGACGCGGTCCTCGAAGCGCTGCTGGCCGTATTGAAGGCGGATCAGGGCGGGGCGCGGACCGCCGCGTTGCGACGCGCGCTCGACGTCGAGGATTCGGTGGACGAGCGACGAACCGGAGCCGCCGAAACGGACGTCGTGGAGGTCGCCGACCGAGTCCGAGCGCTCGAAGGCGAGATCGACGACCTCCGCGACGGCGTCGAGGACGCCGGGTCCGCGACGGCTGGCGGGACCGACGTCGAGATCCTGGCGGAAAGAATCGACCGGCTGGAGACGTCGCTGAACGCGGTCGAGGACCGGCTCTCGTCGCTCGACGCGCGCGTCGATCGGCGCTGCGGACGGATCGAGTCGGGCCTCGAGACGGTCGGCAAACGCGCGGCCAGGGAGACCGCGAGGGTGGAGTCGGAACTCGAAACGGAGATCCATCGCGCCGAGACGGAGGTATCGGACGAGATCGAGTCCCTCAGGTCGTCGACCGTCGAAGCCGTCACGACCCTGGAGCGAGACCTCGAGGACGTCGAGCGGTTTCAGGAGTTCCTCCGGCAGTCGATAACCGAGCGGGCCGACCGGTAGGTTAGCGGGATCCGTCGGGTCGCCAGCCGATCCGTCGTCCACGCAGACCGAGCGATCGCGGACCCTGGTCGCCGACGGCAATCGACCGGCGGCGTTCCGTCGAGCCGTGACCTTTATGCGGGCAACGCGCACCTGTGGGGGTATGAAAGCGACGGCGATGGCCCACCCGATTCAGGGGCTCGTGAAGTACCACGGGCTGCGCGACGACCTGGAACGTCTCCCCTACCACGATAGTATCAGCGTCTGCACGGCACCGAGCCACACCCGCACGACGGTGGAGTTCTCCATGGACCACGACGAGGACGTCTACGTGGTCGACGGCGAGGAACTCGACGGGTCGGCGTTCGATCGACTCGAACGCGTCGTCGAGAAGGCCCGCGGGATGTCGGACGCCGCCCACACGGTCTACCCCTGTCGGATCGAGAGCGAGAACAGCTTCCCCTCGAACGTCGGGCTGGGCTCGTCGTCTTCCGGCTTCGCCGCGGCCGCGACCGCGCTGGCCGAGGCCGCCGAACTCGACGCCTCCCCCGCCGAGGTGTCGACCATCGCCCGCGTCGGCTCCGCCTCCGCCGCTCGCTCGGTCACCGGCGCCTTCTCCCAGCTCCACGACGGCCTCAACGACGACGACTGCCGATCCCGACGCATCCCGACGTCGCTGCACGAGGACCTGAAGATCGTCGTCGCCCTCGTCCCCTACCACAAGAACACCGACGACGCACACGCGGAGGCCGCCGACAGTCACATGTTCGAGGCCCGCCGCGCGCACGTCCACGACCAGCTCGCCGAGATGCGCGACGCCCTCAGGAACGACGAGTTCGACCGGACGTTCGAGCTGGCCGAACGTGACTCCCTCAGCCTCGCCGCGACCACGATGACCGGTCCCGCGGGCTGGGTCTACTGGCAGCCCGCCACCCTCGCCGTCTTCAACACCGTGCGCGAACTCCGCGAGGAGGAGGACATCCCGGCGTACTTCTCGACGGACACCGGCGCCAGCGTCTACGTCAACACCACCGAGGAGCACGCCGAAACCGTCGAGGAGGCCATCGCCGAGACCGGCGTCTCGACGACCACCTGGAGCGTCGGCGGTCCCGCCCGCCTGCTCGAGGACGAGGACGACCACCTGTTCTAGCGCGGACCGTTTCCGCCGAAACCTCCCGAAACGGTGTCAGCTTCGCCGGCTCGTCTCGCAGAGCCCGTCCTTAACGACGATCGAGACGCTCCTGCTCGGCACTCTCCATCGAACGGCGCCCGCCATCGACGCTGGTCGGTCCACGGTGTCAGAAACCGCCCGCGGTTCACCGGTCACCGCTCGTTCTTAAGCCGAAAAACGGGTATCGGAGAGCTCCTGAACGGGAAGCGTGGAGTCTCCGTCGGTCGACCGGCCGAGCGCGCTGACGAGGGTGTCCGCGCGCGGGAGCAGGCGCACGATCCCGTTCGTCGCGTCGTAGGTCACGATCCCGGCCTCTTCCAGTCGCGGGAGGTGATTGTGAACGAGGGCGATCCGAAGGGCGCGCAACTCCTCGGCCGACGGCCGCTCGAACTCCCGTTTCGCGGTCCGCTCGACCAACTCCTCGATCTGAACGGTCGCCTCGCACTTCGCCAGCGTCTGGAGAGCGTACCGACGTCGTTGATTCGCGAGCAATGCAAAGCACCTGGATGTTGTGTATTCGTTCGACATCGTCTGACCTTTGGGGCAGTTCACACCGACGAACACTCGACTGATATATCGGCAGTATCGTCCACGCCGAGACGAACGGTTTTACTGATAGTTGTGCATACATACAATCAATCCAACAATAAATGCCGCTCTATAGGGCGTTTGCAGGGGGGGTAGCGTGTATGCTGCAAATTCCAGTAGTTCTATAGGGTTTCGAGACAATCAGTCGGTGGAGTTGGTTGCCCATCACGACCCTACAACAGGTGCTCGAGGACCTCGACGCGAAGAGTATCGACATGCTCCGGGCGATCGCCGAGCACGACGACGCGGCTACGACGTCGGAAATTCGGAACGTGACCGGATTGACCAACAGCCAGGTCGCGTATCGGCGAAACAAACTCGACGATTACGGGCTGATCTCGGTTCGAACGGGCGATTCGAACGGATCTCGGACGCCGCCGAAAGTTCACGTACTCACGCCGACGGCTAGATCGCACGTCGAATCCGGGCTGTTCGAACGCTACAACGCCCCGGTGACGAGCGACGTAGAACAGCTCAGCACGCAGGTCAACCACCTCCACGACCGCGTCGACGACCTCGCCGAGGAGATCTCCGAGCTCGAGGAGTGTATCGAGAACGTCAACGCGGCGCTGAACGCACGCGTCGGCACCCCGGTCGAATGGTCCGAGGCGACGGACGGAGAGCAGCTGGTGAGCGTGGTGAGTTCACTGGAGGCCGAGGTGGCGGAACTCCGGGCGGAGGTGGACGAGCTCGACGAGCGCAAGAAGGACAAGTTCACAGTTTTCAAGTGACGCGCTCGGACGCGGACGGTCGACGATTCGAAGCCCGGTCGTCGCGGTCTACCGCCGGGCGGGTCGAGCGACGAGATCGGCGAGCACCGATCCCCCGCCGGACCACACCTATACCCGTCCGGTCCGTATCCGGGTCCATGCACGTCGCCGTACTCGGCGCGGGTTACGCCGGGGTGACGTTGACGCGGCTGCTCGAGCGCCGGTTGCCCGCGGACGTCGAGATTACGCTGGTCGACGAGTCGCCGGACCACCTCGTCCAGCACGAACTCCACCGAGTCGTCCGGCGACCGGCGCTGGCGAACGAGATAACGGTCTCGTTGACGGACGTTGTCGATCGAGCGACGGTCGAGGTGGCGACCGTCGAGGGGATCGACCGGGAGACGCGGACCGTCGACCTCTCGTCCGGAACGCTCTCTTACGACGTGGCCGTCGTCTGTCTGGGCGCCGAAACGGCCTTCCACGGTCTCGCGGACGTCCGAGAGCGGGCGACCCCGTTGAAGCGATTGGCTCACGCACGGCAGATCCGTCGCGAGTTCTTCGACGCGATCGAAACGGACGAGCCGCGGATCGTCGTCGGCGGCGCGGGCCTCTCCGGCGTCCAGGTGGCCGGCGAACTCGCCGAACTCGCACGCGAGGAGGGCGTCGCCGATCGAACGACCGTGACGATTCTGGAGAGGCTGGACGCGGTCGCGCCCGGCTTCTCCCCGCGGTTCCAGCGCGCCGTACGCCGATCGCTCGAGCGCCTCGGGGTCGAGATCCGGACGGGGACGACGGTGACGGGCGCGGACGAGGGCGCGATCCGCGTCGAGGGCGGCGGATCGATCCCCTTCGATCAGCTGGTCTGGACGGGCGGGATCCGCGGATCCGACGCGCTCGCCGGGGATCGCCCCACCGTGAACGCCGACCTCCGGCTCGACGAGCGAACGTTCGTCTGCGGGGACGCCGCCCGGGTGATCGACGACGACGGCGAGACCGTCCCGGCGAGCGCGCAGTCGGCGGTTCGCGAGGCCCGGACGGTCGCGAAGAACGTCGCGACGGTCCTCGAACGCGGGCGGCCGGGATCGGAGGAGATCGAGGCGCACCTGGAGCACTTTCGCTTTCGGTCGCCGGGCTGGCTCGTCAGCGTCGGCGACGACGCCGTCGCGAAGGTCGGACCGATGATCCTCACGGGTCGGGCCGCGAAGGCGATGAAAGCGACCGTCGGCGCGGGCTACCTCTCCTCGATCGGCGGCTACCGCGAAGCGGTCGGGTTGACGTACGCCGAGTTGGTGGCCGAGGCCGTCGACCGACCGTACCGATGAGGAGCGCCGGGAGGGTTGGTTCGTTCAGGTCCAGCGGTCGAGCCCCGTCTGGGTGAGAGACTCCTCGATACGCTCGAAGCCGCGAGCGACTTCGTCGTCCGCGACCTCCCACTCCTCGCAGACGTATGCGAGCGCCGCCTCGACGTCGGGGACGACGTCCGCGTCGAACTCGTACTCGTCGGTGACGTTCGGATCGCGAAAGAGCTGGCGGACGCGATCGCCGTGCTCGACGTGAGCGCCGCGAGCTTCGAGCGCGCTCCAGAGGTCGCCGTGCTCCCGGATCAGCTTCAGCGCCGTCTTCGGGCCGACGCCGTCGACGCCCTCGTTGAAGTCCGTGCCCACGAGGATGGCGACGTCGATCAACTGTTCCAGCGTGAGCTCGTGCTCGGCGAGGGTCGCCTCGAGGTCCATCAACTCCGGATCGCCCTTGCTGGTCAGCTGGCGGAGCGTCCTGGGCGCGCCGAACAGGAGCGCGTCGTAGTCCTCCGAACCGACGTAGTCGGCGTCGCCGCGCCGGACCATGTGCGCGGCCTGCGCCTCGCCCTCGGCGGGCGCCTCGACGATCGGGACGTCGAGCAGCCGGAGGAGCTCGCGGCTCGTCTCCTGGATCGTCGGCGTCAGCCGCTGCGTGCGCGACTCGAGCTGGGCGATGGCGACCTCGTCGCCCTCCTCCCGGGCGACTTCGAGTTGCTCCTCGTAGGTCGCCCGCTGCTCGCGACGGGCCTCGATCTCGTCGGCTTTGAGCTCCGAGGGGCCGCCGTCGAAGACCATCACCGGCGTCACGTCGTGCTCGAAGAACTTGGGCAGTCCCTGGACGATGCCGACCAGGTTCGCCACCTCCGTGCCGTCCGCGGTGGTGTAGACGTCGTCGCTCGTCCACTTCACCGTCGTCGTCAGGTACCGGTAGAGCCAGTTGTGGGCGTCGACGGCCACGACCGAGCCCGCGAGGTCGTCGAACGGGATCTCCTCGATTGCGGCGATGTCCCTGAGCGCTGCGTTTCCCATCACCGCCCTATTGGGGGCAACGGGTTTTGAATCGTTGGCTTCCGAGACGGTGACCGGGTATCAACCCGCATCGTCGCCCGTCTCGAGACCGTCGACCGGATCCGGGGGACCGCGATCCCGGCGCTCCGCGACGAACGCTCGTTCGTCCGCCGTGAGATCGCGATCGTCGTAGCGATCGAGCCCGTCGACGTAGCGCTCGTCGGCGTCCTCGGGCGCGGGGTACTCGAGGACGAGTTCCGCGATCCCGGTCTCCTCGCCGGTGAAGCCGAAGCCGACGCGGTGGAGCGCCTCGTAGGCGAAGGGGTTGTTCACCGCGATGCGGAGGCGCTCGTACCCTCGCTCTCTCGCCCGGTCGCGAACGAGCTCGCACAGCCGGGGGCCGAGCCCGTCGCCGCGTCGGTCGGCCCTCACCGTCACGTACCGGAGCCATAGCACGTCCTCGTCCGTCCGATCGGCGTTGAACGCCACCGCGGCGACGACGTCGCCGCCGTCGCGCGCGACGGCCTTCCCGGTCGAGGACATCACGAACTTGCCGGCGTAGGCGAATCGCTCGTGGTCCAGTCGGAGCGTCGGCCCGTCTGCCGGCCAGCCGATCAGTTCGTACTCCACGCGGGGTCGTACGGGCCGGTCGTCGTAAGGGTTGGCGTCGCACCTCTCGGGGAGGTCGCCGGCGACCGCTCTCACCTCGGCCCCGGTACGCCCGCCCTCACCTCGACTTCGACACACCGTCCCTCACCTGAGCCCCGATACGCCCGCTCTCACCTCGGCCCCGACACATCCTGCCTCATCTCGGCCCCGACACACCCGCCCTCACCTCGGCCTCGATACGCCCGCCCTCACCCCGGTCTCGCCACACCCTCCCCCACCTCGGCCCCGAGATACCTGCCGACTGCCAGTAAAACGCTTTTCCTTCCGCCTCCGGTAGGGCCGTCGATATGGGTACCGAAACGGATCCGGGGTTCGGTCTCGGCGGCACCGTCGGCTGGGCGATCGGCGGCGCGGTCGGGGGCGCGATCGGCGCCGCGGCGTTCGGCCTCCTGATGTGGGCGTTCGACCCGGGCGTGCTGGAGGCGGCGGTCCCCGGAATTTACGGGTTCGACTCGTCCACGGCGCTCGGAATGAGTCTCCACGTTCTGCACGGGGCGGCGCTGGGCGTCGTCTTCGGCTTCCTGGTGACTCGGCCGGCCGTCCTGGGGATCGTGCGCACCGACGTGGAGACGGAGGCCGTCTCCGAGACCGGCCTGGCGCTCCGGATCGTCGCCGCCGGATTCGTCTTCGGCCTCGCGGTCTGGGCGATACTCCCGCTGCTCGTCCTGCCGGTCTGGGTCGACGCCATCGGAACCGCCGCCGCGGGCGACTTCCCGGCGATCGCCGTCGAGAGCCTCCTCGGACACACGCTCTTCGGTCTGGTGCTGGGACTCGTCTTCGCCGTGCTGGCCGACGTCTCGAACCGGCCCATCAATCTGCGTTTCGTCGAGTGACGACGACGGTCACCCGCCGGACCGGGACGACCCACCAGCCGCCCCTCCGTCGCCGGACGGTCGTGAAAATCCGGGGTTCCCCCGCGATCACCCGAGCATGACGGCCATCATCTGCTCGGCGACGTACTGGTCGTCGATCTTGAAGTGGGCCCGGCGGATTGCCTCCGTCTCCCAGCGGTGGTCCTCGAGGAAGCGAATGGCGTCCTGGTTGGTCGCCGGGATGCTCTGATAGACCTTCTCGTACCCGTTCGCCTCGGCCCAGTGCAGACCGCGTTCCATCAGGTTGCTCCCGATGCCGCGTCCGCGGCACTCGGGGCGGACGCCCATGGTCAACTCGGCGGTGTGGCGCAACTTCGCGAAGTTCGGCGACTCCAGGTGAACCCAGCCGACCACCTCGTCGTCGACCGTGGCGACGAAGAAGACCCGCGACGACAGGTCGTTGTTTCTGAAGACCACCTTCTCGTGATCGAGCATGTCCACGACCGTCTCGGCGACGAGATACTCGGCTTCCTCCGACACCGCCCGCATCGTCCCGACCAATCCGCCGAGGTCGGATTGCCTCGCCGGACGGATCGTGTAGGCGAACTCCTCGACCTCGTGGGCGACCTCGTCACCGATGTCGATCGACAGTCGAACCCGTCCGTCGTGGGTCTCGAGCAACCCCTCCTCGCGCAGGGCCGACAGCGACTCTCGGAGCGCCGTCTCGTCCGTCGAGATGACGTCGGCGAGCTCGCGACGGTCGACGGATCCGTTTCGCTCGACGTAGTTGTAGAGGCGTTCCTGTCGTTCGTTCTCGAACCGGGGCGGTCGGATCGCCTGCATAGTCGACGCTACGAGAAGTCCGTATATAGTCATAGTCAAATGTTAGCACAGCCCTCAATCTCCGAGGGCGGACGGTTTCCGACGCCTCACGAGAGTTGGGTCGAGCGCATTCGGCGGGCGAATCGGCCACACCGTCTGTCGAATCCTCTCCGCTATCGATCGGGTCGGTCCGCTGCGTCCGCACCCGTCTCTCCAGCTACGGCATTCGTCGTCTGGTGATCGGTCGATCGCTGCCTCGAGATATGCGAGGACGGACCGTTCGCCCGTTACAACAGTCACTTCGTTCGGCCAGTAAAGTATCGAATGAAAGGTTATAAATACTCGAAGTAAACGAAACTGTAGCATGGCTACCACTGACGACTCGTTCGGGGGGCTGACGGAGCACTGCGAGGAGTGCGAACTCGACACGCTCCACGAGGTGTCCGTCCAGCTCCGGACGGAAAGTGCAAAATCCGAGAACGCGGCATTCTCCCGCGAGCCGTACCGCGTGACCGAGTGTCAGCGCTGTGGCCGCCGGGACAGCCAACGGATGAACGACGCCTGATCGACGGTTCCCGTAACTCCCCGCGCCCGACACAACTCCCCGCGCCCGACACAACTCCCCGCGCCCGACGATAGACGGCGTGCGCTCGCGACCGCTCGTTCCGACCGAACGGTCTCGTCGCCGACTCACGCTCCGCCGACTCCCGACACGTTCGACGACTCGCGACGAACGATTCTCGGGCTCGGATGTCGGGCCGTCGAGCGGCCGCGTCGGCTCACGCCGGGCGAGGAACGATTTTCGCGAGTGAGCACGTTCCGCCGATCGGCCCGGCTTTCGAACGGTCGGCGGGCGCCGTTCGACGCCGAGAGGCGCCGGCCGAATCGAACGAGGTGGCACGGCTTTTCGGCCTTCGGAATCGTACGACCGGTATGGTCGTCGTGGCGGTGGTCAGCGCCACCACCAACGCCGAGGAGGTCGTCATCGAGGCGGCGCGGCGAGCGGACGAACTCGACGCGACGGTGCACGTCCTCTACCTGCTGGCGCTCGGACGGTACGCGGCGCTGGAACTCGCCGTCGCCGACGCGTTCGGACTCCCGACCGGCGTCACGACGATGGAAGAGCTGTGCGCGCGAAAGGCGGAGCGGATCGCCGTAACCGCCTTCGACGAGTTCGAGGCGGTGGGCCTCGTCGGCCGCCCCGTCGACGAACTCGTCGACTACGTCGAGGCGGTCGACGCCGACTCCCTCGTGGTCGACGGCGAGGCGCCCTGGAGCATCGGCTTCCGACGCACGCCGCGGCCGATCGTCGAACAGTTGCGCGAGCGCGGCGTCACGGTCGTCCCGGTTTACTGACTCCGAGAGGCACCATCCACTGCTCCGAGAATCGCCCCGGGGGCGACGACAACTACGCTAGAGTGGTCGTGTGGTATCCCGAAGAACGACACCTACCCGCACATCCTATAGGCCCCGGGGAACAAACGGTATCGTATGACACACAACGATCGCGGCGACGAGACGGGCCGGGTCGAACCGGCAGGTGGCGTGGAACGCGATCCCGAACGGCTCGCGTTCGTCGGTGGCGTCGCCGGCGCGGTGGTCGGGGCGAGAGGCGGCCCGGTCGGCGCAGGAATCGGCGCGGCGATCGGGGCCTCGGCCGGCTACGCGATCGGCTACGGGTTCGCGGCGGTCGCCTCCGAACCAGACGATCGCGCCGGACGAAACGCGACGCTGGCCGACTACGTCGACCGTTCGGGTGAGCAACCGGTACAGATCTACCTCGACGATCCCGACGCGGAGTCGGATGACGCCGAATCGGACGAAACCGACGGCGGGGACGACGACGGCCCCGAATAGCGCGAACGGCGATCCGGTCCGGTCCGACGGACGGACGAGAGGCCGGGACCCGGTGCGATACACGATCGAGATTCGAATATCCGGTAGCTGGCGCCGGTTCGGGTGATCGAGCCCGAGTTCCGTCCCGGCTCGGATGATTGAGTCCGAGTTCCGTCCCGGTTCGGATAACAGGGAGTCGCTACTCGTTCCCTCCTTCCGATTTCATCCCGCCTAACAATTTCAACGACGCACAACAGGTGTCGATATGCGCGTGAAAGCGGTCGTCGCGATCCTTCTGGTCGTCGCCTTCGCATTGGTCGTGGCGTCGGCGGGCGACCCGGGAATCGCCGCCGCGAACGAGAGCGACGCCGACGTGACGGACGCGACGCTGAGCGACGACGTTGTCGAACCGGGCGAATTCGTCGAGGTGTCCGCCACCGTCGCGAACGACGACGACGAGGAGCGGACGTACTCGGCCGAGCTGGAAGTCGACGGCGACGTCGAAGCCGAGCGCAACGTCACCGTCGACGCCAACGCCACCGAGACCGTCAGGTTCGTTCTGTCGTTCGACGACCCCGGCGAGTACGAGATCGGCGTGAGCGGCACGGAAGCCGGTACGCTCACCGTCGAGGAGGCGGAACCCGACCTCGTCGTCGAGGACGCGAGCCTGAGCGAGGGGCCGACGATCGAGCGCAACGGGACCGTCGAGGTGTCCGCCACGGTCGCGAACGAAGGCGACGCCGAGGGGACGGAGACGGCCGAGCTCGAAGTGGACGGCGAGGTCGAGGACGCGCGAAACGTCACCGTCGGCGCGAACGAAACCGAGACCGTCACGTTCGAGCGGTCGTTCGACGACCCCGGGGAGTACGAACTCGCCGTCAGTGGCGCCACCGCGGGCACGCTCATCGTCGAGGAACCCGGCAGCGTCGAACTCCTCGACGCCGCCCTCTCGGCGGACTGGGTCCGCGCCGGGTACGACGCGACGGTCCGGGTGGACGTCGAGAACGACGGCGATCGCCCGGCGAACCGGACCCTGACCGTCACCGCCGACGGCGAGACCGTCTGGAACCAGTCCGTGGAGGTCGGCCCGGGCGATCGGCGGACGGTCGAGATCGAATTCGAGGCGACCGAGGGCGAGATCGCCGTCGACGGCGTCGAGGCGGGCTCGCTGGCGGTAGGCGAATCGGACGACGACCCCGACGAGGAAACGGACGACGGGGGCGCGGAGACGTTACCCGGTTTCGGCATCACCGCGACGCTGATCGCGGCGTTACTCATCGCACTGGCGGTAGCGGTCAGTTCGTCGAGTGAGACGACAGAAGTCGAGCGGTGACCGCCCGGGGCCTCGATCGCCGTCGTTCGCGGTGTTGCTCCCAGCCCCGACGTGCGGACCGTGATTGTGAACCACCGGAAGACGATCTCGCTCGTTTCCCTCGCGAGCGTGGGACTTCCGTAATTCAAATCCCTTCCGTAATTCAAATCCCGTGTGCGATATTTCACGCTCGCGAATCTGCTCGCGTGAAAATATGCGCGGACCGGGATTTGAACCCGGGCCATGAGCTTGGAAGGCTCAGGTCCTGCCACTAGACCATCCGCGCGCACTCCGCCGGTTGGAGGTGCTCCGTTAAGTGACTTCTCTTTTCGACCCCGACGCTCGGCGACGAATTCCCGGGAGGCGCGACCGGCCGCGACGGACACTTACCGCCCCGCCTCGGCGCCCACGTCCGTCCGTCCCGACACGGTCGCGTAGCAGTTCCCGCTGGAGAGTTCCCACTCGACGATCTCGAGTCCGCTCGCCTCGAGATCGGCCTCGAACTCGGCCGGCGCGTAGATGTGATAGAAGCGGTCGACGGTCTCTCCGTCGGGGAGCGTCCACTCGACGGTCGTGTCGAACCCCTCCGCGGCCGTCGCGTCGTGGTCCTCGAAGCGGTCGTGGGCGGTGCTCCAGGCGCTGACGAGGCCGCGACCCGTCGGCGCGAGGACGCGGGCGAGTTCGTCGAGGCTGGCCCGGCGATCGTCCCGGGACGGCAGGTGGTGCAGCGTCGCGACGTAGACCGCGAGGTCGACCGCGTCGGCCCGAAACGGGAGCGTAGAGACGTCCCCCTGACAGAGCGTGAGCGCGTCCCCGAAGTCGCGGTCGCCTGCCCGAGTCCGTCCCGCCTCGAGGAGGCTGCGACTGGCGTCCAGCCCGACGACCCGGTCGACGCGCGTCGCGAGCGTCTCGGCGTGGCGACAGTTACCACAACCGAGGTCGAGTCCGACGGCTTCCGGCGAGTCCACGGACGCGTCGGCGACGAACGACTCGACCTCCGGCCAGGCGTACGCCCGCGTCCTGGCGAAGTGCGGGCCGATCCGTTCGTACGTGTGTCTGACGTCGACGCGTCGCGGCATCCGATTCACCTGCGGCTCCGCGCCGGGGTCGCAAAAGGATTGGGTCCGCGGCCGGCGAGACCGAAGATTGGGTCTGCGGCCGGCGGAACCGTGGATTAGAGCAGGAACGCGAACAACAGGACGGCGACCGCCGCCACGATGCTGGCGTGCGTGGCGCCGGCGCGGACGTCGCCCGTCGAGAGCCGCCCGGCGACGAACCCGGCGGTGATCCCCTGGATAACCGTCGCGTGATAGAACGGCGTCTCGTACGCACCGCCGTCTACGTCGCCGAGGTCGCCGACGTCGACGCCGTTCACGTTCGCGACGTCGCCGTTGGCGGCCGCGTCGGTCGGCAGGTTCGGCAGCAGGTAGCCGCCGTGGACGGCGATGATGAAGACGAACACCGGGAACGAGACGTAGACGACCATGTACTCGAGCAAGACCTGCTTTCGCTCGCGCTCGAGGCGGCGGTCGGCGGCCGCCTGCCGCGAGGCGATCCGGAGTACGGTGGCCAGGTTCCCGCTCGCGTTCATCGCTTCCGGCGAGAGCGTCACCATCCTGGAGATCGCCCGCCGTCCGGATCCGGCCCTCGAAGCGCCACAGCGCCGTCTCGAGGCCCGAACCCTACCGGGCGTCGTCCCCGACGCGCTCGAGTTCGTCGTCGAGGACTCCCGGGTCCGACCGGACGCGGTCGACGGTCGAGATGACCGACATCCCCGCCTCGTCGACGCTGGCGAGTCGGTCGAACAGGTCGGGGACGGCCGCCGAGTTGACGAGACCGACCGTACGGGAGCGATCGTCGACGCCCTCGTTCCGGTCGACCGACGAGGGCCGCGCTGTCCCCCATCTCGACGTTCGTTTCGTCCGTCGCGGGCGTTACGTTCATACCACCGGAGACCCAACGACGAGTACGGAATGAGGCGCGAACACTTCACGTTAGACGTCGAGAACGTCGACTGGGTCGAAACCGACGGAGAGCCGAGAAAACCGTCGGTGACCATCGACTTCGACGGCCAGGCGACGGACCTCCGAGAGCGCCTCACGGGACCCGACGACGAACTCCTCGACGGAGCCGAGACGGACGTCGCCCTCCGACTGCAGGGTTCGCTTGGCTCCGGTGCCGAGGGCGTCGTGAGCGTCACCGATCGCCTCACCGGCGACTTCATCCTCGAGCTCAACGTCGACGCGGACGACGTCCTCCGGTTCATCAGGGCGGCTCGCGACTACGGCGAGGACGCGAACGCCGACGACGGCCGCTACGAGGTCACGATCCGCGTCGACGGCGAGGAGCTCGTCAGCTACGAGAAGGGGACGTTCCTGGTCTACGACGACGAAGGGAGCCTTCTGCGCCAGCACAGCCTGATCCCAGGCGGCGTCGAACTCTAGCGGTCGGACCGACCGGCCGCCGGCCGGTCGCGGTGGACTCACGCCGTCGGACGCTTCGTGAAACGCCGTCGTTCGAGGCGTCGTAGATTCCTCCCGTCGGACGCTCCGTCCCGCCCGACGCCGATTCCCACCGGCGCGGAACCGACCGGCAATTATAAGGGTTTAGGTCTGCCTAAATCGAACGAGAGCCGGCGAACGCCGGGAAAGATGATGGCGAACGGGAACCTCCTCACCACGACGGCCGACGAATCGGCCCGCGAGACCGCCGCGGCGACGGGCCCGGTGGTCCTCGAACTCGACGGGGTCGCAAAGTCCTACGGCGACGAGCACGTGATTCGCGAGTGTTCGCTCGGCGTCCGCGAGGGCGAGATCCTGACCCTGCTCGGGCCCTCGGGCTGTGGCAAGACGACCACGCTGCGCCTGATCGCCGGCCTGGAGGATCCGGACGCCGGCGAGATCCGTCTGGGCGCGGAGTCGGTCGCCGGCAACGGCCGATTCGTCCCGCCGGAAGAGCGGGGCGTCGGCGTCGTCTTCCAGGAGTTCGCGCTGTTTCCCCACCTCACCGCACGCGAGAACGTCGCGTTCGGCCTTCGCGACCGACCGGCCGCGGAACGCGACGCCCGAGTCACCGAGTTGCTGGAACTGGTCGGTCTCGGCGACCAGCTCGAGGCCTACCCCGACGAGCTCTCCGGCGGCCAGCAACAACGCGTAGCGCTGGCCCGGTCGCTGGCGCCCGAACCGGAGATGCTGTTACTCGACGAACCGTTCTCGAACCTCGACGTCGACCTCCGGGTGGAGATGCGCGAGGAGGTGCGCCGGATCATCAAGGACGCCGGCGTCACCGCCGTCTCCGTCACCCACGACCAGGAGGAGGCGCTGTCGATCTCCGACCGCGTCGCGGTGATGAACGAGGGCCGGATCGAGCAGGTCGACCTCCCCGAACGGGTCTTCCAGCGTCCGAAGTCGCGATTCGTCGCGGGCTTTCTCGGCCACGCCAGCTTCCTCTCCGGGCGGGTCCGCGGCGACCACGTCGACACGGCCCTCGGCCGGGTCCTCCGGGCGGACGTCGGCGGACTCGCCGAGGAGTACGACGGGACCGAAATCGACCTGCTCGTCCGCCCCGACGACGTGACCGCCTTCCCCGCGACGGGCGAGGAGACCGACGGCGAGGTGATCTACCGTCGCTACCTCGGTCCGACCGTCCTCTATCGCGTCGAGCTCGACGACGGCGACGTGATCGAGTGCATGCACAACCACTCGGACCGGATCGAGCTCGGCGAGCGGGTCGCGGTGCGGGTCACCGCGGACCACGAACTGGCCTGGTTCCCGGCGAGCCAGCGGGAGGCGGCCGTCGGCGCGGCCGAGACCGACGGCGCGGCGGCCGAAACCGAGTAAGGATCGGCCGACGACTGACCGAATCCCGGACGGCGATCGGTTCTGCGGCCGCGTGCCGACCGACGACTCGACGGCGAGCGGCGGCACGAATCCGGGCCAGGCGACCGCGAGCGGTGGCGACGAACTTGGCCCCGGCGACCGCGAGCGGCGGCGTCGAACCCGGTCCCGGCGACCGCGAGCGAACTCGAAGGACGAGCGATGCGGCGTCCTGTCTCACGCGACCTACACCGGCTCGGTCTCGTGCAAGAACGTCTGGAACTCGACGGCCCGCCCCTCCGGATCGGTCGCGTAGAAGTGGTAGATCCGGTAGCGCTCGTTCTCGGTCGGTCGGTCGCGCGCGTGGTCGACGAGCGCCTCGTAGCGCTCGTCGACGCCCGACTTCGACTCGGCGACGAACGTGATCGTTCCCTCGGTCTCCGCATCCTCCCGATCGCAAAAGCCCAGCAGCTGGTTGTCGTACTTGAGGACCGTACAGTCGGGCTGTTCGAGCCAAACGTCGGCGCCGACGGTTTCGACGTAGAAGTCGACGACGGTCGCGAGATGCTCCGTGCCGAAGAAGACGATTCCCGTCATAGCCGTCGATGTGCGGGCGATCACCATATAACGACGGGAATCGGGCGGCCGCGCGACCGGGCGTCGCTCCGATACGAGGGAATCGCAACGTTCGAGGGGATCGTTGGGTTCGAGGGAATCGCAACGTTCGAGGGGATCGTTCCGGTTCACCGGTTTCTCGAAACCGCTGCGTTGAGAGGACGGCACTTTGAGTGGAATCCATGAACCGGCGTCGACGAACGGCGACGATCTGCGGCCTCGTCGCGCCGGTGATCGCGGTGGGCGCGATCTTGCTCGCGACGCTCGTCGCGTCTCCCGAGACGTTCACGTGGCGAGGGCGGGCGCTGTCCGACATGGGCCGACCGGGCGCGGAGACGTTCTGGCTCTTCGACGGCGGGCTGATCGTCGGCGGGCTCGTCGGCGCGCCGTTCGTCTGGCGCGTCTGGATCGAGGCGAGCGGTCCCCTCCAGCGGGC
Organism: Halovivax sp.; assembly: GCA_007119345.1. Lineage (GTDB taxonomy): Archaea > Halobacteriota > Halobacteria > Halobacteriales > Natrialbaceae > Halovivax. Next base: position 26,397 of record SKPV01000123.1, read on the forward strand.
GGGAGCGGTCTCGCTCGCCGTCGCGATCGTCGGAACGATCAGCGTCGGCGTCTTCTTCCTCGAGCACACCGAGTACTACGTTTCGACCGATCTCCACGGACCGGCCGCCCTGACCGCGTTCGGGTTCGGGCCCGCAGCCGCGCTCCTGTACGGAGCGGGATCGCTCCGCGGTGGCGAGCGTCGGTGGGGGCTGCTCTCGGTCGGAGTCGGCGTCGCGCCGGTCGCCCAGTGGGTCGTCTGGATCGGGTACGCCCGGACGATCGCCGCCGATCCGTGGGCGTGGTTCGCGGTGCCGGAAGCGCTCGCGGCTGCGCTCTTCGGCGGGTGGGTGGTCCTCCTGGCCCGGTGCTTCCGGCGGGCGGACGCACCCGGCCCGACCCGAATGGAGGCCGGAAAGTCGACGCGCTACCCGTCACGCGGGCGCACAACCCTTAACACGTGACCGTTCCTACGGACCCGCATGCACAAAGACGAGCTCCTGGAACTGCACGAGGAACTGGTACTCATCATGGAGTACTTCTCCGAGCGCGAGGAGGTCGACGAGAACCTCTTCGACGCCTACCACCAGCTCGAGGTCGATCCCGACGACGTCCACAAGTCCAAGAGCGAGCACAAGCACGCGGTGTTCGTGCTCGGCAACGCGCTCGCGAACGCGATGAGCGAGGACGAATTCTCGAGCGCCGGTCGGATCGGCAAGCGGATGAAAGAACTCGCCGACGACGCCGAGTCGAAGATCTGAGCGGACGAAGCGCGACACGGGAGTGCACCACGTTGCCGACTACGCCCGCAGAAGTGGTTGCCGACTACGCCCGCAGAAGTGGTTGCCGACTACGCCCGCAAAAGTGAACGGCCGCGCGCCCGCCGACGCGACCGAGTCGGACGCCTCGAAGCGACCGACGGCGCACCGTCGCGGAGACCGATCCCCGAGAAACGGGTCGCCGGATCGGGGGATCGACGGGCGATCCGGTCGCCGGTAGCGAAGATCTAGGCGAAACGGTTATAGTCGGGTTCACGCTTGTTGGGGTTATGGACCCGCGCACGCAAGAGCGCGTCGAGCGATGGGAGTCGCGTCCCTTCTCGGGTGGCCGGGACGAACTCGTCTCCCTCGCGGACCGGGAGTTCTCCGGCGCCGTGGAGGCGGCCGGCACGTGGCTGTTCATGCTGAACGGCCGCGTCGTCGGCGTCGTCGACGGCGCGATCGAGGACGCCCTCGACGCCGGCGGAACGGTGTACGACGCGCCGGACGCCGCGCTCCCACTGCTCGCCGCCATGCTCGAGCAGGGTGGCGAGACCAGAGCCAAGTACTACACGAACGAAACGCCCCTCTCCGAGGTCGACCACAAGCTCCGGCAGGGCTCGTTCACGGGCTACATCGAGCTCAGCGAGCAGGTGCTGAGCGGCGACTACTACGCCGTCTACTACGGCGGCCGACGGATGGCCGCCGCATACATCGGCAACGCCGAGCGCCTCCTCACCGGCGAGGAGGCGTTCGAGCGAGCCGACGACGAGATCGGCATCTACGAGGTCACCGACGTCGATGTTGAAGTGACGGATATTCCGGGGAGGGAGGTCGAAAGTACCTCCGGAGATGCGAGCGGCGACGCCGCGAGCAGCGAGGCGCGAACCGCCTCGGAACACGCGAGCGGTGAAACCGCGAGCAACGAACGCGCCGCCGCCCCGACGCGCGAGGCGGCGGAGGCACCGGAGAACGACCGAACGGACGACGGCGCGACCCGGACCGGTGGGTCGCCGACCGAGCGGAGCGCCCCGGCGGACGTCGACCCAGCGCGAGCGGCCGGGGACGAGGTCGGCGAACCGGAAACGGACGACGCCGAGTCGGCCGCGACGGTGATCGACGACGCCGAAGACCGCGACCACGACGATCCGTCGGCCGCCGACGCCGACGCCGGGGCAACCGGCGATCCGGGGACCGAACCGTCGGGCTCGCGTCCGGACCGGGCGGAGGCGTCCCGGCCCGGGACCTCGTCGTCCGCGGCGGCGGACGCGGGAATCACGACGAGCGAGGACGAACCGGCGCAGGCGGGCGAAACTGGCATCACGACCGACGAGTCGTCTGGCGACCGCTCGAACGCCGGTGGCGCCGACGCGTCCGGTGGGACCGCAGCCGGTCGCGAGGGCGCGGGGTCGCCCGGCGAAGCGGGCGACGGAACCGCGAGCGGGGGCGACGACGAGCCCGATCCCCGCTTCCGGGAGGAGGCCCGCTGGCGAGAGACGCGCCAGATTCCGTCGATCGATCCCGACGCGAGCGGCGACGAGGATCGAACCGGCCGGGGCGGTCGAGCGCGTCGCGGGACCGCGAGCGGGAGTCGGCAGGACGGATCGCGGAGCCGGTCGGGCCGCCGTCGATCGGTCGAGAGCGACGGGCGACCGTCGACCGGCGGCGAGTCGACGGCCGATCGATCCGCGGAATCCGCGAGTTCGGCCGAGGGCGCCGGCGCGGGGGGAGACGGTCGGTCGTCGATGCGGTCCGGACCCAAGCCCGAGACGGTGGCGTCGAGCGAACAGGCGCTCCGCTCGGACATGCTGGAACGGGAGGACAAGATCGACCAGCTGACCCAGCGGGTCACCGACCTCGACGCGCGGCGCAAAGCGCTCGAGGCGGAACGCGACGAGCTCGCCTCCGAGAACCAGGAGCTGTCGGCGACGGTCGACCGGCTACAGTCCCGGATCGAAGAGCTCGAGGCGGAACTCGAGCGGCTCCGCGGGCAGGCAACCGCGGACGCCGCAACGACGGCCGCGGGCGCCGGCGGCGGGACGTCGCTGTCACCCCAGCAGGCGCTCGACCAGACGAACGTCTTCGTCAGGTACGGCTCGAAGAGCCAGCCGACGCTCGCGAGCGCTCACGACGGCGACGCCGGACGCGGCGAGGTGGGCCAGAACCTCCATCTCGAGCGACACACCCAGTTCGAGGCCGACGACGCGGTCGTCGTGGGCCAGCCCTACGACGAGTTCGTCGAGGACACGATGCAGTACCGCTTCGTCGAGTGGCTCGTCGGAACCGTCCTCTTCGAGATCCGGGACACGGGTCACGCAGACGCGCTCGGCGACCTCTACGACGTGATCCCCCGGATCGATCGCGTGGAACTATCGGCGGAGATCTCCCTGGAGGAAGACGACACCGAAAACGTTCCCGACCTGGTCACCTTCGACGTCGCCGCCTTCGACAAGCGCGGCACGCCGCTCGCGGTCGCGAACTGCAACGACTCCAGAGATCCCGCGACGCGGGAGATGCTCGAGTCGCTGGAGGCGGACGCCTCGGCGGTCAACGCCAACTACCCGGAGCTGGGTGCGGCCTTCGTCGTCACCTCGAGCTTCTTCGACCCGGGCGCCCTGGAAGTCGCCGAGGAGGCGACCACCGGCGGCTTCCTGAGTCGCGGCTCCAAGCTCAGCTACGTGAACCTCTCGCGAAAGCAGGGCTATCACCTCTGTCTGGTCGAAGACCGCAGCGGCGGCTTCCACCTGACGGTTCCGGAGCTGTAAGCGGCCGATCGGGGCCGCGAACGGCCCGTTACGGCGATAAAGAGCGCACGTCGGCGACCGGTCCCGAGATCAGCCTTCGATCTCCGCGACGTCTTCGATCTTCATACCGTCGAGCTTCTCGCCGATGGCGTCGATCTTGCCGTCGAGCTCGTCGACGAACTCCGCCGTCCGCTCGGTCTTGATGGCGCCCTGGCTCGAGGGCTCGATGAGGTTCTCCTCTTCGAGGACGCGCAGCGAGTAGCGAACCTTGTGGTGGGGGTAGCCCGTCTCGTTCGACATCTTCACGATCCCGATCGGCTCGTTTTCGATCACCATCTTCAGGACCTGCAGATGACGCTCGAGCATATCCACTTCCTTCTCAAGTCGGTCTATCATGGCATTTGTTAACTTGTCTGCCCACCCTTTAAATGTTACCCTCGCATGGCAAAAAACCGGCCGTTACGGTGGCCCTTCGCCTGAGCGGGCGCGGCGGTACGATGTAGCTGCGTCGTGGCAGTAGTTAACAGTTCTGGTCGAAGCGAGTCGGGCTCGGTCGACCGGAATTCGCGCGAGGAGAGCGGCGAGGACGACCGGCGGTCGGCCGGCGGATCTCGATGCCGATGACGAGCCTCGGATCGACGTATTCGCCGTCGGCCGGGGGATCGTAATCGGTTTATCGGCCCGGCAAGAATCCGTCGCTGTCATGACCGTCACTATCGTCGGGGCGCAGCTCGGCGACGAAGGGAAGGGAGGCGTCGTCGACATCTACGGCGAAGCCGCCGACGTCGTGGTCCGCTATCAGGGCGGCGACAACGCCGGACACACAGTGGTCCACGACGGCGAGACCTACAAGCTGTCGCTGGTACCGTCCGGCGCCGTCCGCGGGAACGTCGGCGTCTTGGGCAACGGCTGCGTGGTCAACCCGGCGACGCTGTTCGACGAGATCGACGAGCTCCGCGAGCGCGGTCTCGAGCCGGACGTGCGCGTCGCCGAACGAGCGCACGTCATCCTGCCGTATCACCGCGTCATCGACGGGGTCGAAGAGGACGAAAAGGCCGACCTCGCCGCGGGGACGACCAAGCGCGGGATCGGACCGACCTACGAGGACAAGGCCGGCCGACGCGGCGTCCGCGTCGGCGACCTCCTCGACCCCGGGGTGCTTCGCGAGCGCCTCGAGTACGTCGTTCCCCAGAAGCGGGCCCTCGCGACGGAGGTGTTCGGGATCGACCTCGAGGGCGAGGTCCGCGACGCGTTCGACATCGAGGTCCTCTTCGAGACCTACCGCGAGTTCGGCGAGCGACTCGCCGCGGAGGGGATGACCGTCGACTGCGGCACCTTCCTCCAGGAACGGATCGACGACGGCGAGGCCGTGATGCTCGAGGGTGCCCAGGGCACCTCCCTGGACATCGACCACGGCGTCTACCCGTACGTCACCTCCTCGCATCCGACCGCCGGCGGCGCGACCGTCGGAACCGGCCTCGGTCCGACCGTGATCGGCGAGGGCGAAGTGATCGGCATCGTCAAGGCCTACCTCTCCCGGGTCGGGACCGGTCCGCTGCCGACGGAGCTCGGCGGGGTCGAGGGCCAAACCCCCGACTACGACGCCGAGACCGGAGCCGACGACGACGCGGAGGAGTTGGCGACCTACATTCGCGACGAAGGCGGCGAGTACGGCACCGTCACCGGCCGGCCGCGCCGCGTCGGCTGGCTCGATCTCCCGATGCTCCGACACGCCGCGCGCACGAGCGGCTTCACCGCCATCGTGGTCAACCACGTCGACACGCTGGCCGGCCTGGACGAGGTGAAGGTCGGCCACTCCTACACGATGCGCACTCGAGACGGCGAGGAGCGAACACTCACGACGGTCCCCCCGACGACCGAGCAGTGGGCCCGCTGCGAGGCCAACCTCCGCACGTTCGACGGCTGGCCGGAGGCCGACTGGGCGGCCGTCGCCGAGGACGGCTGGGACGCGCTCCCGGAAGCGGCGCGGGCGTACCTCGAGTACGTCGCCGGCGAACTCGACGTCCCCATCTACGCCGTCGGCGTCGGACCCGGCCGCGAGGAGACGGTGGTGCGCGAGGACCCGTTCGCCTGAAATCGGACCGGTTAGGAGATCGGGTAGATCAGTTGACCCTGCTCGTCCATCCAGTAGAACCGGTCCTCGAAGTAGACCGGCTCCTTGTTCGTCGGGAAGTACCCGCTGATCTCCGTCGGATCGAGTTCGAACTGGATCGTTTCCGTCTGCAGCGCTTTCGGAACGTCGCGTTTGCCGACCCAGTGGGCGCCGACCGGGTCGACGGGGAACGGCACGACCGAAACGGAAACTTCGTCGTCCCGGTTCACGAGCGCCTGGATCTCGGTCGGTCGCCACTTCGCCACGAAGCGGTGGCTTCCGTCGCCGACAACCGCGCCCGCACAGTCGGAGTCGCCGAGCGCCCCGCAGGCCGCCGCGGTGGCCACCGAGTGACCGTACAGGAGGAGCTCGCCCATCGTCGTCGACGGCCCGTCCGCGTGGGTCGCGTTCGGACGGATCGCGGCCGCGACACTTCCCCGATCGATCAGCGATTCAGCAACCGCGCGAGAGTCGAGGGCGTCTAGCTGAACAACCTGGACGTTGTTCTCGTCTATATCGGCCACCCGGAGGGAGCCGTCCGCGCAGGCGAGACCCCGACCATCGCCATCACCCACGAAGTGGAGGTAGCCGACACCCTCCGCGAACAACGCCGACAGTTCTGCCCGGGTCGGCGACTCGACGACGTCGACGATCGGTGAGACGTGCTCGTCGCGTTCGACGTACGCGGCGGCGATCGCGTCCCCGTCCACGGTCGCACCGTCGCCGAGAACGATCGCCACGGAGAGCGCGTCCGCGTCCTGGTCGAGGTAGGAGAGTCGGTTCTCGTACGCGACCGGCGGCGCCTCGAATCCCTCCGGATTCGCGCCCCGCCCGATCGATCCGACGATTCGACTTCGACTCGTGAGCGCCCGGACCGCCGGCGGCCGATCCGAACGGTGAGACGGTTCGAAATTTCTTGCTCCCGGAACGCCGCTCTCGGTACCCGGAACGTCGATGGCCGCAAGATCGTGTAGCAGGTGCGGAAGCACGGTCGCGTGATCGGCCGCGGGATCGACGGTCATTCGGTAGGGCCACTCGGGAAGTACCTCGTCGACGACCTCGTCCGGGAAGTCGAGGTACGCCGCGACGCGTTCGGCGATCGGCGCGTCCGCGTACGGACCGAGGTCGATTCCTGCCGAGGCGACTCGGTCGTGGGCGGCGACGGTCGGTTCGTTGTCGTCCACCCACGACGTCAGCAAGTCGAGAAAGAACGTGCGTCGGAGCAGTTCGCCGGCCGATCGGCCGAACGCTGGCAGCTCGGGAAATTCGTGTACGAGGTCGAGCGACGGCGCTCGCAACGCCGGCGTCTCGACGTCGGCCGGGATCACGACGGCGCTCAGATAGTACGAGAGCGGAGCCGACGGAAAGACCGCCTCCAACCGATCCGGAACGACCAATTCGAGTCCGGTCTCGGCCGTAGCGTCCCTGACCACCTCGGGGACGTGCGTCTCCTCCTCGAGTGCGAGCAGTGGCGGATAGCCGCGGTAGTTCCGGTGAACTCGGTCCGGTGACGTTGTTCGAACGGACGCCGAGAGGTGCGAGACCGCGCGAGCGATCCCGTCGACCGTCGGTTCGACCGCGATTTCGTCACGCGGGTAGTCGAAGGTCGTCTTGAACCCGAACGTTACCGGCGTCGGGTGCGGGAACGAGAGAACAAGCGGACCGTAGGGGCGGTTCCGGACCGTCGCCTCGCCGTCGAACCGGAGTCGGGTGAGGATATCGGCCTCCAGTCGACAGAAATACTCGCCCGCTGGGAGATCGAACCGGACGTCCTCGTCGGCGGCGATGTTCCGGCTGTTGCTGGCGTCGGGACCGTCTTCGAGGGGCCCGTCCAGCCGTTCGATTCCGATGTAGTTCCGAAGATCGTAGCGCAGTTCGGAAACCCGGCCCGCGGCGGTGGAATCGATCGGTTCGTCGAAAGATTTCGGCTCCGAGAGGCGATCCCAGCCGGTGATATCGAACGCGACGACGTTGCTTGCGACGTCCGTCGCCTGCAAGGTCGTCCCGGAGACGTCGACGTCGACGAGTTCGTGATCGTTCACGACGAGCCACCTCCGCGAACGCCGCCGATCGTTCCACAATCGTCCCCGATCCGTCGAGACGAACTCCGTGACATCCTCACGGCTCCCTCCCCCCGAATCCGTCGATCAGGTGCGGTTCGCCCGATAGCGCCCCCGAATCGACGTCGAACGCGAACCGCGCGCCGCCGCCGCGGCCGGCCCCGATCTCGACCGCCCAGCCGTGGGCGTCGACGATCTGTCGGACGATCGCCAACCCGAGTCCGGTGTTCTCCTCCGACGAGGAGTACCCGGATTCGAAGACGTGCTCGCGATCAGCCGCCGGAATTCCCGGGCCGTCGTCCTCGACGGCGAACCCGTCCGGCGTCGCCGCGACCCGGACGGTGACGTCCTCGCCGCCGTGTTCGACCGCGTTACGGAACAGGTTCTCGAGTAGCTGGAGCAAGCGGGTCGCGTCCGCCTCCACCAGCGCGTCGGCGTCGACGACGAGCGATGCGTCGTCGGTCCGCACGTTGTTCCAGGCCTCCCGAACGGCGGTCCCCAGGTGAACCGGTTGCGGATCGTCGACGTCGCCGTCGCGCGCCAGGGAGAGGACGTCCTCGATGAGCCGCTCCATCCGTCGGTGGGCCTGCTCGATGTCCGCGAGTTCCTCGCAGTCGCACTCCTCTTTCGCGAGTTCGAGGTAGCCCGCGGCGACGTTCAGCGGGTTCCGCAGGTCGTGGCTGACGATACTCGCGAACTGATCGAGGCGCTCGTTCTTGCGCTCCAGTTCGCGCTCGCGGACCTTCAGCGCGGTGAGGTCGGCGTAGATCAGGTAGCCCTTGATCGACTCGTCGTCGGTCCGCATCGGCACGTTTCGCAGCAAGAACGGTCGCGGACCCGAGGCCGTCTCCCGGACGACCTCGACGTCGGTGCGCCGTTCGCCCCCGACGACCGAGAGCCGCTCGGGTTCGTCGCGCTCGCCGGGCGGGAGCAGGATTTCCGCGACCGACTCGCCGACGACGTCCTCGCCGTGGTGGCCGAAGACCCGAACGAACGAGGAGTTTACCGCCTCGACGATCTGTTCGCCGTCTTCGACGCGGTACTCGAGCGCAGCGTCGGGGACGTTCTCGAAGAGCGCGGCGAACTGGTCGCGCTCGCGCTCGACCGCCCGTTCGAACCGGACCCGGCCCAGCGCGTTCGTGAGCGTCGCGACCAGCAGCTCGCCGAGCTCTCGGTCGATCGTCGAGAACGCCGCCTCCTCGGTCGCGAGAAACTGCAGGACGCCGTCGTCGCCGAACGGGATCGACAGCGCCGAGCGGAACGCGTCGCTCGTGGGCGCGGCGTCGGGATCGGTCGCGAGGTCGTCGACGACGACCGTCCGGGATTCGCGGACCGTCTTTCCGGCGACGCCCTCTCCCGCCGGGAGCGGTTCACCCGGAACGAGCCGACTCACGTTGACCGCGCGGGGGTCGAACAGGCCGTCGTCGATCGTGCAAACGATCGCCGCGTCGAACGCGAGCACGCGGGCGGACGCGGACACCGCGTGATCGTACACCTCGTCGACCGTCTCGCAGGTCTCGAGTTCCGAAGCGATCTCCCCGAGGCGCGCGACCCGGTCGGTCACCTCCGGTGTGGTCATGGCTCCCCTGTTGGCGCGGCCGGCGGCAGCGGCTCCATCGGTGGACCGTTAGATGGAGACGCCTATTAAATACCACCGATGAGGGATCGTAATTTCGCGCGACGGGCGAGGCCCGCGGTTCGGACCGTTCGCCGGCGCGCAGCGTCGTCGCTCCGCCCGCACGGTCCTTCGCTCGTCCGATGACTTCCCGAAACCTTTTGCCGGATGCGCGCCCGCTATCCGAGCATGAAGGAGTCGCTCCTCGAGATCCTCTGCTGTCCGATGGACAAACACGACCTCGAACTCCGCGACGCGTCCGGCGACGAGGAGATCGATTCGGGCACGCTGGTCTGTACCGAGTGCGGTGAGGAGTATCCCATCGAAGACGGGATCCCGAACCTGCTTCCGCCGGACATGCGCGAGGAGTCTCCGGCCTGAGGTGACCCCGTGACCGCCGATCCGATCACCGTTCACGTCAACCGTTCGGGGCGCGGGACCGTCGAGGTCGATCCCGCGTCGGTCGAGACCGGCCGATCGTTCGAGCTTCGGCTCCGGAACCACGGCGAACCGGCGCACGTCCACTGCCGGGCGACGGCGGCGCTCGCTGACGTCGTGACCGTCGAGGAGCCGAACCCGTACGTCGAACCCGACGAGGAGGTCGCGATCGGCGTCCGAGTGGCCGCCCACGACGGTCCCATCGCCGGCGACCTGGAGTTCGCCACCGGGTTCGGCGCGAACAGCGCGACCGTCGAGGTCACGCTCTCGGGCGGCGTGGGCCCGGACCGACGGGTGGACGTCGACGAGGCGCTCGCGAAACCCGATCGCACCCGAGACGAGGCGCCGGGAGCGCTCGAAACGGCCGGCGGGCGCCTCCACGCGCTCCTCGAGCGGTTCCCACCGGGATCGATTGGGGTGATCGGTCTGGCGGGCATCGCTCTGGCGACGGCCCTGGCCGCGGCGTTCCTCGTGGGCGGTACCGCGGGCCTCGTGGGGCTGGGCGTCGTCAGCGTCGGCATCGTCGCCGCGGCCGTCCTGCTGTTGCGGTGAGCAGGCCGATCGCTCCACCCCGTAGATCTCGGTCGGACCGTCGAGTGCGACGGCACGGTCGGCACCCGTTTCCGGTCCCGCGTTCACTCCTCGTCGGTCGGCTCCGCCGGCGGGCTCCCGTTCTCGTCGGTCGGTTCGGCCGGCAGGCTCCCGTCCTCGTCGGCGCGCTTCGCCTGGAGGTACCGTGCTCGGTAGCGGTTCGCGCCGTCGTTGACGTCGGCCTCGCGGATATCCTCCACCCGGCCGTCCGCCACGGCGTCGACGAGCTCGCCGAGCTGGTTCAGCTCGCTCGTCGTCAGCTCGAGGGTCCACGTGCGCTCGCGCTCGGACTCGAGGATCGCCCACTTGCGGGCGGCGGCGATCACCAGCGAGCAGGGTTCCCGGCAGGGGAAGGGTTCGTCGCCCCCGTCGACCCCGAGCTCGTCGTCCGCCTCGTAGTGCCACTCGCGACGCCGGAGACACTGGGAGTCGACGCAGCAGGCCTCGGCCATCCACTCGACCGCCTCGCGCGGAAGTTCGTCGACGACGTCGTAGATCCCGGTCTGGCGTTCGGCGGTCTCGAGCCAGTGGTCGACGTCGAGCCCGTTCAGGCGCTCGCGGTGCCAGTTGGCGACCGTCGCCGGGTAGAAGTAGTCGACCGTCTCGACCAGCTCGTCCCCGGAGAGCGCCGAGAACCGCCAGCCGTCGACGAGCGTCGGCGCCGTCTTCAGCGGGCGGTAGCGGCCCCGCCCGTCTTCCGTCGCCAGTTCGCGTGCGACCCGCGGGTCCGCGAACGTCTCGAGCGCGGCCGCGTCGACCCCGCGGTCGTTCACGTGTCGGCAGTCGTAGACGCGCTCGCCGGGCGGGCCGTCCTCGGCCAGTTGGGCGGTGATCACCAGCTGGCCCCACCGGCGCTCGATCCCCGCTCGGAGGGCGTCGTAGCGCGCCGGGACCGAAGCCAGCCGCTCCGCGGCGTCCGTGCCCGTTCCCGTGGCGTGCAGCGGCGCCCGCTCGCACCACCGGAGGAACGCGCGCCTCGCGGTTCCCTCGCCCCCGACGCTCCGGGCCCAGTACCGCCAGTTCGTCGCGCGGTCCGCGACGTCCGCGAGCGCGTCGCGCAGCGCCGGCTCGTCCAGCCCCTCGCGCTCCAGCGAGGGCGTCGTCAGCCGGTAGCCGTCGGCCGAGCGCTCGACGACGAGGCCGTCGAGGGCGACGCCACCGTCGGCGGCC